>NZ_CP030056.1:600000-900000 GCF_015291645.1 Bradyrhizobium sp. CCBAU 53340
CGCTTGGGACGCAATGGTCTATGGCGGCTTGCAATCTGGCAGTGTCATTTCCACCTGACGGGTCTAGGCGCGCGCATACCCCTTTAGGCGCGGCCGGTTCGCGAACATTGCGGCGATCCTTTGCCTGAGACGCGGCGGAAAGCAGCCCGACCGCAAGTATGAAAACTGCGGCTAGGTAGCGGAAACGGGCGGCCATTGCCACTCCATTGGTTTCATAGGCAGGCAAGTGCGGGCGGTCGCTACGGCTGTGCAAGTCTCGTAACCTGTAGATGCGGGTGCAATTGCCGCGTGGTGAAACGGATGGCCATCCGGCGGAAGTGCGCTGGTGGAAAGCGACGACCGCAGACGTCTCCCTATTCCCGGAGTCGAACGAAATCGCTGGCGGGTCATTTAGCCATCCGAATGTACTGCTACGTCCGCATACTATGACCGTATTTGCCTTTGTCTTCCGGTCTGCCCGTCGCAGTCACCCGGAGGGTACGACCTATTTACGCAATTGGCTTGCATCGAAGTCCCTCAAGTGACCGATCAGAAAACAGCTGGGTCGCGCCCCGCGCAGCTTGTCGAATGCCCGTCTCGCGTATGCGCGTTTGTCCGAGCTTAGTAAAATTGAGTGTTTGGATGGGGCCCATTTAAATGATGGATCGTAGCCACTTTGGCTTTTGAGGCGATGATCGGAGGGGCGATCCGATGGTGGAATGGAGCCGGGCGGGAATGTAGCAGTCACGAACGAACGCGGAGATATACACGCGGTGCATCGGCACGAGTCTCCTCCTGACGATCGTGAACGAGCTCGGCAGGGTGGTGGACAAGCTCTCCATCAAAGCATTGTAGAAGCAGTCGCCCTTGTGGCGCGTCGATCGGGTACAGCCCGCAGCCGCAGGGCTCCGCACGCGATATGTGGAACGTACTGCTCGCTCCGACCTCAATCATGGATCAGTCCGTCAGAGGCTGCTGGCGGATCGTCGTTATCACAGCACAGGGGAGTTAGCCCGCATGTGATAGCACATGGGCCGATCGACCATCTTGCGGCCGAACCGGTCGGTGATGGCGGCGCGATACAGCCGGCACTCGACAGGCGGGATATAGGTGATGTCAGCCAGCCAGAGCCGGTGTGGAGCTGTGGTGGTGAAGTCGAGCGCGATCAGGTTCGGAGCGATCGAGAGATCGTGACGAGTTACGTTGGCGCGGACAGGAGGTTACGGCCCTAATCGCTCGAATGCGATTGCGGCGGATCAGAGCTACGGCCAGCGCCGCTCCCTGCGTCCGTAGAGCGCCTTGGACCAAACACTGCATAGCGCTGGCCATGCTCGCAATGCTGCACCACCATTTGTTCTGCCATATTTGCAAAAAGCGTGTCTTGGGGGAAAGGCAGACGCGAGCGGGTGGGAGGAGGCGTTCGCTGCATGGCCTCGATGTCAGTGCGGCCGACCAATTCAGAATATGAATGCGCTCTATCAGAACAATCGATTTCACTGATGTCGATCAAGCCTGGTACTCAGGTCGCAGGGGCCGCATGGCGTGCGTTATACGCTGACTAGCCGTTTCACTCACGGCGCGCGTCCTGGTACAGAACCATATAACGGGTGGACGTGATGATGATGATGAACAGTACCAGAAACTCGACCTCGGCGGAACAAATCAGCATGGGAGATCAGGCCTTAACGTTGTGGTTGCCGAAACTGAGGCACTATCTGTCGTGGTGGCGACTGTTTACAAGCCCCTTACCTTCCCGGCGGCCCCACCTCGAATCGCTTGCTGACCCGCCTGATGCGGCTGACCCGAGCGATTCTCAGGAACGTCTCAGGCAAAATATCGAAGCGCAAGTTGCGGAGATTGGCAGGTTAGTGGGCGGAGGTGAAGCGCCAGGCGAAGCAACCCGCCATCTCACTGAGTTGACAAATCAACTCATACTCGCGCAGCTCGGGATTGTTTCCAAAGTCAAATGCGTCACTACTGAGGCGACGGATCGCTTCGCTAACCGTGCTCCGGTAGAAATGAGCGACATCTATGAGCCGGAAAGGCTCTTGAGATTGGGCCATCTTTTTGACAAAGCGGTATCGGCGTTAACTCCGAGTTTGCGGACGCAATGCCATAGAACAGATATAGCTAAACTTATCCTCGGCCGGACATCTGAAACCAAAGTCGAGTTTAATCGTTTCATCAAGTGCGTCGCTGCGATTGCTGCCGCCGCCGAAGAGATGTGACTGTACCTAACATCGTTTCCGAAGTAGCGCAGCCGCGATTGCTCGCGTTGTGAGGAGATGCCGATGTGCTCGGCTTTGACGTTTTCTGTTAGTCGACTGGGCAGGGCGGGTTGCAATCGCATAGTGTCGTAGCGGGCAGACAACCTTTCTGCGCTCCGGTGCTGCGCATGTTGGATCGCCGCCTCCTCCCTGGCTCTCTGGAGAATCGCTTCAGAGCGGACGGCCGTACGCCCGCTCATGGTCTATGGATCGGAAACCTCGCAGTATTGCCATCAGGAGAGAAGCAAGCGGAGAGCAAAAAAAATAAATATCCATGTCGCAAGGCAGTACAGTGCGGCGAAGCGCCATACTCCCGCTCTGAATCGGCGGCGCCAATTCACAAGTTGCGGCGCGCAACCGCTGAAGCGACGGCCGCGGACAACCTCGATCATCTCTCGATAGCTGTCAAAAGCAAAATACGAGCGATTGTTTCGAATGTACGTTATCCGCTCTTGAGGGGAAAGGCACAATTGCCAGACGTACTGCGCCTCCTCGCGCACACTGTCAGAACGTGGCTCGTGCCCACCTGAGTTGTAAGCACGCCGATCAATGGAGAGTGGCGATGGAAGTTGACGCGATCGCGTGCTCCCGATGAACGTGAATTTCTGCTGAAGCATCGAAGTGTCCCTTTCGCAATTCGGCGAATGATGCGTACAACGTGACGTAACGAGAGAATCAAGAAGATCCTGCGCAGATCCAACGGATCAGCTGTGCGCTCTGTCCACGACCCGCGCCGATCTAAGTGTAGGTCCGAGCGAAAGGGCATTGCGAAAAGCGGGCGCTATAGTCAGGCCAACGTGGCCGGTGCTGGCTGTTGATTGCGAGATACAGCTCCCGAGGCAATGATGGTGGCCGTTGAGAACTCTCTGAGGTGCCGGCTCGTTGAACCGGGGCGGCGAGTGTGGGGCGCGGGCACGGCTGCTTACAAATGTGCTCAGTTGGTTAAGAGAGGGGTTGAATCGGACGCAGCGAGAGATTGTACGATGTGAAGCAAATGAGCAGTTCGAGACGAGACGCGCGAGGCCGCAATGGTGTTATCTTTGGGCGATGTACCGGGCATCGTGAGCCAGATCGGGCGGCTCCACAAACAGGGGCGCTGCTCGTGGTTTGGATTGGCCGTGCGGTCGATAAACCGGGATCAATGAATTGATGGTCATCGTCCGTGCAGATGGATTCAATCAGGTTACGATGGCCCACTAAGCAACCGTTCGAGCCATACCCTCTCGGTAGCACTCGAAGTCGTCGACTTGCGACCTACAAACGTTATAGCACACCGTGTCCACCTAAGCCGACCTACCTTGAGAGGATATCATGCGTCGAAGGCAGCTCAACTCATCTTGCTGGAGCGACAGATTCAAGTACTATATGCTAACGGTTAGTATTGTTGCCGCGCTAAACTCGTTGTCATTCATGTACGCCAAAGCCGGCGGGCCTCTACCCACGGAACAGGAAAAGCAGGCGTGTATCGCCGACGTCTTTCGGCTCTGTAGCGCGGCCATACCTGATGCGAACGCAATCACTTCGTGTCTGAAGTCAAACGTGGCCGGTGTGAGTGCGGAATGCCGCTTGGTTCTGTCAACCCGCGAGCGGCCGAGTGGTGTATCAAAGTGAGCCGGCGATCATATAGATTGTCGTACGGTGTTGGCGCTGGCTGACACTAAGTAGCGCGGTCGGTTACGTCCGGCGTTCGACGCACGGTGAGCAGCGTGTCCAGGAGATGTACGTGGCGTCGGATTGCAAGCGAGTATCCAGCCTAAGGGGCCTGATGTATCGTCGAAGTAAAGGCGCCTGGCGGAGCGAATTCATTGAACCAGTGTGGTCGGGTGCTAGATGAGCAGAGTCGCTAAGTGGTTAGTCAAGGTGGGCCGCCACACGAAAGCATCAGATGAGCAACGGTGTGAGCTGTCGCTGGCGCACCGTGGTGTAGATGATCGGTTGAACTGCGCCTCTGCCTTGAAAGCGGTCTATCTTACGAGAAGCATCCGGCGGAGTCTGCGTGTGATTTGCTCGTGCCTTAGTGGCCCGGTAAGCTGAAGCGTGAACCTGTGCTTTCAAACGATCCCCCGGTTGCAGTCAAGGGTGATTATAAGTGCTTTAGCTCGACTCCGTGTTTTTTGAGTGCGTAGCCTATTTGGCGCGACGTCAGTTTGAGTAGCCGTGCTGCTTTCGCCTGTACCCAGCCCGCCCTTTCCATGGCCGCGATAAGGTGCTCGCGATCAATTATTCGCTCACCTCTCGTAACCTGCAGGTGCGAGAGCGTGGTTCCGTGAGCGGGTTCGGATGAAGCATCGCATGGCCCCGTATGCGGCAGCGGTTGTGACGGCATCGATAGCGGCTGCTTACTCTTCCAAAGTCGAGCGGAGAAGCAACCATCGGATTTGCAGGCGAAATCGCGACTGTTAATCGCTGGACCGGCCGCCATGGTGGCAGTCCGCTGAACGCAATTGTGAAGCTCCCTAATATTGCCGGGAAATTCGCAACTTTTCAATACGTCGAACGCGCTTGGTTCGAAAGTCAACGAGCGCTCGTTTTCGGAGTTGAACGTGCGAAGAAATTCAGTAGCGAGCAACGGAATATCGTCGCGGCGCTCACACAATGGTGGGACAAGCAAAGGGATGACGCTCAGACGGTAGTAGAGATCCGCGCGAAATTGTGTCTGCGAAACGGCGACCTCTAGATCCTTGTTAGTCGCTGCTATGAGTCGAACGTCAACTCTTATCGTGTGTGTACCGCCGACTCTCTCAAATTCCTGCTGTTGTAGCACTCGCAGCAGCTTCGCTTGAAAAGAAGGTGAGATTTCACCAATCTCGTCGAGAAACAGCGTGCCTTTGTCAGCCAGCTCGAAGCGCCCTTTGCGCGAATTGATGGCTCCGGTAAAGGCGCCCTTCTCGTGTCCAAACAGCTCAGATTCCAAAATAGTCTCCGATAATGCCGCACAGTTTAGTTTGACGAATGGGCGGTTGGCTCGGGGCGATAGGTCGTGGATCGCTTGTGCAGCAACCTCTTTTCCGCTACCGGACTCGCCTCGCAAGAGTATCGTTGCATTTGATTTAGCGACCACATTGATCTTGCGGAGGAGCTTGCGCAGGGCCGGGCTGCGACCAACTACGCCAGGTAGCGTTAGGTTGCGGTCCGCTTCGGCTTGATCATCCTGCGGCAACGTTGTCTGGTTGCCATCGGTCGCAAGAGGCGGCTCGCTGTCATCGTGGGCCGTGGAGAGGTATGACCTCAGAAAGTGGCCGAGCATGTTCGCGATAGCGAGGAGAAGGGTCACGTGTGAATTGGGATCTAACGATGGGGACCCGTCCCGGAACAGCTCGGCCGAGAGCACCCCGACGGTCGTGCTCTCGACAGCGATTGGAACGGCGATGAACGACAATCGACTATGTGCCGTGGCGTCAGATGAACCTGAATCGCTTGTGGTCTGGGAATTGTTCGGTTGCGTAGGGGTTATTATAAGGGGTGTGGCCGTATTGAGCACGCGCTCGACAGCTCCTTGCGGCAGGCGGAGTCGAAAACGCTGATCGCTCCCTTCAGTCCAGCCCGCGCCCACGGCAATCGCCGGAGCGTTGTGACCGGCATGCAGACAGACCACACAATGTTGCATCTGAAGCTGAGACTGTATTAACGCGACGACGGCCTCCAGCCGAAGCTCGAGCCGAAAGGGCGCGGCGAGTTGTTCCGCTATGCGCAGCAGGATCTCAGGCACTTTCGGGTGTGCCCATTGAGCGTCGCTGCGAGAGGCCTCCGCTCCCGGTGACTTGAACTGTGATGTTGAAGACAAAATGTCGCTAGTCATATTGTCCGGTTTCCGCCGATCGTTGTTACGCCGGCCGTGGCGCCTGCGCTGTCGCGGACCTAACAACGTTTCGTGCAGCGACGACAAGGCCAACCATGATTAAAGAGTCAGCCCTGGACGAGAGATTTGCTCCGGTGCAGCGTCGCCAGTTTGAATATGTGAGGTCCTTTAACGCAAGGAGTGCGCCATATTGGCGCATCTTATGCAAATGATCCTCGAGTGCTTTCAGAGATAGCAGGTCGTCTGTCGTCCATGCCGGTCCCTACTGCGGGCAGCATCTAGGCTCAGGTGAACAGGTTCGGCGAAGCTGCGAGGGCCGCCATTTCCGATTGGTGACAATCGGACTTCTTTCAAAGTCGTGGTCATGCAGCTCGCTCCGCTCGTCCTGGACTGGTGTACCGATGAAGGTGCCACCGCAAATCGCTTTCAGCGCGCTGCTGCCCATTGGGAGGGCTGCGAGAGGCGCGGCATGCGAGCTCAGCCGTAGTCGGGCAAAAGTGCGTTCGGACGAGGTCCGGGTACTGTGATTTACGCGAGAACAATGGCCGTAACAGCTGTAGAGGCAGCTGTAGGAGCCGGGACGTTTCGCTCGAGACACGTAATCAGGCACCAGACTGGTTTGCGAGGTCGTCGTGCTCCTTGACCTCCTTTGGCCGCAGCGCGTCGCTCCGACGCTTAAAGCTGTGCCGGATTCGCAGGACGCTGACGAAGCATTCGCAATGGCCGGCTGACTCGGTCGCCTCGAGCCGTCAACACCGCGCCCGTAAGCGGTGGTTTCACGGTCGGAGGCCTATTGACGAAGCATTGGTGCCGTCGACCTAGAGTGATTTACTGACAGGCTGCATGCAAAATGGCAGAGTGAGGCGGTCGGGCAAAGGCGCTTTGCGCGGCCGGTGACGCGGTCCTCCGCGTGTTCGCTCAACGGCTTGATGCGACTGATCCCGTGTCTCCACTGGAGGGCGCCCGGTATGTCAGCATGGCCGATTACGAAACGTCCGCTGACGAGGGCCGTCAGGGCGGTTGAGTCTGGAACCGGCACGTCGCAATGGCGAGAAGGTCAAACGAGGGAGTGTAAGGCGATGGTGCGCGTTGGTCCGCAACCACGGAGCGCCTCTCATTGCTACTACCGTTGCCAAGAAGCGAATCGCAGAGCGGCGTCTCAGGATAGAGCTCGTCCGCGGTTCCACCCTGAGGGGGTGCGTCATGGGACAGCAGGACGAGTCGAACGACACCGAGACCCAGGCATCACGCGATAGAATGAGCGCCTAGATGATCGTGAGCATCATCGCCACGACCGCGTGGCAGCCTCGTGTGGCATGTCGTTCCTGCTCCCTGCGGCTAACTCCTGCTTGTGGTAATCGTATCTAGGTTTGCGGCGGGAGCCGAGTGAACGCCTGATAGGATTCATAGGCGCGCATCAAGCCGTCGCGAAGCGACGTCGTCGCCCGCTAGCCGAGCTTGTCAAGGCGGCGGAGATCGAGCAGCTTGCGTGGCATGCCGCCGGGACGCGAGGTGTCGAAGCTGATCTCGCCTCGATAACCGATGACCTCGGCGACGAGGCGGGAGAACTCGGCGATGATGATGTCCTCGCCGCTCCCGATATTGACGAGCTCGGACTCAGAATAGCGCTTCATCAAACGGAGGCAGGCATTCGCCATGTCGTCGACATAAAGGAATTTGCGCGTGGCAAGCCGGTGTCCCTGACCACAACGTTTTTCGCGCCGGCAAGCGTCGCTTCGTGAAAGCGCCGGATCAGCGCGGCTACGACGTGGCTGTATTCTGGATGACAATTGTTGCCAAGGCCGTACAGAGTAGTCGGCATTACACTGACGAAGTCGCTGCCATACTGGCTGCGATAGGCCTCGGCCATCTTGATCCCGGCGATCTTTGCATGGCGTAGGGCTCATTGGTCGGCTCCAGCTGGCCTGTGAGTCCTCGCGAAGCGGCTGTGGCGCCAGCTTCGGATAGATGCAGGAGGAGCCAAGAAACATCAGCTTCTCGGCGCTATTCAGATGCGCGCCATGGGTCACGTTCGGCGCGATGGCAATATTATCGTAGATGAACTCAGCGCGCCGCGTATTGTTGGCGAGGATACCGCTGACTTTGGCCGCGGCAAGGAAAAACGACTTGCGGCGTCTTCTTTGCGAACCAGTCGAATACGGCGGCCTGGTTGCAGAGGTCGACCGTGCCGGTCGACAGTCACAAGTTCAACCTCCTCCTGCGCGAGCCGGCGCGCCAGCACGCTGCCGACCATGCCGCGATGACCGGCGACGTAGACGCGTGTGACCTTCAGCTCAAAGGAAGTGGCTGCCATTGTCGGCGTCCCGTTTTGCTTCGGCCAGATCACTCGCCATCATTTCCTGAACCAGTTGGACAAAGCTCCGCTTTGGCTTCCACCCGAGCTTGGTGCGCGCCTTGCTGGCATCGCCGACCAAAAGATCAACCTCGGTGGGGCGAAAATAGGTCGGATCGATGCGGACCACGGTCTTGCCGCTTCTAGCGTCGAGGCCGGTTTCCTCGACGCCCACGCCCCGCCATTCGATGCGGCGGCCGACCTGCGCGAAGGCCAGCTCGACCATCTCCCGCACGGAATGCATCTCTCCGGTGGCAAGCACGAAGTCGTCTGGCTTATCGGCCTGCAGGATCAAATGCATGCCCGCCACATAGTCGCGGGCATGGCCCCAATCCCGCTTGGCTTCGAGATTGCCAAGATAGAGCGCATCTTCCAGGCCGACCTCGATGCGCGCGACGGCACGCGTGATCTTGCGGGTCACGAAGGTCTCGCCACGGATCGGGCTCTCATGGTTGAACAGAATACCGTTGGAGGCGAACATGCCATAGGCTTCGCGGTAGTTTACCGTAATCCAGTAGCCATACAGCTTTGCGACGCCATAAGGCGAGCGTGGATAGAATGCGGTCGTCTCCTTCTGCGGAATCTCCTGCACCAGGCCATAAAGCTCCGAGGTCGAAGCCTGATAGAACCGCGTGTGCCTCTCCATTCCAAGAATGCGGACTGCTTCCAGGAGGCGCAGCACCCCGATTGCGTCCGCATTAGCGGTATATTCCGGGCTCTCGAAGCTGACGGCAACATGGCTTTGGGCGGCGAGATTGTAGATCTCAGTCGGCCGGATTTGCTGTATCAGGCGGATCAGATTGGTCGAATCCGTCATGTCGCCGTAATGCATCAGGAACGGGACCTTGCCGACATGCGGATCCTGGTAAAGGTGATCGACGCGCGCTGTGTTGAACGAGGACGAGCGGCGCTTGATGCCGTGCACAACATAGCCGAGCGACAGTAGATAGTCGGCGAGATAAGCCCCGTCTTGCCCGGTTACGCCGGTGATGAGAGCGACGCGCTCAGCCATATTCACAAATGCTCCCAAATGCCTCAGGGGCCTACCGACTTCCAGCAACGGCCGAAGCCTGTCCCTCTGACATATCGTCCGGCGTGGTCAACCTACTATGGCGCTAGTGCTCATATTCCGGGGAAGTGTGGCGGCGCGCCCTGGCTCCACCATCTCTCAGCCGTGGAGAAGTTGGCAAGGCGCTGTGTGGTGAAAGCAGCAAGGAATACCAAGTACGTTGGGGCCTGAATTAACGATCCTGGGAGGCCTGCATCCGGCATCAACCCGCGCGAGGTGAGCTCGGCGCCCTTCCCTCGTGTGCATAGAGAGGTCCAGCACAATGTGTGACCACCTTATCTCCAGGTATGGGCATCGGTAACTCATTTGAGAAATCTACTCCCGCCGCACCTTCATCCGCAGCACTCGCCTTCACCAAACAAGGTGCTTGGGATACGAACCGAGCCGGCTCCGTCGGAGAACGGCATAGGTCGGTGAGACATTACGACAGCAGTGTCGCACCCTCGCTTCGCGCGGAGTCCATTGGATGGCTTCGAACCGATGTCCAGATATGGCACCGAGGCGTTGTACCTGGTGACTGCTGAAGTAAGTGCTAGGCTCATTTAAGCCTTTCTTGGCGCTGGTGGGGCTTGACGTCCTGTGGCAAGCATCAAAAGGCCGGCTTCGCTGGCCGCCGCTCGTGAGGACCGGCGAGAGAGCGCGCATCTGGCGCGTGCTCGGCGGATGACCTTTCGGCTAAGATCAAGTGGCTTGGATCGTCCAAGCTAAATTCGATTACTTGGGGGACGACTAGGCTTGCGTAGCGCGAGAAAGCACTTGTCGACGGAAATCGGATAACGGTATGGCAGTAGGCCAGGAGGTACATTTCCACGAGAGCAGCGAATCCGCCCTCGACTCCAAGATCTGCAGTGTGCAGCGGGCCAGCATCGTTCGCTCGGAAGCGTTTGGGAATGCTGAAGAGCTCAGAATAGACAGCCGAAAGGTGATCAGCGACGCTGGGACTGTCAGTGCACAAAAAGAGCCTTGTCGGTCGTGTATGATGCAATGCTTTTGCCCGTTCAACTGCAGCGCATACCTGCTCCATAGCGACTCGTGGGTCGGTCCAATAAGGCCTATGACCCATAGTATCTTCACCGTTCCCGTGCCGAACGTGTATCCCGATTACATCGTGCCCCTCAAACGCTCGATGGTAAACATCGTCGATGCGACGCCTGATCTCCTGGCGTGGTGTGATGCTTTGGAATATGTTGCGCTCGGCCTCCTGATCACAGCCCCACATTAAGCAAGCGTCACAAACGATAGTATTCGCCTGGATATCCCTTGACGTTACCAACAACCTGCGCAGCTCATCACGCTCGTGGAAAATTTGGTCATCCGACCGGTAAACGCCGTCAATTGCAGGCCTGTTCCACCAATGTGGAAAAAACGGCCCAGGAAAGCAGAGTTGATTGATCTTATCGTCGCAGATAACGGGTACGCCCGAGATGTTGTCGAGCGGCTCAAAGAACACGCTGAAGGCGTTTGTAAAGGGGTCAGAGAGATAGCAAGATCCGCGCCAGTCAATGACCAAAGTGCGCCCTGTTCGCTTGGAGTATTGCCAGGCTGACGCGAGCGACCATAAGCAATCGCCGAAACCGGTGCGACGCCTGGAAATGACGAAGCGCTGTTGATGAGTCATCTTGAATCCATTGCTCCGGCAGTTGAATAAGTTGCTCACCCTGGACGGCAGGAAAGTACCGGCAGTGTTATCGTCCGCCAGGCCGTCGCGAGCCGTATGTTAGGTTGCGAGAGCTTGTCCGCTTCGCGACCAAGAGGTCGGTTATGGATTGCCGTTCGCTAGCTAGACAAAGAGATACCTATCAAGTCGCATGCGCCTGATCGCGCAGATCTCCCAGATTGTTGGCGGCGGGACGCAAGCAGATGCGGCGCTTTTCCCACAACTGCCGAAGTTCAAGGATGATTGCGTCGCGCCGCTCGCCCTTTACGTGAGCGAGAAGCTCGCCGAGGGCGGCGTCCCCTTTGATTCCATGCAGCAACTCGAATAGATCGGGCGAGATGCGCACAGCGCCGCCATCGGAGAAGGTGGTATAAGTCTCGCAGACGATCTCCCGACACTCTGCGGTGACGTGATCCGGGGTACGGCGAAGTGAAGTGTAGGCCGGTAAGGAAACGCGGAGCGCAGCCCAGTCCTCCGGCGTGGCGACGCGCTTCGTGATGAGAAGCGATCCGATCACGAGGGCGTCAAGATCTGTCGTAAGGAACGTGACCATTGCGTCGGTAACCGACTGCACGATCGGTTCGACATTGTTGTTGAAAGATGTATTGAGGAGGACAGGGACGCCCGTCCGCTTGTGGAATTGATTAATCAGCTCCCAGTACCGCGGGTTCGATCTACGTGACACCGTCTGCAGCCGTGCTGTACCATCGACGTGCGTAACCGCACCAAGCACACTTCGCTTGCAATCACGAACTTGAACGACAAAGTTCATGAACGGAAAAGCTCCCGCGGTCTTAGGAAGATCGAAAAACTCAGCGGCATGTTCCTCCAATACGGAAGGTGCAAACGGCCGGTAGCCCTCGCGTTTTTTAACGATGGCGTTTATGCGGTCCTTATTCTTTGCTGGTCTGGGGTCAGCAACAATGCTGCGGTTACCGAGGGCGCGCGGTCCAAATTCGGAGCGGCCTTGGACCCAGCCAACAACCGAACCGTTGGCTATCCATTCAGCTACCACGCTCGCCACGTTCGCGCTTCTTTGCACGTCGATATGCCCGCGCCATGCAGCAACCTCTCGCTCTACAGCATGGTCATCCCCAAGTGCCGGGCCCCAATAGACATGCTGAAGCCGCTCACGGGGTGCGGGACGTCCTTGTTCTTCGGAAACCATGAGAGCAGCGCCGAGTGCGCATCCAGCATCGTGCGCCGCGGGCTGCACGAAGATATCATCAAATAGTCCTGTATAGAGCAACTTACCGGTCATGGTGCAGTTGTGGGCGACACCACCAGCCAAGCATAGCCGCTTCATGCCGGTCACCTCACGGTAATGCCTGAGAACATGAAAAACAATACGTTCCAAGGCCTCCTGCAAGGCTGCACTAACATCTTTATGCTCTTGGGTGAACGGCATTCCCTTGCCGCGAACGTGTATGTCGTGCTCTAACGCCGGAGCGATGTCGTTCAAATGTATCTTGTAGCCACCGTTCTCCTTTAATTCGTAGAATTGCTGAAATAGTTCTCGGAAACGCGAGGAGTCCCCGTACGGAGCAAGGCCCATAACCTTGTACTCGTCGAACAAGCCATAACCGAGGCACTTGATTGCCTCTAAGTAAAACAATCCGAGGGAACCGTCCTCTGGGAAGGTATGTAGTTGAGTAAGACGACTTCCCGATCCAATGGCCACCATCCCGGAGAGGAAATCACCGCCGCCGTCGATTGCCAAGACTAGACCTTCGTCATAGCCGGACACAGCAAAAGCACTTGTTGCATGCGCATGATGGTGACTGACGAATGACAAGCGCGATGGCTCGATCTCTGTATCAAACTCCTGCGATAGCATAAGCTGTAGAAGGGTTCTGGCGTCGAGAGGGATGCCACTCTGCGTCTCCGAACCAAACAAAAGCCGAAGCATCGCGTTGCAATAGGACTCGGTTGCATAGAATGCGATGCGATCGATGTCCTTTAATTGCGCTCCCGCAGCAGCCAGGCAGTAGCGGATGGCCTGGGCGGGAAATTTGTTGGAATGCTTAATTCGGTTTAGGCGTTCTTCTTCAACCGCGGCTAACACACGCCCGTCACGCACCATGACAGCTGCGCCATCATGCAAGAATGTGTGCGAGAGTGCAGGTCGATATTCATGGACCTTATCCAATCCGCCGCTCAATCCAAGACACAGCATTCTATCCTCCAGCAAGTGTGGTAGTAATCATGATCTTTAGGGCGGCCGGGTAATGAAACGTCCGCGACGTTGAACGCGAATAGGCCGGCAAGCGCAGGCCGAGAAACAGGGTGTGCGTTCATTAAGCGGCTGGGCATCGTCAGTGTGATAAGCGTCGCCGAAATAGCTTTGCCGACAGTAAGAAGAGCAGTACTGCGTAAGCGAAAAGGACACCAACATGCGCGCCGATGCTATCGAGTGGTAGCCCGAGCATTGCAGGCCGTATTAGCGCAATCGAATGTTCCAAAGGTAACGCGGCTGCAGCCAACTGGAGAGCGGGCGGAAGGTGCGCAACGGGAAAGACTGCCCCGGATAGGAACACCATAGGGGTCGAGATGAGAGTCTGGTAGAACACAAAATAGTCGTAGCTTGGGGCAATCGCGACAACGACGAGCGCCGCGCTCGCGAACGCAAGGCCGGTGAGGGCGAGAGCGGGGAAACAATAGAACGTGGATAATAAGGTGCCATAGCCAAGCCCCGTAGCAACAAGCGCGATTCCGGTGCCCGCCAAAGTGGCCTTGCTTGCTGCCCAAACCAATTCACCGAGGAGGATATCACCCAGCGTGAGCGGAGTGCACATCATTGCGTCCCAGGTTCGTTGGCTGCGCATGCGAGCGAACGTTCCGTACAGAGTTTCGAAGCTTGCCGCGGTCATAGCGCTGGTTGCCACCATTCCGCCGACCAAGAAATCGACATATGAGTGACCGTCTACATTGCCGACAATCAGGCCGAGCCCAAAGCCGAGACCCAAGAGGTTGGTCAACGGGTCGGCCAAGTTGCCAAGCAGCGAAGCAGCGGCGGCCTTCCTCCATGCCAGATAGTTGCGGCGCCACACGCTGATCCAACTGAGTGCGTCCGATGGCAAGGCTGCTTTGGATATCGTCTTCATGCGTCTATCCTGTGTCCCGTCAACCGCAGGAAGACGTCTTCCAGGTTAGGCGGCCGCTCCAGAAGGCGCAGACCGGTGCATCCACGAAGCCGAAGCCGCACCGCCGCCTGATCCGGCGCGTAGCAAAACAGCGTCTCTCCCCTCACCTCGATGCGCGAAGCGTGAGGCTCTATTATCGCACGGAGCTCGAGTGGGTTTCCGCCGTAGACCTCGAGGACATCACAGCCAATCTGAGAGTCGATCAGAGCATTGGGCGCACCCTCGGCGATCTTACGTCCATTCTCTAGCACGCAGAGGCGATCGCAAAGTCGTTCAGCCTCTTCCATGAAGTGGGTCGTCAGCAGGATAGTCTTTCCTCGAGCGAGCAGAAGACGCAGGCGTTCCCAAATCAAGTGGCGGGCGTGGGGATCGAGGCTGGTCGTGGGTTCATCCATGATGAGCAGTTGTGGATCGTTGATCAGGGCACGGGCCAGCACGAGACGTCGCTTCATGCCGCCGGACAGATCCGCGACCCGTGACTCTGCTCTACCCTCAAGTCGCGCAAATTCGAGCAGCGAAGGCACAGCCTCCTCACTTTCGCGCGTATTCAGTCCAAAGTACCGTCCAAATATGAGGAGATTTTCGCGCACAGTGAACGCATCCTCGAGATTATCAACTTGTGGGACGACGCCGATGCCCGCGCGCGCCAAACGGGCGCGTGCCGGCACCTGCTCACCCAAAACAGTGATCCGGCCGGCATCGGGCGATATGAGGCCGAGGATCATCCGAACGATCGTGCTTTTACCCGCCCCATTTGGACCGAGTAGCCCGAAACACTCTCCCTTAGCGACGCTAAAGGTCAGACCCCGTACGACGCCTCGATCATGATAAGTCTTTTGGACGTCAGTCAGTTGAATCGCTGGATTGGACATAGGCTGTCTTAGTCAGTGACCAGAGCGGAATTGGATAATGTCAGACCAGCTTCGACGGATCGTTGCCAGAGAAAGCCGTCGCACCAAACATGGTCGACGCGACCCCAGTCACAAGCGCTAGCAACATCAGGAAAAAACCCCCGGCCAGGATGGTTGGCGCTCGTGTTGCAGAGCAGCGGAATTCCTGTAAGTTTCTCATACTCGACCAGAAGAGCAGCGATCTTTTGCGGAGACGTTCGGGAGATTGTTTGCAATCGGGCAGAACCATCCAGGTGCACGATAGCGGGAACTTTTGTCCGCCATTCGCGACGGGTTTGATGGTCGAAGAGCATGTAAGGATCTGGGCTGCCGGGATCGAAAATTTCAGCAGCCCGGTCCTCGAGGCAAATAGGAGCGACGGGACGAAATCGTTCCCGTAGCTTGATATCGTTCAGAAGGTCTTTCATCTCCTTGGAGGTTGCAGCCGCAATAATACTGCGGCCGCCGAGTGCTCTGGGTCCGAGCTCCGCGAGGCCGGTGAGGAACACTACGGGCTTGCCTGTAGCGATGAGAGCCGCAAGCTCTACGATGGTACAGGGCAAAGCCTCCCATTGGCCTGATGGGTTGCTTCCGGTCAAGGCCGGTCCGCTGTGAACTGACCACTCCAAAGGAGTCAAAGCGTTTGGCTCGGCCATGGCGGCGCAAGCCGCGCCAATTGCTGAGCCGCTATCATTTGGAAACGGGGGTACCCAAACTGAATCAAACAATCCCGTCGCGCGCAGAGCACTATTCCACTTTATATTAAGTCCACACCCTCCAGCGATGCACAGGTGCCGTAAGCCCGGAAGACCTGAGTGCCGTAGCAGAGCAAGTCCTATTTCTTGCTCCAGCAGCCGCTCCAGAAAAACGTGAAAAGATGCGAGTACATCTTCGGAAGGCGTACCGGTGAGCCGACGACCGCATGCCTCGAAAAACCAGTCAGTGGCGGCAAGTAAGGCTTCAGGATCGTTTATGCTGGCACGGTAAGCGCGAGCACGCTCGGAAGGACCGGCTAGACACGCTTCATACATCTCTTGAAAGACTGCCAGAATGCCCTCATCGAGAGCGCCTAGCCCGATATACGCCATAAGCTTACCTGCGACACCAAGATCCCAGCCTGCCCTGCTGGCTTGACGATAGGGCCCGAAGTGCTGCCCAGCGATAGCATAGGCATGGCCGATGAAAGGGAAAAGAGTGTCGAGGAAGCGGGCTCCGGTCGGATCTACATGATACAGGCGCGGAAAGATGCAGCCGTCCCACACTAAGCACAATGCAGGGGCTCGGGCTTTGGCGAAAGCACTGGTACAGTAAGCGCCGGCCACGTGGCCGGCTACGTGAGCATAGCTATGATAACGTAAAGGCACCCGATCGAGGACGAGGCCCGACCCGGCATAGGGCGTGAGGAGCGTGTTTTCGTGGGACTCGATATATGGCGCTCCCTTAATGGTGAGCGGCACCCCTTCACTTAGGACATCAAATTGCGAGTGCGTCAGCCCGTCCCAGCCGTCGATGACAAATCGGTCAACATCCGTGGGCCTTAAGCCGTGTTCGGCCAGCGCGAGAGTGACTGCGCAGAGGTCGGTGATGGCTTGATAGCGTGGATTATTGGCTCTCTTTTCTTGCTCTATGCAGAAGAGCAAGCGCCCATCTTCCACAACGGCAACCGCTCCGTCATGTGTCAGCTTGATTCCACAGATTCGCATAGTCACTCCGTGTTCGCCGCAGCGAATGCACTAGTCTGGCAAGTTCGACTTAGTGCGAAAAGACGCAATCAAACAATCTTCGTCGATGCTCGCGCCACGGCATTGTACGCGCTCAGTCTCGACCAGATGTTCATTCAAAACATCAAGCATTGTTTCGGCACCCGCAGGATGCCCCCAACGCTGACAAGAGGCGTCACGCGCTGATCCGAAAACGAGCCGTCCGCTGGGCGCCAGCATTCGCGTGAGCTTCTCGATGGCGTCACCCATCTGGCCGGTATCTTCAAGATAATAAAGCACTTCCGCCACCACGATCAGGTCGAATGGATTAGTTGCGTTGAGGTCCCGCACGTCAGAGATGTGCCAGGCGATATGAGGCCATTGAGCTTGCTCCCTTGCTCGAGTGATCGCACGCGGCAGAACGTCGATTGCTACGAGTTGCTGGCAGTGGGGCGCCAGCTTTGCCGTGAAGACGCCCGCTGCGCAACCCACCTCAAGCGCGTTACCGACCGCGCCTTCCGCGAGGCACAGACGGAGCAAGTGCGCGTGGCGCTCTTGCTCGAATGGGTTCGCGTTGAGCCGCCACGGGTCGTCCGCCTCCATCTCCCGCTCGAGCAAGCGCAGTACCTTATCGAATGTCATTCACCCTTCCTTACTTTAGTGCGCTTGTTTTCGCCGCGTTTGAGCGCGGTCCTAGATCACAGGCCGAGCGTTGGAGCGCCTTAACGGGTGGTCCCCTCCCCGGTGACCGCCAGCGCTGCCGGCTGTCGCCGAGCGGCATCATGGTGACAGGCGTCACGTTCGTGGATCGTTTCCGGAGCCCCGCAGAGTGATGCCGGAGGCGTCGTACGGGAGAGCCAGTTACTGTTATCCAATGTACACAATGCATAGGCTTTCAAGGGAAGCACTAGGAACAGATTGATTGGCGTGTGCAACGCGAAGCCAAGAAATCGCACCTCACGAGCACGAATCGCCGCTGTGGTGCACCGCATCAGCGTTAGCGATGAAATAGCAACGATCGTCAACCATGGTATGGTGTGCGTGGTCGCAAGCTGAGCGAGCCCGGTCATTATGGACAGAGCCAAAAGAAGAGGGCCAAGGTTCTGTCCGATAACATCTAATGTGAGATAGCCATTAAGATGAGGCAGCAGCCGCAGTGCTAGCAGCGTGTCGCGGAAC
The DNA here is from genome assembly GCF_015291645.1 of Bradyrhizobium sp. CCBAU 53340. Taxonomy (NCBI): domain Bacteria; kingdom Pseudomonadati; phylum Pseudomonadota; class Alphaproteobacteria; order Hyphomicrobiales; family Nitrobacteraceae; genus Bradyrhizobium; species Bradyrhizobium sp. CCBAU 53340. Next base: position 618,037 of record NZ_CP030056.1, read on the forward strand.
GTACTGCGTGCCCAGCGTAGTTGTTGACGCAAATAAGGTCCGAGCCTGTCGGGAACGACGGTTGCGGCTATCGCATCTGGAACGTATTCAGTTCGAAACCCTGCCTGCAGCATAAGTATTGTGAGGTGACGATCCTCGCCGAAATCACTGGGCTTCCCGCGGAAATATTGCGTTTCATACTTGTCGAGCAGCGATGTAAGAGCCGAACGGCGATACATGGCGCAGGGTCCGCAGCAGCACATAACAGCACCGAAGCTGGCTTGTGCAGCGCGTTCTTCGTTACAAGCAAGCCAGTACTCCATGTCGATGAGCCGCGTGAGCCAAGTGCGATCCCGATTGGTCGCGACCAGATGGCCCATAGCGGCACCAACTTCCGGCTCGTGCATGCTAGCTGCTAGTTTTGTGACGACATCGACTGCGAGCGTCGTATCAGAGTCGACGTTGAGAACCAGGTCTCCAGATGACTGCCGGATGGCACAAATCTGCGCCTTCCTCTTGCCTACGTTCTTTCGCAGAATGATAAAGCGAAATCGTGTATCTTGCGCGTAAGCGTCGTGGACAGCTTTGACAGCAGCGAGGTTTTGAGAGCCATCGTCAACGACATAGACGCGCAGTCGTCCAGTAAAATCCTGGGCGGCAATCGAGCCTAAGCACGCCGACAGGGTGTCTGGCGTTTCATTGTAGCAAGGAACGATAACGTCGACACTGGGCATCGTTTCGTGATCGACGTCCGTGAGTGGCGGCGATGAGGCCCGGCTCTTTATTGCATAGATCATTTGAGCGCTCTTATAAAACGCTGAAAGGATTGTGTATGATCCAATCGCGGCAGTGCTGGCGGTCACAAGCAGGCTCATTCTGGTCTCAGTGAAAGTGAGGAATGGGACGAATTGCAAAGCCGCGACTGTGCAATGCGGGAATTAGCTGGCTGACGGCGCATACTGTCTGATCGCGCAGCCTTTGATCATGACCCCAATTGCGTTCATCGGGAGGGCAGCCATCGTGCAAAAGAACAATGGCTCCAGGTTGGATGGAGCTCAGTACCGCGCTGACGATCGCATCCGCACCAGGCCGAGACCAGTCGCGAGGGTCTACAGACCAGTGAAGTGCGCCGAGCCCAGCGCTCGCGGCGCAGGAGAGCACATGTTCGGTCCAGAGCCCATATGGCGCACGCACATGTCGGAGCCGAGCCTCCGGGCAAGCCGACTTAATGGCACAGTTCGCGTGTGCAATCTCCGACGCGACTTTCGTTGGCTCGCATTTCGAGAGATCGGGATGGTTCATGGTGTGGTTTGCGAGTTCGTGTCCGTCGGAAACTATCCTGCGCGTAATGTGCGGATGTTCTGCTGCATATCTGCCGATGACGCAGAACGTCGCCGGCACGTTATGTTGGGAGAGGATGTCTAAGATGTGCGGGGTATAAAAAGAGTGCGGCCCGTCGTCGAACGTCAAGTGGACGCTTGGTGAGTCAGCATACTGCCTGCCATCGCCAACGCTTGTTAAGTGCATAGAGAGGCCTGTCACAGTTCGGGCCCGTTTCGCTCAATTGTCGTTCCGGGCGGCCATTCGCTCAACGGCTTTCCGACAGGCAAAACGACGAGAAGAGCGTCGTCTGTTCGCGTGGGCGGCAAAGCAGGATAGACCTCCGCCAGCGTAGAACGGACGCGTATACCCGGAATGATCGAGGCCAGCCCTGGGCGATCGAGCAACCTCGTGATGTGCGTTTTGAGCGCATGACGGACTGTGCCAAATCCGAAAGGAACGCCCATCAGGTGTAGTGTAGGATACATTGCGCGTACAGAGTGTGGCACTCCCAGACCCTCTAGGTCGGGGCGTACCGCGTACAATCCGAGTTCGGCCACCAACACGTCGGCATCGCCGACCTTGATGAACCGTCGCAGCGCGCCAAGATGAGCCGCAACGCCCCTGCTGTCGTAGCCGACACATCGGAGCTCGGGCCTCGCACCCGCCCAGCTCCGATAGCCCTCAAAGGGACGTGCATTGAACGTTCCGGTCGGTCCGTAAGCCGCTCGTAAGAATGCCGAGAGCTGGATATGATCCGATAGCTCCAACTCATTCTCCCAGCACGTCCGCCACTGTATTGGGGGGCGCATCGACCCATCTCCTACGTTTGGCTTCATTGCCGTGTATGCATGAGGTGAGGCGCTACAGCAGGGTGCGCACGGAATCGAGCGCACGGGGCTGCTGCAGGCGCTCTCCTGCGGTTCGGCGAAGAACGACTTGGGAATGCGGCGCAATGCGTAGCAGGCCGCGGGAGCCCTACAGGAATCCTGCTAGAAAGAAGGTGGGTGCGGTCAGGTTGTACAATATACGATGGTATATCGGCGTCCTTTCGCGGACATATCGGCGTCCTGCGAGTTGCGAGACAAAGCACCTCTGATGTATTACTCGCCTTAAAGATGTTTGATGGGGTGATCGAGGTGGTTTGAATGTGTGAACTGGTACGGGCTACTAATGTAAGACATGGCGCGCTCGAACTGGGATAGCGCCTGTTGCTGTTTGCAAGGGGCACGCATGGTGGTGTCGATTGGATGGGGCGCGCTGTCCGATTGATCGTTGTAAAGAGCCCATTGCCGCTTGATAACTGGGTCGCGAGACCAAGGGGTCTGCAGGGCTGAGACCATATGTGAGCTTCAAGAAATGCCTGGGGCGGTGTCGCTATGATTCGCGGTTCACTATGTTCAATGCGCAGCGCCACGATCGTGGTCTCCAAAATCTAACGTGTTGCGTCGGACACGTCACTTTTATTCCATCGTGGCGCGCGCGGGTAAAATCGATTGTTTAGATGAGTTACATCTACACTGCGGATGAATGAACAATGCGGTTTCGTGGCCTAGATCTAAATCTGCTCGTCGCTCTTGATGCCCTGATAGCAGAGCGTAACTTGACGGCAGCAGCACGCAGCATCAACTTGAGCCAGCCCGCAATGAGTGCGGCGGTCGCCCGCCTGCGTGCGTATTTCAAGGACGAGTTGTTCACGATGAGCGGCCGTGAACTTGTCCTGACCCCACGCGCAGAGGCTCTCGCCTCACCTACTCGCGAAGCGTTACTGCACATTCAGCTTTCCATCACGTCTCGCGAGCCCTTTAGGCCGGACGAATCAAATCGCCGTTTTCGCCTTTGCATGTCCGATTTCGCGGCTATCGTGCTTATTCGCAAGGTGATTGAGCGCGTCGCGCGAGAGGCGCCCGGCATCAAATTCGAGCTGATGCCACTGGCCGATCCATTCGACCACCCCCTTCAGCGGGGTGCGGTCGACTTTATCATTCTTCCCGACGTGTACACGACGGATGAGCATCCGAAGGCCACGCTATTTGATGAGACGCTGGTTTGCGTGGGCTGCCGTTCCAACAAGCGATTGGCGCGACCGCTGACGTTCTCAAGCTACATGTCCATGGGGCACGTTGCTGTCCGGTTCGGCCGTTCTCGCGTCCCGTCAATCGACGAATGGTTCATGCAGGAGCATCGAGTTAAGCGGCGCGTGGAGGTCGTGGTTCAGGGCTTCAGCATGATGCCCCACATGCTCGTCGGGACGAACCGGGTAGCGACCATGCCGGCAACGTTGGTGCGGCATTTCGCAAAATCGCTACCCTTGCGCGTTGCAAAGCTTCCCCTGCCGTTGCCTGGCTTTACGGAGACGCTGCAATGGCCTGCACTGCACAACAATGAGCCTGCAAGCAAGTGGATGCGCCAGGTCTTGCTTGAGGAAGCCGCTCGCCTCGGTTCGTCACAGGAGGAACCAAGCCTGGCTCCTGAGTAGCGCGTCCCCCAATTGGGGCCGTTCAGACGCGGCGGAGCATGTCGCGCTAAGCCTTCAATTACTGGCCTCCACGTGACACGGGTTGGCCGCAGCAAATGACCCGCATGCCCTTGTTGGTCGTCGGAAACGGTGTCGCGCAGCGGCGTCCAGACAGGCGACGGCCCCACTCTGATTGCCGCCGAGCGCGCCGTTCGAGCAGAGGTACTCACATGTCGACTTTACCCGGAGGTCGGTTCAGATGGTTGGGTAGCTCGTCTAGCCGGACATCTGCGTCGACATTCTGAGCGAGGCGGCGCAGCAGATCGCGGACGGCGGTTGCGCGCATCACTTCGCGCTCTGCACGTTCCAGCTGCTCGCTCAACAAACGCGAAAGAGACGAGCGTCCTTCAAGAGCGCTCCGGATTTCCTGAAGCGAAAGGCCGAGCCGGCGAAGTGCGACTATGTGGTAAACGCGTGTCAAACTGTCGGCGTCGTACATGCGATGGCCGCCGCACGTACGCTGAGAAGCAGTGAGCAGTCCTGTCTGCTCATAGTGACGCAATGCCCGCACCGTGACGCCGGTGGCATCTGCAAGTTCACCAATGCGCCGCCACCGACGCTTATAGAATGAAGGCCTGTTCATAGCCGGACCTGTACAACCTGACGCCAGGGGAGGTTCAAGCGCTTTCGGACCGCTTGCCTGGCAGGGCGGCGGCGTGTCGTAGATCGAACGAAGCTTGCGATACGCGGGTGTTGCGGCAGGCCATGTAGCGCAATATTGCGCTAATAGCGCATCCGGCCTGAACTACGTTGAGGGCGCTACAAGCTGCATCAGCCTGACAAATGAACGCAGATCGTCCGCGGCGGACGTGCGTTCAAGAATGAGCGTCGCGAGTGCTGTGCGATTCGCAGGAGTTCGCATGCAATCGGGGAGCGCAACGACGGCCTCATCAAGAAGACGTCCGAGCATTAAGAGGTCTTCGGGAGTATAGATGCGGCCTGGCATATGCAACGTGGTCCCTTAGCTTGTATTCAAATCCGTCACGTCGGCGCGGCTCCTTACAAAGGGGTTTGGCTGCTATGAGGCAGAACGGAGACGGACCTGGGGCGCGTAGGACCGGAGACTTGAAAAAACGCAGGCTCCTCGGCCCGGGCACGGAGAAGCTCTCAGGTGCCCCCGCCTAGAGGAGCGAGTTTAAGCGACAACGCCCCGCCGAAGCGGCCGATCGCGCGGTGCCGGTCACTGGGAGGGAGACCTCATCCTTGGTCTTGGCAGCTCGGTGATCGGCACGCTGGTTGAGCGTACGACGCGCTTCACGATGCTGCTGCATCTTCCCCGGGTTGCGGGGCATGGCGAAGCTCCGCGCATGAAGAATGGGCCTGCTCTCGCAGGGCACGGAGCTGAAGCGGTGCGCGGCGCGATTACGCGCACCATCATCAGCTTGCCCGAAGAGCTGCGTCGTTCGCTGACCTGGGATCAGGGAGCTGAAATGGCTCAGCACGATCGTCTTAAGATCGACGCGGGTGTCCAAATCTACTTCTGCGATCCGCAAAGCCCATGGCAGCGTGGCACCAACGAGAACACAAATGGGCTGCTGCGTCAGTACTTCCCGAAAGGCACCGACCTGAGCGGCCACAGCGCCGACGAGATCGCCGCTGTGGCCGCGGCCCTCAATGCTCGACCGAGAAAAACCCTGGGTTAGAAAACGCCGGCAGAGGCCCTTGACGAGTTGCTATCGTGAGTGAACACAATCTGTGTTGCGACGACCGCTTGAATCCGCCTTGAACGCCGCGATCGGAATGGTGGATCAGGCCGGCACTTGGCCGCCGCGCCGCGATCGCCATCCGCAACGCCGCCAAGGCCAGCTCGGCGCGCAAATGATCCGCCATCGCCTAGCCGACAATCCTGCGGCTGTACAGATCCATGACGGCAGCCAGATAGAGCCAGCCCTGATCGGTCTCGATGTAGGTGATATCGGCCAGCCAGATCCGGTTCGGCGCAGTGGCGATGAAGTTGCGGTCGAGCAGATTGGGGGCGATCGGCAGGTCGTGGCGGCTGTCGGTGGTCCGCACCCGACGTGGCCGCGCCATGATGGCCCTGCTGCCGTGACGCCGCATCAACCGCTCGATGCGACCACGGCTCGCCCCGCGGCCCTGATCCTTCAACTCGGCATGGATACGCGGGCTGCCATAACGCCCGCGGGTGTCGCGGTGGACCCGCCTGATGTCGTCGACGAGGTCACGATTGGCAGCAGATCGTCGGCTCCCCGGGCGCGAGCGCCAGGCATAATGCGCAGCCGCTCGTTCTCTCGCTGCAAACGCGCGATCTCTGCCGCGTGGTCCGCCGACGGCAGCGTCGCCCGCGTCGTGGGGCGCCGCGCCGCCGCCGTCGGCTGCAGCCGAACCCCTCGCTGCTCCACCCACCGCCGCAGCACGGACTCTCGCAAGCCAAGCTCCTTGGCAACAGATCCGATCGAGCGCCAACTCGATGTTACGAGATCAACCGCTTGCCGCTTGTAGTCGTCCGTAAGCGACCGACGCTGACGTCCTTCCATCCGACACCTCCTGGCTCTTCGAGCCTACTACAGGTGTCCATCAATTCGGAGGAGGTTCACGGGTGCAACAAGGGAGATCGGTAATATCCGGAGCCAATGTGCGGTGTGGCACCGGGCTGTTTCTGATCGGTGCGGCATTCAGCGGCAGAGGCTCAACAGGTCATTTGAACAGGCCGGGGGGCAGGCGGTTTGCTTTTGGCGGCCCTGTGGCGAAAGGAGTGATCTGTGAACGGCGGCATTATTGGTTCGGATTGTGTGTGCTTCCAGCTGATTAATGTCGGTCTGCAGGAGCGGCCTTGGGATAAACCACTTGAATCGACCGCAGGGTCAGGTTGTACACGGAAAAGGTGGAAGCGCACAGGCGTGCCGAGTGAGCTCGATTGGTAAGCAATGGCTATGGCGATCGCGCTAGATGCTGTCGGTTAGGGCTGCATTTTGACGCCTTGCTGTGTGACAGCCTCGAGTGTCTTCAACCGAACCCATAGAGCCCAATGTGGGGCACTGTGACCGGCTTTGAACAAACCAAGAGGTGAGGTGCGGCTGGTCCGCAACAGAGATAGGGAAAGCAGCGCGACCTGCGGCAGCAGGCGGATGTCGGGCTGCATAGAGGAGGATCTGGATGTCAGGTGACGAGGAATACCTTCATCGACATGCTATGGCAGACAGGAGTCTCGCGGAAGGCAGATCCGCCGGGATCGCTGCGTACTCGCTGCCATGCGTGAACCTCAACAGGAACGAAAACCCGTTCCCGATGCCTGACGTAGTCATGCGGGCTGCGTTTGCCGCGATTGGAACCCACAATAGGTATCCGGAGGAGGACAGCGGCGGCTTACGATCAGCGGCCGCGCGAGCCTATGGGGTCTCTGTCGAGCAGGTGATCGCAGGAAATGGCTCATCGGAGATTCTCGCACTTATTTACCGGGGGTTTCTTGCCGCTGGCGATACTGTCGGAATGTTGTCGCCCGGCTTTTCGTTCAATCATAAATTGGCGGCGGTGAACGGAGCGCGCTTGCTTGAAGTTGATTGGGCCGATCACAATGCTCTGCCGGCGAGCCAAAGTGTTCGGCAGGCGGCAGGAGACGCAAAGTTCATCGTGCTCGCCAACCCAAATAACCCAACAGGGACATTCGTTCAGATCGCGGAAATTGAGCGACTGGTCGCTGAAACGGATCAGCTTATCGTGCTCGATGAGGCGTATGTCGACTTTGCTCCAGACAATGCACTGGGTCTGATCGACCGATATCAGAATCTTCTGCTGCTAAGGACGTTTTCGAAGAGTTACGCTGCAGCGGGCCTTCGCATCGGCTTTGGCCTCGGTAACCCGCGGGTGATTGCAAGACTGCGTAGCATACAGAACCCTTTCAACATGAGCGTGATTAGCCAGTCCGTTGGCGTCAGCATCCTCGAGCATCGTAATGCCTACGATCAGTGCATTGAATGCATTGTTCAGGAAAGGGAGAGAACTATGGTGGCGCTGTCGGCGCTTGGATTCTATGTCCTGCCATCACATGCAAACTTTGTATTGGCTCGCGTACCGCTTGGGTACGACGGTAGATGGTGGCAGCAAGCCTTAGAGAGGAAGAATGTGAACGTTGCGGTGTTTCCCGAGGGGGACCTTGGGGGCTTCATAAGAATCTCAATAGGTGCGGCGGAGCAGATGGACACCTGTTTATCTGTGGTCAGTGGCATTGCTGGGGGGCTGATCTGATTAATGAGAACGATTTCGTCAAATCGGGAGGACTAACGTGACAAATGTATCACGTCGAATACGGCTTGGAATCTTTGACCACTTGGACGAAGACGGTCTCGACTTATCGCAGCAGTATAACGATCGACTGGTGTTGGCCGAAGCGTGTGACCGGTTGGGATACCACGCGTACCATCTTGCCGAGCACCATTGCACACCGCACGGGCGATCGCCCTCGCCTAACGTATTTCTGTCGAGCGTTGCGCAGCGTACGAAGCAGCTCCGCATCGGGCCGATGGTCATGCTGCTAAGCCTTCAGCACCCCCTTCGGGCCTATGAAGAGGCATGCATGCTGGATCATTTGAGCGGCGGTCGTCTTGAGCTCGGTATCGGGTGGGGCTCTCTACCGATTGAATTGGGGTACTTCGGGGTTAGCGCAGAGAGCGCTCGCGAGCTGTATTCCGAAGGAATGGAGATCTTGACCAGAGCGATGCGAGGCGGGACCTTGTCCTACGAAGGTCAGCATTATCGCCTCCACGAAGTGCCGTTAGCAATTACGCCTTATCAGCGTCCCCATCCACCGACCTGGATTCCCGTGAGCCAGCCCGGCTCTGCGCGAGCGGCCGCTGAGATCGGTGCCAATATCGCGAGCATTGGCCCGGCCTCTATGGTTCGGAAATCGACTGACGCGTACCGCGCGTGCAATTGGCGCGGAGGGGCTCCGCTTGTCGGTTTGCTTCGCATGATTGTAGCAGACACTTCGGAAGCTCATGCGTATTCGCTAGCTGCAGCGGCTTACGACAGATGGCTCACGAGCTTTAGGGTCCTTTATGATCTCAGCGGGGTACCTGCCCCTCCGAACCTTCCGCCAACCTTCGAAGCAGCAATTGAAAGTGAATTGTGCGTTGTCGGAACCGCCGCTTCTGTGCGAAGTGTCCTTATTGATCACCTGGAGCAAGCGGGAGCTAACTATCTTCTCTGCCAAGTGGCCTTTGGCGATCTCCCGCTTGTTGCGGCCTTGAACACGGCGACTATTCTCCGGTCCGAACTTATGGCGGGAGGCGGCCCATGAACCTCTTAGGATAAGAGTGATAAACCTTTCGGTGGGCTGAAGCCCATGATCCTCTCTGGACAGGCGCTGCGGCGCCAGGTCGAGCGCCTGTGAAGCGGATGCCCGCTCGGCTGCACCTAGTGCAGTCGAGCGGGCACATCAAGTGTTCGAAGCATGGTTGTCCCAGGCGGCGCGGGTGAGTACTCCAGGTCTGCTCATTCGGCGGGCTTTCCGGGCGCTGAACGAGCGAGTGGTGGTGCCTCGCAAGGTGGCGAGGTCCGATGACCTCGAGGTGGGCTCTGTATTTAACAGGAGAGTGACGACCGACTGAGGGCGGATCAGTCAGCCGAGCAATGCGAAATGTCAAAGAGAGACAGAAGCTGTTGTAGTAGGAGGTTAGATGGCGAGAAGTTGGTTAGGAAGATGAAGGTTTGTGAACTTGTCGAGCTTTTGTCGAGATGCGAGCAGGATGCGGTAGTCGTCATCACGGACGGTTCGTCGTCCTCGATTGCCGTGGCTGTGGTTTGCACGGTCCAAACCGGATGGGCCCACAGCCAGCAAGCGAACCCCAATTTGTCATTCCTGCCCGACGGATTGGATCATGCCATGTTACCGAGAGGTAGCAATTTGGCGCGTGGGGTGAGATTACTTGGCCCTAGATGTGAGCCGTTGTTGCTCCTTCAGTAGACATTCCGGGGACGACAGTGCCGGCGTCTGTCCCCAGTCTGGCGTCATCCGTGCTTGACTGTTGGACGGGCGGCTCGTTCCGACAAAGGCATGGAACTTGGCGACTCCCATTTGGAACTTCTGGAACTACATCAGCAGCCGTAGACTTTGACTGACCCCCAACGATTATCCAGCCCTGAGTACACTCTGGCTGTTGGATTCCCGATTGGGGTCGTAGCGACGGGAGCTGATGTAGCGCGGCAATCTGGGTAGGAAGTGCGCGGCAATCAGGATGGCGAGGCGTGTCGCGGCCTGATGATGATTGCCGCGATGATTGTCGCGCGCAAGAGTTTTGTTGAACTCTGATTGTCGCGCAGCGTCAATCAGCGACGGTTTTGGATGTCGCGTGCGATGGCGGCCGTCCGGGACCGCGTTTTCGTTCGAGGGCGGTCCGTCTGCGATAGCTCTCGACGTTCATCTCGACGATGGTGGCGTGATGAACGAGGCGATCGATAGCGGCCAGGTCATGGCGGGGTCCGGGAAGACCCTGTTCCATTCGCCGAATGGCTGATTGGCGGTGATCAGCATCGAGCGGCGCTCGTAGCGTGCGCTGATGAGCTCGAACAGCACGCTGGTCTCGGCCTGATCCTTGGTGACGTAAGCGAGATCATCAAGAATCAGGAGATCGAAGCGATCGAGACGATTGATGGCCGCCTCGAGGTTAAGCTCGCGTCGCGCTAGCTGGAGCTTCTGCACGAGATCGGTGGTCCGGGTGAAGAGGACGCGCCATCCGTTCTCGATGAGGGCCAGGCCGATCGCTGCCGCCAAGTGGCTCTTTCCGCCGCCGGGCGGGCCGAACAACAGCAAATTGGCGCCCTTGCCCAGCCAGCTGTCACCGGCGAGCGCCATCACCTGCGCCTTTGAGATCATCGGCACAGCTTCGAAGTCGAAGCTGTCGAAGGTCTTTCCGGTGGGCAAACGTGCTTCGACAAGGTGTCGTTCGGTCCGACGGCGGCCGCGTTCGGCAATCTCGTGCTCGGCGATGGTCGCGAGGAAGCGGCCGGCCGGCCAGCCTTCCTTGTCGGACTGTTCGGCAAATTGCGCCCACAGCACCTTGATGGCAGGCAGACGGAGCTCATTGAGCAACAGATTGAGGCGCGCGGCATCAACCGTGTTCGTTACGCTCATGCGGCACCTCCGGTCTCGGCGGTACCGATGAGGCATTCGTAGGTCGCAAGCGGCACGAGCTGCACCACGACGTTCGGCAGGTTGGCGGGATCGGGGGCGAAGTAAGCACGTAGCCGGTTGATGTCGGGCAGTTGGCCGGCCTCGAGGTCGGCGGTGAGCTGATCGGCGAGTTCGGTCTCGCAGCCGCGTTCATGAGCGAGCGCGAGGAGATCGACCATGATCCGGCAGGCTTTTTTGTCCGGCAAGCGTTCGCGCAAGCGATCGAAGGTCTTCCGGTAGGCATCGCGCGGGAACAGCCGATCCCGGTAGACCAGATTGAGAAGTGCCATCGGCTTGCGCCGCAGGGAATGGATCACGTGCCGATAATCGACGACCTGGTCGTACTTGCCATTGGGATGCGGCCGCCCACGCGGCAAGGTGACGAGATGGGTGCCCCCGACGAACACGTCGAGACGATCGTCGTAAAGGCGCACCCGCAGCCGGTGACCGATCAGGCGCGATGGCACCGTGTAGAACACCTTGCGCAGGGTGAAGCCGCCGGACGAGGTCACGCGGACGATCACCTCTTCGTAGTCGGAGGTGCGCCGATCGGGCAGCTCCTGCAACACCACGCGCTCGCTATCGATCCGCTTGGCGTTGCGGGCATTGCGGCGGCTGACGATCTCGTCGATGAAGCCGCGATAGGTGGCAAGATCGTCGAAGTCGACAGTTCCGCGCAGCAGCAAGGCGTCCGCGATTGCTCGCTTGAGATGACCGTGAGGCCCTTCGATCGAGCCATTCTCGTGGGCGACGCCTCGATTGTTGCGGGAAGGCCGCATGCCGTAATGGGCACAAAGGGCCTCGTATCGCTGCGTCAGATCGTCCCGTGCATCACGATTGAGATTGCAGAATGCGGCCGACAGACTGTCGGTCCGATGCTCCCGCGGCGCCCCACCGAGCGACCAGAGGGCATTCTGCAGGCCTTCCGCCAGGGCGACGAAGCTCTCGCCGCCAAGCACGACGTGGGCGTGCTCGAACCCGCAATAGGCCAAACGGAAGTGATAGAGACGATGATCCAACGGAGCACCCGCGATCGTCACACCCAACTCGTCCATGTCTGTGAAGTCGGAGAGGCCGAGTTGGCCAGGCTCGTGGGTTTGGCGGAAGATCACCTCCTGCTCCTCGCCGTGGACCGCCCGCTATGCACGGATCCGACGTTCCAGGGTACGACGGATACCGATGCCGAGATCCGGATGACGCCGTAGCATCTCCTCGAACACCGCCACCGGGCGTAAGCCAGGTGCCGCCTTCAGGATCGGGACGATCTCGGTCTCGAACACCTCGCTCAACGGGTCCGGTCGTCGCCGGCCGCGGGGCGCCTTCCTTTGCGATGGAAATCGGGGATCTCTCTCGATCCGATAGGCGGTCGACGCACTGAATGACGCCTTGGCCGCCGCCACTGGCGGGCTATCGGTCTGACGGTACTTCATGTAGAGCCTTCTGTGGTTGCCGCCCGCAATGCAAGAAGTTTCTGACCCTTTGGCGTGTGATCGAGTGCGGTCTTCTGTCAGGCCTTCCTTTACGGCATTTTCAGAAGCCGCTGGCCGGTATGGTGATCCGCGGACCAGGTCCAATTCTCATCTCCGAGCACGTCGGCTCTTTGGCTCTAGCTGGTTTCCTGATCCAGATCTGTTCGATCGTTGCGCCCATTCGGGTCGTCGCCTTCTCACACCCCCTTCGCCAACGTCAGGCTATTTCGTGCTGCATGCAGTCATGCCGTCACTGCCTGCGCTGGGTTCCGATAATCCTCCTTCCGGGTGAGCATGGCCCAAATCGTCCGAGCCATCTTGTTCGCCAAGGCGATCGCCACAAGCATGCGCGGCTTCCTCGCCAGCATCTGCGCCAGCCAGGATCCGCTAGGGATCGACTTGCGCCCGAGCCAGTTCAGCCGCGACATCGCCCCAACGATGAGCAACTGGCGAATGTCCGCCTGTCCTTCCTTCGAAACGCGTCCGAGCCTTTCCTTTCCCCCTGAGGAATGTTGCCGTGGGACCAAGCCGAGCCAAGCCGCGAAGTCTCGGCCACGTCGAAAGGCCGCCATGTCGGGCGCGAAAGCCTCGATCGCGAGTGCGGTCAGCGGGCCGACCCCCGGCATTGTCTGCAGCCGCTGCGCCGTGACCGTCCGCGTCGCCAACTTCTTGAGCTGCTCTGCCTTGGCATCGATCCGCTCCGTCTTGTAGGCGATCTGATCAATGAGACTCCGACATTCCTCGCGGACCAGTTCTGGTAGATCGCTGTTCGGATCTTCGAGGATTGCGTCAATGCGTTTAAGTTGTTCGATTCCTTGCGGGATGATATGGCCGAATTCGTAGAGAACAGAACGCAGCGCATTCACCAGATCGGTGCGCTGATGAACAAGGCGCTTCCGAGCCCGAAAGAGCACTGCCCTGGCCTGCTGTTCTTCCGATTTCGGCTCGACGAAGCGCATCTCGGGGCGCTGTGCCGCGATCACGATTGCTTCGGCATCAGCCGCGTCGTTCTTTTGGCGTTTCACAAAAGGCTTCACATATTGCGGAGCGATCAGTTTCACTTCATGGCCGAGCTTGACCATCTCCCGTGCCCAATAGTGGGCGCTGCCACAGGCTTCCATCACCACCACTGCCGATGGGTGGCCCGCCATGAACTTCCGAAACTGAAGCCGCGACAGTTTCTTTCGAAATTTCAAGTGTCCCGCCATTGACGCCCCGTGGAGCTGAAACACATTCTTGGCTAGATCCACTCCGATCACCGTATCCATCAATTTGCCGTCCTCTTCGCTTCGGGGTTCAAACACTGCGTTCTTGGCACATTACGATGCCGTCTGGGGAGGGCGGCAACCATCCCATCTCATCTGGTGATCTGTGATGTGTCGGCCGGGCACGCGAGTGATTCCTCTTGGCGGAAGAACCACTTGCATAACCCCGCCGGCCGCGATCACCAGTCGGCGCGGTCCTCCTCGGGATCGCGCCGACGCTGGGCTCGTAACTCCGGTCGGGCTACGCCCTCCCTACGTCACGAGCCCAGCGAAACTCTCTCACCTTGATTGACGCTGCCTTCCATCCTGATCGCCGCGCGACAAGCTGACGCGGAGCCTTCGCATAGCGCAGTGCCAGATCCCGGCAGGTGAAGACGAACCCGAACGGGGTCTTCCATCCGAGCTGGGAGTGTGGTCGCGCGTCGTTGTAATCGGCCCGCCGGCACCCAGGCACGACACGGGCCTGGGCAGGGACGTAAACAGCGGCTCGCCCCGCAGCTGGCCATTGAAGTCTTCGATGCGCATTCTGCATAGGCTTGCCGGGCCCCATTTAGTGCCAGGCTAGGCGGCTCTGATCAGCCCACGACATGATGCCATTGCTGTCGGCCTCGCTGTTGTCGTTGACCACCATCTTGGAGTTGCCGCGCTCAATGGAGTTAAATCGGTTGCGCGATCAGCGGTTCGGACGCTGCAGACAGCCTGCGCGGCGGACGTAAGTCCGGTTCGCCGGCGGGGCGGAAGGCAAGCGGGGACCTAGCTGATCGAGAGATCGAGAAGCTCACGCTCAAGAAGCTCCAGCACGAGCAGTTCGGACAGTCCTCCGGAGCGAGGCGCATTGCTGGACTGGCTCGAGCTGCAGCTCGCTGGCCTGGAGGAAAAAGCTGGGCAGTCCAGACCGGTCTCAGGTGGCTGCGGACAAGATGGCGGTGCCATCGTTCGAGCGCCGCAAGCCAGCCCGCCGGCCACTGGCGGAGCATCTCCCACGGGAACGCATCGATCTATGCGCCACCTGCGATCTGCCCATGCATGCCTCCGGGCTGGGAATTGTCTGAGCCGTATCCTGGCGCGCTTTGGATAGCCAACGAGCCACCCTAGGCGGTATGCAAACAAAGCTTCGGCAACTTGCCACTTCATCGTCGGCCCCGCGATAGGAGTGCTGCGGTACAAACAAGCCCGCGAACCGCGCATGTCGGTCATCCACTCTGCCGAGCGTGGCTTTCCTCAAACAGACCGGAGCACCTTGTTTCTAAGCAGAACGTCGCCCTCAATCTCTCGCGGATACAGAGTAACCACTTCGAACGCGGGAAGGAGGTCAAGGATGGAGCGCAGTGAAAGCTGGCCTTCGTACAGTTCGCGGTCACTATACTCGGTGTAGATGAACCGTGTTCTGCCCAGGGTTTTCTGACCGCCAGCGATTACGTCCGACTCAGCTCCTTGAACATCCATCCAGATTAGATCAACAGGGCCGCTGAGACCAGCTTCGCCGCTCCAGTCATCCAGTCGCTGGGTCTCGACCAGAATCGAGTCATCAAAGCGAACCCAATCATATTCTGAAAGGTGATTTTTGGGTCTACGTATGGAGCCCGATAAGTCCCACCCCCTCGCATCTCCGTCCCCATTGCTCGGATGAAACTCGATGGTACCGTTTCGATCACTGATGGCGAGCTGCATGAGCGCCACGTTGGGTCGAGCCAGACGCTTATTCTCCTTGAAGCGAGCTATTGCGCGAGGGTCAGGTTCAAAGCAGTATACGCTGGCGTCTGGACACAGCTCAAGAAATCGCTGTGTGTCGCTACCATCATTGCATCCAATGTCCAAGATAACCGGGCATGTGACCCGAAGATGAGAAACGATCTTCTGGTGTATTTCCAGTGTAGGTAACGACTCTAGCATCTGTCCTTATCCTTTTCGTTGCGATGTGTGTTAACCGGTGGAACCAGGAGCCTGGGAGGTGCTGGCGGGTTGCTCAATAAGGGCACTCGTCGAGTAACGAGTAACAACGTTGAGAGGGCAATGGCAGCTCTGTTGCGAGGCTCTGGCGGATCATTGACCGGGGTAAGTAGCCTTTGGCTCAGAGCCGCGTTCACAAGTGGAAATTGCGAGGTCGAGGAAACGGTGCGGCTACCCGAGAGCACGCGATCGGAGGCGAGACAGGCAACCCTATGGTTGGATAGAGCGTCCACAATCGGTGAGATCTGGCCAAGCAGTAGGCAAATAGGAGCGTATCAACAATCGTGTTTCCGGTAGCGTTCTGCGCCCTAATATTCATTGAGGGATCTCTATTTGCGAGCTCGCACCGAGCTGCTGCTTACTATTGCGCGGCCCACCCTCGGCTGTACAATCGATTTCAATGATGGGCTATATTTGGCTAATGGATAGTTGGCCTCCAGAGGCCAGCGAAAAGGTCATTTAAATACAACACACGCGCAATCACCGTCCGATGGTGGCGCCTGGGGTCTGGCCGCGTGCTGCCGGGCGTACGGGGCCACCCGCACTCGCGATGATTATGGTCATTCAAACTTAGGTGGGGACCCGATGCCCTGCCCTCTCTAAGTTGATGTGCGACACCACGATGGCACGTCACTTACAAAGATGGCATCAATGGCCGTTGACATACTGCCGAGTGAACGGCTCCGGTGCTCGGTTTCAAGACCTATGTTCATACCAACTTGTGCACCGTGCAGGCCGCCGCGCCATGACAGGGTGCGAGATGACGGCCATAACGGCTGCAACTAATAGCTCAGAGCCGCATTAAAGGTCTCTCGGTCGAGCTCGCCCTCGGACGAGGCAACGATCACGCAGGCCACGCCGTTGCCACAGAGGTTGGTCAACGCGCGGCATTCGCTCATGAACTTGTCTATGCCCAGCACGATGGCCATGCCCGGCACGAGCCGTGGATCTACGACCGCGAGCGTCGCCGCCAGCGTGATGAAGCCTGCACCGGCGATGCCAGAGGCCCCCTTCGAGGTCAGCATCGCCACGAGCAGGATCGTGAGTTGCTGGCTGAACGTCAGATCGTAGCCGAGCGCCTGCGAGATAAAGAGCGTCGCTAGCGTCATGTAGATGTTGGTGCCGTCGAGATTGAACGAATAACCCGTGGGCACCACGAGGCCGACCACCGATTTTGAGCAGCCGAGACGTTCCAGCTTCTCCATCAAGGACGGCAGCGCGCTCTCCGAGGACGAGGTGCCGAGCACGATCAGCAGCTCGTCCTTGATGTAGGCGAGGAACTTGAAGATCGAGAAGCCGGCAAGGCGCGCGATAATGCCGAGCACCAGGAGCACGAATAGGGCCGCAGTGACGTAGAAGGTCGCGATCAGGCCCATCAAATTGAGGATCGCGCCGGTCCCGAACTTGCCGATCGTGTAGGCCATCGCGCCGAAGGCGCCGACCGGCGCCGCGCGCATTACGATCGAGATCACGCCGAACACCGCATGCGCGGCATCATCGATGAAGCTGCGGATCAAATGGCCGCGTTCGCCGAGCCCCAGGATAGCGAAGCCGAACAGGACGGAGAACAGCAGCACTTGCAGGATCTCGCCTTGCGCGAAGGCGCCGACCACGGTGTCGGGAATGATGTGCAGGATGAAGTCGACCGACTTCTGGCCTTCGGCCTGCTTGGCGTAGTTGGCGACCGCCTGCGCGTTGGCCGCCGCACTGCCGAAGCCCGCGCCCGGCCTCACGACATTGCCGATGATGAGGCCGATGATGAGCGCGAAGGTGGAGACGACCTCGAAATAGACCAACGCCTTCACGCCGATGCGTCCGACCTTCTTGGCATCATGGATATGGGCGATGCCGGAGACGACGGTGCAGAAGACGATCGGAGCGATCACCATCTTGATCAACTTGATGAAGCCCTCGCCCAGCGCCTTGATCCAGTCATTAGTGGCCAGGTGCGGCCAGCGCCAGCCGACGATGCCGCCGAGAGCAATTGCCGCCAAAACCTGGACATATAGCATTTTATGTGAGCGGGCTCCGGCACGCGGCTGCTCGGCGCGCCCGACGCCTCCAATGGGTTTGGTCATGTCTCCATCCTTCCTGGCGATCGGCTCCCAGTGTGCAGAACGAGCTTTGGCGTTGGCAGCGCCAGTGAGGCATAGTGGCCGGCATGTTATTGGGGCATGTGGGCGTGCTCAGGAAGGCGGCTTAAGCGGTTTCGCCTCAGGCCGATCCCGAGTTCATTCGAGTATTTTTAGGCTGTCGTGGATCAAACCAAAAAGAGCCAGCGATTGAGCTGTTTTTGCGCAGCCTCGTCGCCACCGGTCAGCGGGCAATAGCTGCCTTACACGCTCCCAGTCTAGGTGATCCAAAATCACGACCTTCATCTCCCAGTCGCAGCGTTCCGCCAAGAGGGTCTGTGGGCGTAAGCGCAGGTACTTCACTATTTCACGTTCCTGCATCCAATGTCTAAGGGCGCCTCGCTAGAGAAGACTGCGTTCTTCTTCGAGATCGATCAGGCTGCGTGGCGCATGATAGTAACGGGATGAGGAATCTGGTTATTCCCGGGCATCTGGATCATGCAGACGAAGTGTGCATGCGGACCTCCCCTATTCTCGTGAGCTTTGCCCTAAAAGAGCAAACTGCGTGCCACGAGTGTTACTGTTCAAGGAGAGCCTTATTATTGCGGAGACCATGGGGTGCGTAAACGCAGCCGATTGATTGCGGGTAGCAAGACGACTAATTGTGCAAGAGCTCTGGTAACGGTGGCCGGGCGGCGATCGTCTCACATCATTCACCATCTGGATGTGTCGCATCAATACAACCGATTGTACCAATCTGGAAAGATGAGCAAAGACGAGGAACGGAACGGCGGAATTGTCGCATTCGTCGCAATGATTACGTCAGTTTCGTCGGAGGGTGCACCAATCGGTCGGGAAGCCTTCGAGCCCGATCGGGTCAGCCCAACTGGCGCTCCGCGGGTCGTAAATCGCATGCCGAGGCATCATGTTTCATTGCTCAGCACAATCAACCGAGTGTAGTTCGCAGGCGCTCAAAGGAGCGCCGCGAGACCTAAGCCTTGATTTTGCTAAAGGCATGCTCATCATCTTGGTGATCATCGGACATTTGATACAATACGTTATTTGTAGAAATAACGAATATTGGCATTCGCCTTACTTCAAGTTCATCTACATGTTTCACATGCCGCTCTTCATGGCGATAAGCGGCTATTTGTCCCACGGAGCGCTAGTTTACAAGTCGCTGTCGCGCAGCGTCGCTGATCGTGTGAAGCAATTGTTGCTGCCGGCGCTATTTTGCGGCACGCTTCTCGAAGCAATCAAGTTGGGGGCGTTCAAGCTAGCTACGGGGTCAGTGCCAACAAGCCTGCGTGATGTACTGTTTGACCTTGCGAAGGAGCTAGTAGGCTCATATTGGTTCATTTGGACCACATTTGCCTCATTCCTCGTCATGAGGAGTCTTTTCGCGTTGTGCGGCCGGGTATCGGCCTGGGTGATTGGCACGTCAGCGATCTTTGTTGCCCTCACTCCGTTGACAGTTTCGATAGTGCCATTGGCGCGATACACTTACCCATTCTTTTGCCTTGGAGTCGTGTTCGCTCATTCGAAGGAATGGCGGACGGCCATAATCTCACGATACAAATCGCTCTTGATGGTCTTGCTTAGTGGAATGGCTTGTGCGTGCTATTTCAACTGGAACAAAACAACCTACGCCTACAACAACCTAGTACTGGTTCACGATACAAAGCAAGTGTTGCTTATGTTTCTTGGCTCTGCATCTGCCTCGGCAATTGCAATGGAAGTGTTGCTGCAGGTCTGGCGCTTTGGCTGTTCTAGTCGCGTGGTTCTCTTCGTTGCGGTAGGTCTTGGGCAGCGTACGCTGGTCCTTTATCTGATCCAGGGCGCCGTGTTCCGCTTGATGGACTTTATTTCGTTTGAAAGACCTTTCGAGCTATCAGTTAGAATCGCAATCGCTGCGGCGCTAGGGGCGGGAATTGTTGTCATCGCCGCAGCGATTCAGTGGATTGTGCGCGGCCTTCGAAGGATCTGGGAGTGTCGCCGGAGCGCTACTCGGATCGCTATTGGCCGTGTGGCCTCCGTTTGGGACAGAAGCGTTTAGCGTCGTGACGCCAGATGTGCCATCTTCGAACGCTTCCTGACCGATGGTCGCATCGAGCTCGACTCCAACATCGTCGAGCGCGCCATCAGGCCACAAACAATTACGAGAAAGAATAGTCTGTTTGCCGGCAGCGACGGCGGCAGACGAACCTGGGCGACCATCGCGACACTGTTGCAGACAGCGAAGAAGAACAACGTCGATCCGCTCGCTGGCTTGCTCTCACGCTTCAGCGTATCGCCAACGGCTGGCTGAGCAGCGAAATCCACGCCCTTATGCCATGGAACCACGCCATCTGACGGCCTCACCCTGCCGCTTACACTTGTGCCGTGGTTGGACACGATCATTCCTGGCTTGTCGCGTCGCTCGACGATCGCCGTCAGTTCGCGGGCGACGCGCCATCCTGAGATCCACTGGAGAACCTGTCTTGCACAAAGTCCAGCGACGGCTCGCGTTGGGCCACGCCTCGACAAGGGTCGTGGCACGGTCCCACGGCTTTGTGGCGAGCCCGCCGCTGGCGGACGGGGGGCCTTTCCCGCGATAAAAGTCACTAGATCCGGTTAGTTGCCGGGGCTCTCCCTCGCTGCCGCGGCTCGGCTAGTGCCGGCTATTCGGCTCGTGGATCGCTCAACCAGCCCCGCAGAGCCGTGCGCATGGTGACAGGAGCTAGCGCGATCATCCACTCTTACCCGACCTATCTGAAACCCACTTGGTAGCCGCACACACCTGGTGGATTAAATCGAAAACCGTACGCGAGCTCCAGGGGATATCAGAAAGATAAGAGAGACGAATTCGCGGCTGAGCAAGTTAAATAGCGTCCCATTTGCAGGA
The DNA here is from genome assembly GCF_015291645.1 of Bradyrhizobium sp. CCBAU 53340. Lineage (NCBI taxonomy): Bacteria > Pseudomonadati > Pseudomonadota > Alphaproteobacteria > Hyphomicrobiales > Nitrobacteraceae > Bradyrhizobium > Bradyrhizobium sp. CCBAU 53340. Next base: position 638,620 of record NZ_CP030056.1, read on the forward strand.
GATGCTCGCGCCTGATCGCTGTAAGGTAGACACACATGAATGGATCACCGCACCACGATAAGCTCGTGAGAGCCGAGCGATGCAGCGCACTAATCCAGACTCAACTCGTCAAAACGCGATGTCGTGACGGCAGGCGCAGAGCTCGTGTGGTCCGCGGGGCACCATGCTTTGAGAGTTGCATAATGTGACGCTTGTGATTGGGCAAGCCAGACGAGATACAGACATCAAATGCGATCGCGAAACCGCCAAATCGGGTTAGGGGGGCTCAAGCTCTATTTGCGCCCTTCCCTTCAAGGGTGAACGAGATGCAGCATCCTGCCCGGGGGGCGACGAATTTACCGAGATGTTGTGGAATACGGGAACGACCCCGCACGTTCCAATCCACATGGAACACGAGAGAATTGCACTGGCCCGATAGCGAAGGTTTGTCGTTGCCCACGACTGCTGCTTCGGGCGCAGGCCCCCTGAAGGGCGGATCACTAGCTAATGCCATCATCAATGGCGTGGTTACGAGAGGGATAATAATAGAGAGCCATCGAGTTAGGACCCTGATTAGCGCCGGTGACCGAGAGGCAAGCCAAGTTTTCGCGCCTTCTGACGCAGCGACCCAACGGTACGCTTTGTAAGCTTTGCAATTTGAATGACCGGTGTTTTGGCCCTTGAATGGGCGCGGAGTTCCTTCACGTCCGCTCTACTGTACTCGCGTCGCGCAATCTTCTTTTTTACCTGTTTTGCCATACTTGCTCCGGTGTCCTATTTACGCGAACAATATCAGGAAGGCACCGGTCTTGCCAAGGCTTACAAGCACTTCTGGGATGCATTCGCTAGTCGGCGGCCGTGCCAGCCTCATTCGTGAAGAGCGGCATGTCTTCGGCGGCATCTTTTATCGCCACCCCGGGGGAAGCGCCTGAATGTGCCAGCGTCGCATTTGCATCATCAGCAAGGATTGATCCGCGAACAGTCGGGACTTGCGAGCGCATGATGGATCGGGAGTATCTGTTCGCAGTCGCATCAACCGTTCCTCTCGCTTGAAAGCAAGTGAGCCTGTATAGCGCGACAATCTGGGTGGGGAGCTTCCACCCTAATTGCCGCGCGGCATGAGCCTGAGAAATCGGGGCGCAGCGAACGTGTTGATCTCCCACGCAAGTTAGGCGGCGCAGTGTCGAGCATTGTAAGCGAACTATCCATCACTTCGGGTGCAAGCTATGGTTGTTCTCACTTAGCCGGACGTGACCAAGCGCAGCGTTGGATCGGTAGCACCGGAATTATTCTCTGAGCAGTTCGCGCGCCGGGCATCCGTCGGATCAGGACCAGAAAAGCTCAGGGGATCGTCTGAACTTGTGGGCACCCGGCAGCGGCCATGCTTCATTGCCTTGCCAAAGTACGGTTCTTCGATTTCACTGTATGTCCCTTTGAGAAGCGGCACTCCTCGTTCGTTGGGGAAGCGTAGTGAATAAGGCCGGCGCGGTAGGCTTCTCTGATTGCCACAGTGCGCGTACTTGTACCCATCTTTCGCATAATGTTCTTCATGTGGAAGTCGACTGAATTCCCGCTGATGTGGAGGAGCCGGCCGATATGCCAGGAAGACCTGCCTTCCGCCGCGTGCAAGAGGATCTCTTTTTCACGTGGAGTGAAAGTAACATTCAGATATCGGTTCTCATCTGGTAGGGGCGCGATAAGGCCATAACCGATGTGGAATTGAGAGGCCAGTGCGGCGAGGTGAAGTAAGGAGCCTTTCGGATCAGCCCGATCGCTTTCGGAGGCAAACAGCGCCACGGATACATGGCCCTGCGCTGCGAAAAGGGGAACGCTTATGCCGCGCTTAAAGCCCGCTATTTTGTAGAAATCCAGTGCGCGTTGCTCTTCTGGCAGCAATCGACATCGTGCAGACAGCTCCTCCCAGCATATTGGGCGTGAAAAACGCCGTGATCGATGAATTGCGGGGTCTATATTGCCGTATTCGTGTTCTGCGTAGGGCTTACTCCAGTGGGATGGAAAGTTCGAGGCGATCATGGGGGCAGGACTTTCACGAAGGCGTTTGGGCGGGGCGTATGTTACTGCCGCATATGCTACTGAACCGAAGCCCAGCTTTCCTGCTTTGCTTACCAGCATTTGGAACAGAGGTGAAAGCGACTGCGTGTTGGCTGCGCAATTGATCAAGTCGTAGTTCATAGCTGCCACGCGATGGGTTCATGCTTGGGGAGTTGATTGCGGGGTAGACGAGCGGTCCGACTGATATCGACTGTCATCCGTCTCCCGGTGGCCGCCGAGATGAGGACCAGCGGGCTTGGTTGTAGGTCCTCACTCCGAGACGGTAGTAGCGACTGCCTTTCTTGGCGCTTTGGCATAAGACTGGGTGCGGGCGGTGGCGTCGCTCCTACGGTGTGATGCGCCGCTTGTTCCGACTCGTGCAGGACGAGCGGGATGTATCCGGCGGACCGGCGCTGCGGAAGCCGGCGAGCAAAACTAACGACGTGCTGCCTAAAGGCCCTGCTTTGTTTAAGGCGCGTGCGGCGTCCACATAGGCTCGGATGAACGCAAAGACGTAACTTTTTAGGTAATCGCGAGGTCAGCGTCGCGCGGTTGTCGTGAGCATTCACAACTCTATGACCGGGTTTGACGCGCTTTCTTGCGGTGTTCCTATTGCGTATGCGCCGCTGTTCGGTGTCTGAGTGGGGACAAGCTACGAAGCCATTGCTCATGTGGATCTCCAACGCTTTTATGCTCGGTGAGCAAGTTGCGTGCCGCTGGGTCGACCAGCTGCATGCAGGCGCCATGTTACGATTGTTGTTAAGAATGCCGTGGTGATGCGCGTGCTTAGGAGCACAATAGAACTAGCGGGTAATGCACAGCTGATGGGCGAGAGCGGTGACTTCTGTTCTTGAAGATGGAAGTCTTCGCTTGTGATCGCGAGCAGGCGATCACAATGAAACAGGGACTATGGGTCAGCCGAAATGGCCCAAGGGGTATCGATCGGATGCCACGCGAGCGCAGTTGCCCAGAGCTCGCTAACTTCCTGAGGAAATCCGTTATCGCTTAGGAGCGGCTCTGGCCGAGAGACCCTGACCTAAGCGGCACGTTTGAATCAGGTGTGTTGATTTGGGTTCCGTTCTCAAAAGACGATCGCCGATCTTCGGGCATGACAGTCGGGCGCGCTGCAATGTTCTATCGTGAGATCTCTTGGCCGCCGCATGCCCGGGCTAAGCGTGGTGCCCGCTCTCAGCGGTATCGAAGGCACCGTCAAGCGGCTAATAACACCAGCGTATACGGTGCTCAGATGCGGCGATTTACGCCGTCTAGCGAGGCCTTGCTTTAGCGGAATATTGGGAGGTAAGCGTCTTGTCAGTCACTCTGCTGAGCCAAGACAAATTGTGAGAGATCAACGCTAGTTATGGAGCGATCTAAAACAAACAGTTGTTGGGACCCAAGGGGCTCTCGCTTTAGCTCATTCAAGTCAGCCGAGCACGGCTGGCGCGGTGAGGTGTTTCGTTTCAGACGAGGAGCACAGAGGTGTGCCCCCAAAAAAACGTCGCATGCGCGCTATCCAACGCCTCTGTACGAAAAGGGACCCGGCTCGGCCGGCCCACCGTCCTCGGCCGCTCGTTTCGCTCCTGATCTCAGCGGTGACTACCGCTTGCGCGAATGCCATCGCAACCGTACCTCGGCTGGCCTCGCTCCCCGGGAAATACAAGGATGGTTGCGGAACGGTGGTCATGGCCGGTGGGCTCGCTTCGAAGGAAATGCCAGAAGAGCGTTCCGTGGTCGGGCTGCCTGTCCATCGCATGGAATTTATCTAGTCTTGGCCAGAACTCGACGCTCATTTGGCAACTTACTTCTATGCGACGGCATGCAGGGCAGTGAGTTCATCTTGTCGCCTCTCAGCGTGTCCCCCTCTTCTCTCTTGGTTAGTCGAGGCACGGCTCTTGCTGCCTACAAAGAAGCATCACCATCCCGCCTCCCTTGTGGTGATGTTAGGGGCGGGTTCGGCACGACCAGCTGCTGCCGGACCGCCCCGACGATCGTAGACGATAACAGATGAGAGTGGGCCTTAGGCCAACCTATTTGTGATTCGCGGCACGTGCCGTGCAAAGCGCTGTGTCCTTGCTGCATGGTCGCAGTTCGCTCCATGCTCCGTGACGCCGAACGTCTTGTGATCTGCGAGAAGATGGCGCGTTTAGCGGTGGATGATCGAGCCGTTAATCCGCGCGCAAGGGGCTGGTTCGCGAGCTCGCTTTGCAGGGGTGCCAAAGGACCGCTTGTCGGGTCTCAAACGAGGGCTCGTTGATGGAGCCGAATCGACTTGTTCTCTCGGCGATCTCGAAGCGCTGTCTGCCGTTGTGTTAGGTAGGAGCATGGGTATTGTGGCATGCCGTCGCTCATCCTCGCGGCTGCCTTTGATTGCCTCGATCAGAAGCGAAGTGTCCGCTGGTTCGCTTCAACAGAGTAGAAGCTTGTAGTGCAACGAGTAGCTGTTACGTTCTGTTACTCGAAGAACTGTGCTGCTTCGAGGACCTCGCAGCAAGTTCCTGATGGACCGTACTCGTTCGTGCGGCCCAATCAGTGGGACGTGGAGTTACGGTCTCGATTGGGCGCGTGATGATGTAAGAGCCCAGAGCCGCGCGACGATGCGTGGGGCAAAATTGATGCTCTCCCTTGCGCCTCAACCCAAAAGCGCTGACACTCAGCCTGGCTCGAGTCTAATTGGGGCCGGCCTTGGAGTTCTGCAGCTACGAGATCAGCGACAAACTCTTATGATTTGCGACCAATTCGAGATCGTGTTCCGTGGCGTGGTGTAGCTGAGTGCGGGTCACCGCGTTCGCCGGCATGGGCCGGATCGGTCGCTGGCGATTGCCGGGAAGCTGACGGCGGGATCATCGCCCAACGGGGCGATGGTTTCCAGTGTCATGTAGCGGCCGCGCTGGACCGCCCACTCGTCGTTCTGGTCGAGCAGGATCGCACCGACGAGGCGTCGATGGCGTCTTCATTGGGGAAGATGCCGACCACTTCGGTGCGGCGCTTGATCTCGCCATTGACCCGTTCGAGCGGATTGGTAACCGGTATGAGAGTTCTCGGTGCCAACGTTCCGCTGCGGTGTTCGACATCGTGGCGTATGGTGCGACCATCGGGACAGAGGCACCGGGAGCACGAAGGTGCGGGCAGGCCGATACACACGATGAGCCGAGAGCTCGTGTTAGTAGCTGGCCGCCTCTGCGACTTGCCCGGTTGCGCCGTGAGCGCGAGTCCGTAGTTGTCGTGTCGCCCGCCGCTCCCGCAATAATCAACGGAAGGGAGGACGCGCAGATGCGACGCGTGATTGGTATCGATGTTCACCGAACCTTCGGCGAGGTGGTAATCTGGAAAGACGGCATCCTTCGACATGCGGGCCGGGTCGACATGACCCGGGCCGCCCTTGAAGGATGGGCAAGAGTCTGCGGTCGACCGACGAAGTGGTGATCGAGGCGACTGGAAATAGCATGGCGGTGTCGCGGGTGCTGACGCCATTCGTGGCGCGGGTGACTATCGCCAATCCGTTGCAGGTGAAGGCGATCGCTCAGGCGCACGTCAAGACTGACAAGATCGACGCCGGTACACTCGCCAGCCTGCAGGCGGCGGGCTCCCTGCCGCAGATCTGGACGCCTGATGCGGAGACCGAACGCAAGCGCAGGCTGGTGGCGCGGCGCTACCAGGTCGTGCGGCATCGCACGCGGCTCAAGAACGAAGTGCATTCGATCCTGAATGCGCACCTGATCCCAAAGTGCTCGCATGCCGATCTTTTCAATGCCCGCGGCCGGGCGTGGCTGGCCGCTCAACAGTTTCCGGACGATGAGCGCGCGGCGATCGATCGGCACGTTCGTGAGCTCGACCGGCTGGCGGAGGACTTGGCCCTGCTCGACCGCGAGATCGCGCAGGACGCCATCGACGATTCCGCGGTCAACAGAGTGATGACGATCACCAGCGTGAATGTGACAGTCGCTACCGGGATCGTGGCGGCGATCGGCGACATCAGCCGGTTCAGCAGCCCGCAGAAGCTGGTGAGCTATTTCGGGCTGAACCCGAGGGTGCGGCAGTCGGGACTGGGAGCCGCCCATCACGGTCGAATCAGCAAGATCGGCCGCAGTCACGCATGCGCCATACTGGTTGAGGCGGCCTGGGCAGCGGCCAAGGCGCCCGGTCCACTGCATGCGTTTTTCGTGCGCATCCGTGCGCGGCGTGGCCACCAGATCGCCGCGGTCGCCGTGGCTCGGAAGCTCACTGTGCTCTGCTGGCATTTGTTGACAAGGGGCGAAGATTACCTGTGGGCCCGCCCAGCGATGGTCGCCAATAAGACCCGCGCGATGCAACTTCAAGCCGGACATCCGCAACAGAAAGGCAACCGGCGTGGACCAGCCTATACCTGCAACATCAAGGCGCTGCGCGATGGCGAGATGTCGATTGCCGCCCAGGCGGAGCGAAGCTACGAACGGTTCATGTCGCAATGGAAAGCGCGGCGGCCAAAAACCGGCGCGCGGGCGCCTCAGTTCGGCAAGACAAAATAGGGCAGTCCGGTGACGCTTGCAGCCGACGCGTCACGCTTCGCCACGAGGTCGCCCGCGCCCAACAATCATAATCGCAGCTGACGGCAACTTCCAGCCGGGCCAGTCCCGTTCCACGCAGCCGCCGTGCTCGGGCGGATCATGGCCAAGCCTTGCGGTAGCCGCAAATGCGGCCAGCCTTGACCGCCCCTGCGCGCGGCGGCTGCGTGATCGGTGGCCGGGACGGAAGAATGACCCGCGCGACCGAACAAAAGAATGGACTTACAGCGATTTTCGCAGTCGTCGTCTCGGTCTGAAGAAATCGCTTGTCCATCTCATCCGTCGAGTGCAGCTTGGCGCGATGCGCGGCTGGGAAGCTCATGTAGGCGAGCACGTCGGTTTCGGCCTCGTCGAGGAAGGCGGCGAGCTTCGGGAGCTTGGGGCGGAGCTGGTCGGTGATGCGCCGCCATTGCGCCCGCGCCTCCTCGGCATGGTCCTGGGCAAAGGCGGTGGCGATGAAGGAGGAGACGACGCGCCGGCCGCTCTTGCCGGCATGCGCCAGCGCGTTGCGCATGAAGTGCACGCGGGGGTCGTTGAAAAAGCTGCAATTGGCTGATTCCGTTCTCGTCGGCGATTCGCGATTGGCGGAGCAAACGAGATGCTGGGGCGCAAGGAGCGGGATCAGTTGGAGCTCTTCATCACTGGCTCGCTCAGACAGCTCGTCCCAGATGAGCACGTGCTGGCACGGGTCGATCGTGTGCTCGACCTATCTTGGCTAAGGGAAGAGGTCTCCGACCGCTATAGCGCGAACGACGGTCGGCCGGGCGTCGATCCGGAGGCCGCGGTCCGCCTGATGCTCGCGGGTCTGCTCACCGGCATCGTACACGATCGCAAGCTGATCCGAGAGGCTCAGGTTAACATCGCCATTCGCTGGTTTGCTGGTTATGGCCTGCATGAGCGGCTACCGCACCATTCCAGCCTGACGCGCATCCGCCAGCGCTGGGGCGAAGAGCGATTCCGTAGGATCTTTAAACGCACGGTCCAGGCCTGTCTGAAGGCCAAGATCGCAACAGCCGAAGTGGTTCACATCGATGCGTCGCTAATCCGCGCCAACGTGAGTTGGGATAGCCTCACCGAGCAGCATGCGGTGGATGTGCTGAGCGAAAATCAAAGCGAAGATGAAAGCGAGGATGAGAGAAAGGGCCGGCAAAGCGGGAAGTACAAAAAGGTCTGCACGACTGATCCCGATGCGACAATGGCTACGAATGCCCGAAACCGGCGGCTGGAACCCGCTTACAAGCAGCACACTGCCGTCGATGACAAGGTCGGTGTCATTCTGGATGTCGCGGTCACGACTGAACAAACGAACGAAGGAGAGATGATCGAGCCGCAAGTCGATGAGATCGAAGCGATTACGGGCATCGACATCAAGGTCGTCACCGCCGATGCGGGCTATGCCTACGCTAAAGTCTACGGCGCGCTCGAGCGGCGCGGCATTGATGCCCTCATCCCAGCTAAAGCCGAACCAATCAAGAGTCGCGTACCGCTCAGACGCTTCCGGTACGATGCCAAGAACGACATCTTGAAGTGCCCGCGAGGACGTATCTTGCGCCCCGCGCGGCCCATCAAGCACGGCCGTTTCTTTTACGCGAAGGCGAAGGATTGCACCCGGTGTCCGCTCAAGCGGGATTGCCTATCCAAAGGGCGGGTTAACAAAGCGGTCGTTGTCGGTGACCATTATCCGGCACTGCTGCGCGCCCGCCGCCGTCGCGAGCGATGGAGTAAGCAGGATCGACATCTCTATCAACGCCATCGCTGGCGCTCAGAGGGATTCCACGGCGAAGCCAAAACTTGGCATGGGCTGGCGCGCGCCGTACGGCGCGGTCTACCGAATATGAAGATCCAGGCCTACCTGACGGCCGCCGCCATCAACCTCAAGCGGCTGGCAACCGCTCTCCTTGCGCTTATTCTGTCTTGGATTGTCCCTCAAAATGCGTTTGCGGCTTCAGATCGCGCCGTAGCGCGGGCTTTGACGCGAGGGCCATGATAGGCCGGTCGCTGCATCGCGCGAATCTATGGGCCACTTCTTCAACGACCCCACGCGGCAGCGCTGCCAGGAGGCGTTGAGCACCTTGGCCACGGTCGCCTTGATCCCCTCGTGGGCGTCGGAGACCACCAGCTTGACGCCGCGCAATCCCCGCCGCGCCAGCTTGTGCAGGAACGCGGTCCAGAACGTCTCGGCCTCGGACGGGCCGATGTCCATGCCGAGCACCTCGCGCCTTCCGTCGCTGTTGACGCCGACCGCGATGATCACCGCGACCGAGATGATGCGCCCGTTCTGGCGCACCTTCACATAGGTGGCGTCGATCCACAGATAGGGCCAATTGCCCTCGATCGGGCGGTTGAGGAAGGCCTTCACCTTGTCGTCGATCTCACCGCACAGCCGCGACACCTGGCTCTTGGAGATGCCGCTCATGCCCTTCGCCTGCATCTGGTCGTCGACCGAGCGAGTCGAGACGCCGTGGACATAGGCCTCCTGCACCACCGCGGTGAGCGCCTTCTCGGCCATCCGCCGCGGCTCCAGGAAGCCGGGGAAGTAGGAGCCTTTGCGCAGCTTGGGAATGCGCAGCTCGACGGTGCCGGCGCGGGTCTCCCAGCTCCGATCGCGGTAGCCGTTACGCTGGACCTGCCGCTCTTGGCTCTTCTCGCCGTACGCGGCTCCGGTCAGGCCCTCGACCTCCAGCTCCATCAGCCGGTGGGCAGCAAAGCCGATCATCTCGCGCAACAGATCAGCATCGGGGATCTTCTCTACGAGCGTGCGCAGGTTCATCATGTCGTCGGTCATCGGTGGTTCCTCGAGTCAGGTTGGCTGTCGCAATCCAAACCTTACCGACGAATCATCGGTGACCACTCGCAAAGCCGCTCGCTCGCTACAGCGCTATGGGGGAGCGCGCGTCGCGAGCGGCTTTGCTAATGAGCTACACCACTCCCTGGGACACGACCCCACTCTCGTCACTCCGAGATTAAGGAGGTAAGCCAGTTGCGAGTACCGCGTCGGAATCCAACGCCAAAAGGTGTGACGTATGCGCAATGCAAGCAAAGATGGTGTAAATGCTCGCCTCTCAGCGGGTAGTCGCAGGAGCGCCGGCTTGCCCTATCTGCCTCAATCAGGCCGTTTCAGCTGAAACAAGTTGCCTCGACCTGTACAACCCAAGTGGCGGCTGCAAGGTACCTTGCCACCTCATGCGGCAAGGATTCAGGTTGTTGATTTTGCTGGTATGTTGGAACGTGGTACTGTCGATCGAGGTGTGCCAGGAATATCGGAGCACGGTGATCTTCGGGCAGGCGAAGTCCTGAGCGGGAAGTCTGGGCTGGTCGCGCTCGTTTGCGGCTTTGTTCTCTACGTCAGGTTGAATTGCCGAATTCGGAGGGGTAGCTCGAGAAGAAAGCAGTGAGGGCCCGGGTCATACTTGTGTATACCGGAGCGGGCCTATAATCGGAAGTCCGTAGGTTTTGGGCGAGAGCAGTAATCGGCCCTCATCCCGGACCAAGCAGAGCCGTTATAAGGCCGAGAATCTAGGTTTTTTGGATTTGCCATGGTTCTGTTTGAAAGGATGGCACGTGAACGAGCGCTTGCAAGCATCGCAATTGGTGCCGGATCACAACGAAGCAGTGGTGCTGATTGTCGACGACGATGCCTCGATACGGAAGGCTCTTACGAACCTTTTCCAATCGGCGGGTTTGAAAGTGAAGGACTTTGCCTCCGCCGCGGAGATATTAAAAGCGGACCGCCCCGAGGGGCCGAGCTGCCTTGTGCTCGATGTTCGGTTGCCTGGATTGAGCGGTCTCGAGCTGCAATCCGGTCTCGCTAGCGCGAATATGCATACGCCAATTGTTTTCATAACGGGTCATGCGGATGTTCCAATGACGGTACAGGCAATGAAAGGGGGGGCGGTTGATTTCCTGACAAAGCCTTTCCGCGATCGGGATTTGCTTCGCGCAGTCCAGATTGCAATCGAAAGAGATCGACAAAGGCGAGAGCTTGAGAAGATGCGAGCCGGCGTGCGCTCACGCTTTGAAGGTCTGACGCAGCGAGAGCGTGATATTCTGACGCTGGTTGCGTCAGGGCTCTTGAACAAGCAAGTAGCGGGTGAGCTCGGCCTCGCCGAGATCACCGTCAAAGTCCACCGTGGCCAAGCCATGCGCAAAGTCGGCGCTAAGTCGCTCGCCGATCTCATAAGAATGATTGAGTTGCTGGGCCTGTCCCGCTCAAATGGAAACGTGCAAACCTGAGTACGAGCGGCGGCTCTCGGTTGGATAGCGCTGCAGCTAAAGGCTTTCCGCTTATAATGCCTCATCTCATCTCGATCATTGACGATGATCCGTCCGTTCGTGCCGCCACGAACAACCTTCTGTCCTCTCGCGGCTACGACGTTCAAGTGTTTGCATCCGCCCCAGAGTTTCTACGCTCGGAGGTGCTGGCTGCCACGTCGTGTGTAATCGCCGACATCCAGATGCCTTTCATGAACGGGCTTGAGCTGCTACGGCAAATGCGAAACGACGGTCGTCAAACGCCGTTTATCTTCATTACGGCCAATGCAGAGAGATCAGTTCGCGCCCGCGCAATCGAAGCTGGCGGTATTTGCCTTCTCGCTAAACCATTTACCACAATGACATTGATCAACTGCCTCATTGCAGCGCTCGAAGGACTTGACGACACAAGGAAATGAAAGCGACCACTCTTTGCGGAAAGCACCTCAACGGAATTGGTGAGTCTGAGATAATCGCCTGCACTCGCGGTACACGTTACGTCCTAATCGGAACTCTTGCAATTGCGATGCACGCGTGCGTTGACGGAGGCTCCTTGATGTTCAGTGCAGTTAATCTTGGCGGCCAAATCCTGCCGACGCGCTCATCTTACTGCGCAGTTTCAAGTGAAAGCTGTTTCCAGTTGAGGCGCTCGGGCGAAGTCGCACATCGTTGATCATGAAGCGGTCGCCGAACATCTTCGGCGGGTTTAACTCTCGGCCCTGGTCCCTAAAGGCTGAGCGTGGGCGAGTCGTACGCTTCCGGCGTCCGCTTCCTGACTATTGCCGAATAAGGGAGATTCGGTGGGCGGTGCGTCTTGAACGCGAATGCGATGGTTTTCCCCCTAAGGCGAGAAGTGGCCGTCAAGTTCGGAATGTCGGAATGTCGATTAACGTTCACAATTTCGGGGTTGCGGAGACGCGGGGAGCGCGCGTTCGGGCGTGATCTTCTTCCCGACTGTTGAAGCGCCAACTGTCGATTCCGCTTTCGATAATATCCTAATGAAGGTTCAGGTGGTCGAGCGGCGCGGTGGTCATCTTGGTGTGTCCGCAAGGACGCTCGGCCATTCCCGACTACCAGATTGGTGGTCACCAGCACGAGTGCGCTCGTAGGCGACCGATGAGGTGGAACAGGGAGCTGATTACCGGATTGGGCGAATGGCAGATTGCCGAGCTCGTCGAGAACAACGAAGTCCAACCGGGTCAGGTGATCGGCGAGCCGTCTTTGGCGGCCATCGCGGACCTCGGCTCCTAGCCTGTTGAGGAGGTGGACGTCCTTGTAGAAGCGGCCACGGGCGCCAGCGCGGACACAGCTGCGGGCAATTGCGATCGCGAGGTTAGTCTTGCCAGTCCCCGGGGCAACCAGCGTTGGCCGATGTCTAGGAGCCCGATTGAGATCCTCCCCGTTCCATCCGCAATGCGCAGCGTTAGTCGTCGTTGTCACCTTGCAAGCGGCTTGAGGGTGAGACCGATTTAGTTATCAGGCAACCTGATGGGATGTTAACGCTCCTGCCGGCATGGACGGTGCACCACCGCGTCCTTCCGATTGATCCCTGCTCCGCGGCTTGCGGTGGACGGTCGCTGGAGGTGCGCGCTCTTGTCGACGCGGTTTTATCCTCCTCTTAGGGTTATTCGTCCCATTTGTGGGGACGTCGTCGTGGCGAGCGCGTCACCTCACAGGGAGATCGGTTCGAGAGCCCTCCAAGATGCAGCAGCATTCCGATTGAAACTTGCCAGCAACGCTGGAGCTGTTGAAGGAGCTTCCTACCGAATCGCTCACCGACGGGGTGACCGACGCAAACGACATGAGGAGGACAGCGGTGAGCAAGAACACGCCTGAGCACGCTCCTCGCCGGGCCATCGTGCACGTTCGTCAGTCGGCGGACGACCAGGTTATCAACAACCGAGTGGACCGCGCCGGCAGTAAGGCTTAGGTGACGGTGCGCGGCAGCTTGGCTGGAGCGAGGTGAGCGTGATCGACCATGATCTCGGTCGCTTTGGTGGTGGCACCGCGCGTCGCGGGTTCGAGAAGCTGCTCGCCGCATTTGCGAAGGGCGAGTTGGCGCCGTGGTTTTGATTGAGGCCTCTCGGCTGGCCCGCAGGGCAGGCATCGTTATACACTCCTGGATTGAGACCACGAAGCAAAAGGCGCGCAGGAGTGAACTCTTCCATACGATATCTCACGGTCTCTCATGATCGGATCGAGAACGACCTAGCGCGACGGTCAGGGTGAGAGCGTATGTGGAGGCTCCCGAACGTGCGGTGGTTGCCCCGTGCAAATTCGCCCCCGGGGGGAACGGAGGAGAAGGCCGGCCGTGGAGCTGGCCGGGGTTGCGCAATGACCGGCTCCTTTCGTTACTAGGCATTTGCGACGTCGTCAGTTCGTGCTGTGCTGACGGCCGATGCAAGCAGCAGCGCGTTCGCCTGCTCGTTTCGCGAAGAGTTAAGGCGACGCTGAAGGGTTAGTAGGACCTTGTAAAATAGAGTATCCTGCGTGCAGTTTGGACAGAAGCTCGCTGCTCATCCGCCATGGTTCGGCTCCGCATCATGTTTGAAGTGCGACGGTCACACTAATGACGGGAACGATCAAGCTACGTACTCCTTCCCGGGTATTCAAAGCTCGAAGACCGCTGTTTTGATCGACGCGTCCGTGCTTCGGTAGCGCCAGCGGAAGGCCCGACGAAACGTGCCGCAGGGTGACCGTACCCCCGCCAGAGGTTCGTCAGGATCAATGGAGCGTAGCGTACGTTTGCCTCAGGCGGCAGGGCTCCATTGTCCGTCCCCCGAGTTGACACCCGGATGACGCGTGCCGAGCCACCACCTTCCGGCCGAGCTATTCGGGTCCTAAAACAGGATCAGCGTCGCCATAGCTTAGGAGTAAGACATCATTCTTTGTCCTCGCTCTCGCAGTCGAAGCGATTCTGACGCATGCTATTCAACCTTTCGAACACTGATCGCTCATTCTGGCCATAGAGCTTAATGCCAATGATGACTTCTCGCAGATGTGCTATATTGTAGCGTTTGGTTTGCTCGACCCAGCGGTCGAGCGTAGCATCGTCAAGCGATGGCTCCTTGGCTTTGAAGTAGGCGCGGCGGGTCTGGGCGGACGACATACCAACTTCCATGATGGTGTCAAAGCGAGAAGGGCGATCGACAAAGCGCCTGTCCAGACGGTCAGGGTGGTTGGTGGTCGCAACGTGCAGCACGTTCGCAGTTTGCGCGTTGCCATCGAGCAACGCAAGAAAGTGCTCAGCGCCCCATCTTTCCACGAGCTCGTCCAGATCCTCCATAACCATGACCACGGGCCGCTCGGGCTCAATGCGACGCAGCAGACCGACACACGCGCTAGCCAGTTGCGGGCGATCGATAAAGACAACTACGCCATTATGATCTCGGACAACGACCTGTGTCATTTGTCCGATTGCGCAGGTCTTGCCACTACCGGGAGGGCCCCACAGGAGCATGCCGCGCTTGTGCGTGAAGCCGTACTCGACGTACTTCTCGCGCAGAGCCCAGAACTTGTCGAACTCGACCAAAAGCCTCTCCGCGGCGGTGTCCGGCAAGTTCAAGAGCGTGTCAGTTACAGTCGGCACCTTTTCGAAAAAAACGGTGCAACTATTTTCGCGGCAGCGATAAGCACCTGCTGGCAATTCCAAGGAAGCGTCAGAGACTGGGAGGAAGGTCGTGCCGCTCCGCGCCCACAGCGCAGCATTAAGATGGAATTCGTGATCCATGTACTGGTCCACGCACTCGTCGACGCACTCGTCCACGCACTCGTCCTTGTTCTCGTTTACGGAGAAGGCCTCTTTCATGTACTTCCTCGATTGTTAGATGGAGTGTCAGAGTAAAGGGGTAGCAATAGTTGTGCCATCGCAAACGAGGTCCGTATAGCGACCGCGATCCTGACCGGCGGCAGTCACGTGGCTGGTGAAGGGAAGGCTTATGTATTCACCCGTTGCGACACCGATGTGTGGCTAATTCGACAGACTTGTCCGAAATCGACCAAGCAATGCCGCGGCGTTCTTGTTTTCAATGAAGTATCACTTCGGCATTCAGTGGCCTGGCCGTTGCGAGCAGTTGGGCGGTCTGGCCAGACTTATCCTCGTGATCGTGGGTCGACACATTCTTGCCTCGATTCCGTTCGGCGGGCCGAACTGTGTTTGGTCGCTCTTCGAGTACATGCCCATGATTAACGTTATGGCCAAATGCGCAGAGCCCCACACTGGGTGCTGCTGCAAGTCTAGTGTCCTGAACCAGAGCATTGGATCGGCAGAAGCGCTCGATTGAATTGGTCCATGGAAATGGTTTTGGATCGGCGTTGTGCCGTTCGATGAATGAAGCGATGTCGGCCCTGACGGCGGCAATGCTCCGATAGACGCTGCGCCTGATGTTCTTGTCGGTCAGGAGCTCGAAGAAGCGCTCCTGATTGAGCCATGACGAGCTGGTCGGGGTCAGGTGCACATGCCAACGCGGCCTTTTAACTAGCCATCGCCGGATCAGCGGGGTCGTGTGCGTGGCGTAGTTGTCCATGACGAGATGGACGTCGAGCCGGCGCGGGCTGGGTCTCGTCGAGGAGCTTGCAAAATTCGGCGGCGCGGTGAAGTCGGTAGCACTTGCCGATGACCCGTCCGGTCGCAATATCGAGGGCGCGACCAGCGAGGTGGTGCCATGCCTTTTGTAGTCATGGCTCCTTCGGGCCGGCTGGCCAGGTCGCATCGGCCACATCGGCTGGCTGCGATCCAGAGCCTGGATTTGGGATTTGTCGCTCACACACGGGACGATGGCGTGCTGCGGCGGCGAGACGTAAAGCCGACGACGTCGCGGACCTTGGCCAGTAGGTACGGGTCTGTCGAGAGCTTGAACGTCTCCATCCGATGCGGCTGGCCCGAAGGCCCGCCAGATGCGTTGAACCGTCGACACCAACAGACCGCTCGCCTTTGCCATGCTGCGGGAGCTCCAATGCGTGGCGGGGCAGTTCTCCAGCGTTCGCACGGTCACGACTTCGATTCGGACATCATCAACCGTGCGCGGAGCCCCGGAACGCGGCTCGTCGTGAAGCCCGGCCACGCGCTGCTCTACAAAAACGGTGGCGCGACTTGCCTACCGTCCCGCCGCTCCAGGCGCAGCTTGGCCGCCACTTTCTTGTTCTGTCCTCCCTCCGCGCAGGTCAACACAATCCGGGCTTTCAGAGCCAGCGCCTGCGCCGTGTTCCGCCGCTTCGTCAGTGACGTCAGTGCGGCACGCTCATCATCGCTCAATATCAGGGGCGCAAGTAGCTGGACCGACATCAAATCCTTCGTCGCTATTCCAGCACCCAGCTCTGGCACAACCAAGCGAATCCAATGCGATTTTACGATTGCGAACTTGTGAGTCAGGACAGTAGTCATCTGGAATGCAAGTTCGTCACCGCCGGCGAGCTCGCTCGACGGCTCACGGCTTTGTTATGGGGGCAAAGATGCTTTCGGTCTCGATCAATGGATCGTGGATACTGCGAGGAGCGAACTGGCCTCGCTTGCGCAAGAGATCGACCGCGACATTGCAGCTGTCGCGGAGCCATCACCCAACCCTAGAGCACTATCCCCATCGACGGGCTCTTATGGTCCCTGCTGTCCGGAACGGAATCTCCGCATCGATAAGTGTAGCCTCTGCCGAGATTAGGTTGCGGCGCGGTGAGTAGGCCTCGGTGTGCTGACGTCGAGGCTCGATGTGGACGGCGGTAACTAACACAAGTCCAAATAGCGGCCGATCGATCAAGTTGCACGGTCGTCGGCGGGCTCTCTTTGTCAGGTGCGGCAGTTGCCGCGCCGTTGATGGCCGCAAATCAGCCGGCCTGGATGTTTAATTCTCTCTTCCTCAGAACAAGGAACCGGCACCCGGCGGCACGCCGCACCCGGGTCATCAGGGTCCCAGGGAGTCTCCCGGGCGGGGGGCTCCTGCGCGCCTTCCGGTGGGCCCTCTTGCGTGCGGGCTGAAGCAGTGCCTACCAACAAAAGCAGTGCGGCCGTAGTCAAAAGCGCGCGTTTCATCCGGTTTCCACTAGAACAGATACGAGAACTCCACAGCCAAGTATGCCATCCCAGGTGCTAAGGAGTAGCCGGCGTTGGTTCACCAGAGGTCTCGACTTCATTCCAGGATCGTACAATGTGACGCTAGGTGCGATTCAAGCCTTTTCATAACGGAGGCACAAAGTATCAACCTCACATCGCTTAGGTCAGCGCTCCCGACGGCATCGAGCGGGAGGGCGTGATTGCTGCCGGCCCCAACGTAGTGCCCGTCCTGGCGATCGGCCTGGCTTGTCGAAGCTCGGCGAACGCGTGACATAGACGCCGCAGGAGATTCCAGCTCAGCTACCATCTCCACCATTGTGCGGCGGCTGGTCTTGGCCATGAACAAGGCCCAGTCGATGACGGCGTCCACAGGTTTGCTGATCGCTTCGGTTTGTGCACTCTTACCGAGCTTGTCCGAGATCGCCCAGGATACCGGAATAGCGCCAGCACGGCGATCAGCAAAGCATGCTCTGCGTGCTCCATGCGTCCATGTGCGGTCATGAGTTCTTCGTAACTCGACAGTCACTCGCAACAGGCATGGATAGTGTTGCCGGAGCATGTCGGCGCCGGAGATGCACCTGGATGCAGACCTCGATCCGGCACTGGAGATGAATGCCGACGTATACCTGCATGACTGACAGCGAGATGGCCAAGACATTCCTCGACAGAGCGACGCCCCGGAGTGCCTAGACGCCACGTGTTCCATGCGTTCTCTTTTACAATTGCTTGCCGCCTGGAACGTCGTTATCAGGTTCGAATAAACTCACGGACATATTGGTCATCGCGGAGCCTGATTCTCCCGATATCGACGGCATGTTCGCCTCCTCTTCCGAGCTCCGCTAATGGGCCTCCTGCCCCCGCCAGCAAGCGAAGCTGGTAAGGGGCGGCAAAGACAAGGAGCACACCATGTCTCAGACACCCAATACCGCGATCGCCGTGATCGGCATCGATATCGGCAAGAACTCGTTCAACGTCGTCGGCCACGATGCGCGCGGCGCCATCGTTCTGCGTCAAAAGTGACCGCGTGGGCAAGTGGAGGCGCGGCTCGCAAATCTGCCGCGTTGCCTGATCGGTATGGAAGCCTGCGTCGGCGCACATCACCTGAGCCGCAAACTCGCATCGCTTGGTCACGATGCGAGGTTGATGCCGGCCAAATATGTCCGCCCCTATAGCAGGGGACAGGAGAACGACTTCAATGACGCCGAAGCGATTGCCGAAGCCGTGCAGCGCCCGACGATGAAGTTCGTGGCGACCAAGACCGCGGAGCAACTGGATCTGCAGGCGCTGCACCGGGTGCGCGAGCGGCTGGTATCGCAACGCACCGGCATCATCAACCAGATTCGCGCCTTCATGTTGGAGCGCGGGATCGCCGTGCGCCAAGGTATCGGCTTCTTGCGCACCGAACTGCCCACCATCCTTGCGACGCGCGCCGATGCCCTGTCGCCACGCATGTTGCGTGTCATCGAGGAGCTGGCAGGCGACTGGCACCGGCTGGATCAGCGCATCGATGGCCTCTCCGGCGAGATTGAAGCATTGGCCCGTCAAGATCAGGCATGCTCGCGCCTAATGACGGTGCCTGGCATCGGGCCGATCATTTCGAGCGCCATGGTGGCCGCGATCGGCACCGGAGACGTATTCTCCAAAGGCCGCGACTTCGGCGCTTGGCTTGCCCAAGCAGATCTCGACGGGAGACCGCACGATCCTCGGCAAAATCTCGAGGCGCGGCAATCGCTACCTGCGCGTTCTGTTCGTGCAGGCGGCGTGCGTTGTGCTGGTCAGGATAAAGAACTGGGAAAGTTATGGGCTCAAGTCCTGGATCGAAGCCGCCAAAAGGCGGTTGCACCACAACGTGCTCGCGATCGCGCTCGCCAACAAGCTTGCCCGCATCGCCTGGGCGGTGCTGGCCAAAGGACGCGCCTTCGAGCTGACGAGGACTGACGATGCAGGCGTCCGACCCGCTTGATCCTCGCGCCGTGCTGGGCGCGGTCAAGGCGCAGCCTGGCAACGCCGGAGCCAGCCGCAAGCCAAGCGCGACGGCTGGCCTTGACCGCCCCTGCGCGCGACGCGATCGACGTTCTGCGGGCCGGGACGAAGGAACGGCCCTTGGCTCGAACAAAGGAACTGAGCAAAATGAGGAGCAAGCGATGACGTAAGCCCCTATCAATAATTTCCAGCCGAGGTCTGCGAGAGGATGAGACGAGATGGAGGTTCGGTCTTCCCGGCGCATGCGAACACTGGTGACCCGAATGGTCCAATCGAGGCCTGTCCGCTAACGAGAACGCACGCGCGCTGATATCCATGGTGGCCGGAGCAAATGCTCCAATCAAAGGCCGGATACATTGATGCAAGACCGCTCACCGCCAGCTCGGCGAAACCACTTGCAACGCACGGCCGGACCATACATCGGGGTCATTTATATTGCTCCTTGCTATAGATCCGCTTCACCAGTAGCCGACAGTTTCGTCTCGCCGGTCGGTCACAAATCCGGGCAGTCGTACTGGCGATAACAACAGTGGCGTCCGTAACAACCGTGCCTATAACCGTGGCAGGGATATGCGCGGAACGGGTACGACCGCGGGCCGGTATGGTACGGACTGCAGCCATAACTGACCGGAGGGTATCCATAAGGCGGCTCCGCATATACGCAATAAGGGCCATAACAGCCGCCGCTCGTACTTGCGCCACGGAAGAGTTCGGCTCTTGCAAGACTGGAGATCCTCCGTTCGCAGTTGCAGTGAGAGACAGGGGACATCGTGGTCGTGCCTCCAGGAAAGGCCTGCACGACTCCGACACTCCTCGGCATCGGCGCTGCCGTCGCCAGCTCCAACTGGACAACCATCAGGACTCCCACCACCGTACAGCTCAATAGGGACTTCCAGCTGCTCATCGTTCGACTCCTTATCACGGTCGTTTCGACAGTCGGCTCCAAGATGTCGTCAAAAAGCTCCCGCCTGGCGGCCTGCGCAGCCAGTGCTGCTGATCCAAATATTGGCTGCCGCCAATCAAGTGCCACAGCCACATGATCGCTACGCTACTTTCCTACCCCAATGCCAAGACGTATAGCGCTTGCTTGGCGAACGAAAGCAGCACTCCACCGGCTGCGAGAGCGGCCACGCAGAGTGCCAAGATCACCGCGCGCTCCATGCTTTACCGTTTTAGGCGGTCGTGAGCGCCCGAAGGTGGGATCGGTCGAACAGTATCTTGGATAATGGACGTATTGGTCAGCGCGTAGCCTGATCTTATTGATATCGACCGCATCTCGAGCACGCCTTCTCCGCCATTTACAATTCCCCTCCAGGGCCAAATAAACCTCCCCGGAGTAGCTCCGGGCAAGCCTCTCAAGGAGAGGATCAGCAAGTCCGATGCCATCGGCGGGAGCATGACAGTTCTGACACGTATAAATGAGTTAGGGGATTCTGAGCACCATTGCGAGAGCGTCGCGACGCCATGTTAGTGCGACAACTGTCCCGAGTCTGACAGACGGGGACGTCAGTTGCGTTCTGGTGTTGATCCCATAATCAGACGTAGCACAGCTGCCCTCACTCTACAGCAGGCCTGCCGCTTCAGCTGGAGCATCGCGTTCCTCGCACCGTCGCCGCCATCGGTCAAAACGAGCAAACTGTGGCGCCTGAGCCGCTCGTGCAAGTCGCGTCCCGGTATAGGCAGCGTTCTTTGCTGCCAGTTCAGCGACAACCGGCGGCCACACTCGCTCGCGGACATCGAGTCAATCGCGCCGACGGGCGCCTAGTGTCGCGCGACGATCAGGATGGAAGGCAGCGTCAATCAAGGTGAGAGAGTTTCGCTGGGCTCGTGACGGAGGGAGGGCGTAGCCCGACCGGAGTTACGAGCCCAGCGTCGGCGCGATCCCGAGGAGGACCGCGCCGACTGGTGATCGCGGCCGGCGGGGTTATGCAAGTGGTTCTTCCGCCAAGAGGAATCACTCGCTTGCCCGGCCGACACATCACAGATCACCAGATGAGATGGGATGGTTGCCGCCCTCCCCAGACGGCATCGTAATGTGCCAAGAACGCAGTGTTTGAACCCCGAAGCGAAGAGGACGGCAAATTGATGGATACGGTGATCGGAGTGGATCTAGCCAAGAATGTGTTTCAGCTCCACGGGGCGTCAATGGCGGGACACTTGAAATTTCGAAAGAAACTGTCGCGGCTTCAGTTTCGGAAGTTCATGGCGGGCCACCCATCGGCAGTGGTGGTGATGGAAGCCTGTGGCAGCGCCCACTATTGGGCACGGGAGATGGTCAAGCTCGGCCATGAAGTGAAACTGATCGCTCCGCAATATGTGAAGCCTTTTGTGAAACGCCAAAAGAACGACGCGGCTGATGCCGAAGCAATCGTGATCGCGGCACAGCGCCCCGAGATGCGCTTCGTCGAGCCGAAATCGGAAGAACAGCAGGCCAGGGCAGTGCTCTTTCGGGCTCGGAAGCGCCTTGTTCATCAGCGCACCGATCTGGTGAATGCGCTGCGTTCTGTTCTCTACGAATTCGGCCATATCATCCCGCAAGGAATCGAACAACTTAAACGCATTGACGCAATCCTCGAAGATCCGAACAGCGATCTACCAGAACTGGTCCGCGAGGAATGTCGGAGTCTCATTGATCAGATCGCCTACAAGACGGAGCGGATCGATGCCAAGGCAGAGCAGCTCAAGAAGTTGGCGACGCGGACGGTCACGGCGCAGCGGCTGCAGACAATGCCGGGGGTCGGCCCGCTGACCGCACTCGCGATCGAGGCTTTCGCGCCCGACATGGCGGCCTTTCGACGTGGCCGAGACTTCGCGGCTTGGCTCGGCTTGGTCCCACGGCAACATTCCTCAGGGGGAAAGGAAAGGCTCGGACGCGTTTCGAAGGAAGGACAGGCGGACATTCGCCAGTTGCTCATCGTTGGGGCGATGTCGCGGCTGAACTGGCTCGGGCGCAAGTCGATCCCTAGCGGATCCTGGCTGGCGCAGATGCTGGCGAGGAAGCCGCGCATGCTTGTGGCGATCGCCTTGGCGAACAAGATGGCTCGGACGATTTGGGCCATGCTCACCCGGAAGGAGGATTATCGGAACCCAGCGCAGGCAGTGACGGCATGACTGCATGCAGCACGAAATAGCCTGACGTTGGCGAAGGGGGTGTGAGAAGGCGACGACCCGAATGGGCGCAACGATCGAACAGATCTGGATCAGGAAACCAGCTAGAGCCAAAGAGCCGACGTGCTCGGAGATGAGAATTGGACCTGGTCCGCGGATCACCATACCGGCCAGCGGCTTCTGAAAATGCCGTAAAGGAAGGCCTGACAGAAGACCGCACTCGATCACACGCCAAAGGGTCAGAAACTTCTTGCATTGCGGGCGGCAACCACAGAAGGCTCTACATGAAGTACCGTCAGACCGATAGCCCGCCAGTGGCGGCGGCCAAGGCGTCATTCAGTGCGTCGACCGCCTATCGGATCGAGAGAGATCCCCGATTTCCATCGCAAAGGAAGGCGCCCCGCGGCCGGCAACGACCGGACCCGTTGAGCGAGGTGTTCGAGACCGAGATCGTCCCGATCCTGAAGGCGGCACCTGGCTTACGCCCGGTGGCGGTGTTCGAGGAGATGCTACGGCGTCATCCGGATCTCGGCATCGGTATCCGTCGTACCCTGGAACGTCGGATCCGTGCATGGCGGGCGGTCCACGGCGAGGAGCAGGAGGTGATCTTCCGCCAAACCCACGAGCCTGGCCAACTCGGCCTCTCCGACTTCACAGACATGGACGAGTTGGGTGTTACGATCGCGGGTGCTCCGTTGGATCATCGTCTCTATCACTTCCGTTTGGCCTATTGCGGGTTCGAGCACGCCCACGTCGTGCTTGGCGGCGAGAGCTTCGTCGCCCTGGCGGAAGGCCTGCAGAATGCCCTCTGGTCGCTCGGTGGGGCGCCGCGGGAGCATCGGACCGACAGTCTGTCGGCCGCATTCTGCAATCTCAATCGTGATGCACGGGACGATCTGACGCAGCGATACGAGGCCCTTTGTGCCCATTACGGCATGCGGCCTTCCCGCAACAATCGAGGCGTTGCTCACGAGAATGGTTCGATCGAAGGGCCCCACGGTCATCTCAAGCGAGCAATCGCGGATGCCTTGCTGCTGCGCGGAACTATCGACTTCGACGATCTTGCCACCTATCGCGGCTTCATCGACGAGATCGTCAGCCGCCGCAATGCCCGCAACGCCAAGCGGATCGATAGCGAGCGCGTGGTGTTGCAGGAGCTGCCCGATCGGCGCACCTCCGACTACGAAGAGGTGATCGTCCGCGTGACCTCGTCCGGCGGCTTCACCCTGCGCAAGGTGTTCTACACGGTGCCATCGCGCCTGATCGGTCACCGACTGCGGGTGCGCCTTTACGACGATCGTCTCGACGTGTTCGTCGGGGGCACCCATCTCGTCACCTTGCCGCGTGGGCGGCCGCATCCCAATGGCAAGTACGACCAGGTCGTCGATTATCGGCACGTGATCCATTCCCTGCGGCGCAAGCCGATGGCACTTCTCAATCTGGTCTACCGAGATCAGCTGTTCCCGCGGGATGCCTATCGGAAGACCTTCGATCGCTTGCGCGAACGCTTGCCGGACAAAAAAGCCAGCCGGATCATGGTCGATCTCCTCGCGCTCGCTCATGAACGCGGCTGCGAGGCCGAACTCGCCGATCAGCTCACCGCCGATCTCGAGGCCGGCCAACTGCCCGACCTCAACCGGCTACGTGCTTACTTCGCCCCCGATCCCGCCAACCTGCCGAACGTCGTGGTGCAGCTCGTGCCGCTTGCGACCTACGAATGCCTCATCGGTGCCGCCGAGACCGGAGGTGCCGCATGAGCGTAACGAACACGGTTGATGCCGCGCGCCTCAATCTGCTGCTCAATGAGCTCCGTCTGCCTGCCATCAAGGTGCTGTGGGCGCAATTTGCCGAACAGTCCGACAAGGAAGGCTGGCCGGCCGGCCGCTTCCTCGCGACCATCGCCGAGCACGAGATTGCCGAACGCGGCCGCCGTCGGACCGAACGACACCTTGTCGAAGCACGTTTGCCCACCGGAAAGACCTTCGACAGCTTCGACTTCGAAGCCGTGCCGATGATCTCAAAGGCGCAGGTGATGGCGCTCGCCGCCGGTGACAGCTGGCTGGGCAAGGGCGCCAATTTGCTGTTGTTCGGCCCGCCCGGCGGCGGAAAGAGCCACTTGGCGGCAGCGATCGGCCTGGCCCTCATCGAGAACGGATGGCGCGTCCTCTTCACCCGGACCACCGATCTCGTGCAGAAGCTCCAGCTAGCGCGACGCGAGCTTAACCTCGAGGCGGCCATCAATCGTCTCGATCGCTTCGATCTCCTGATTCTTGATGATCTCGCTTACGTCACCAAGGATCAGGCCGAGACCAGCGTGCTGTTCGAGCTCATCAGTGCACGCTACGAGCGCCGCTCGATGCTGATCACCGCCAATCAGCCATTCGGCGAATGGAACAGGGTCTTCCCGGACCCCGCCATGACCCTGGCCGCTATCGATCGCCTCGTTCATCACGCCACCATCGTCGAGATGAACGTCGAGAGCTATCGCAGACGGACCGCCCTCGAACGAAAACGCGGTCCCGGACGGCCGCCATCGCACGCGACACCCAAAACCGTCGCTGATTGACGCTGCGCGACAATCAGAGTTCAACAAAACTCTTGCGCGCGACAATCATCGCGGCAATCATCATCAGGCCGCGACACGCCTCGCCATCCTGATTGCCGCGCACTTCCTACCCAGATTGCCGCGCTACAGCCTAGATCAAGCCCCCATAGTTACACGCTCACAAGACGTGGCTTCGTTCGATCCAGCGTCAAATAGGTCCCGTGCTGGACTTGCGGCGAGATCTGCGAGCGAGCGTCGACAATGCCGGCTCATACGAGGAGTCCCCACCGCGCCCTGCCTCCCGCCCTGGCACCGATACGCTCGACCAGCGCTCTTCACACGCGGCCGGGCCGAGTTCTTACTTGAAGAGCGTCGCCCACAGGCAGCCGACCATCTCGCGTGCAATGGCGGTGGTGACGATCACCCCGGCTTTGCTGGCCGCCGACAAGGGGTGATAGAGGATGCACAGCTTGACCTGGGCTCTTTGCCCGCTTGTTGATTGGTCGGCGCGATTAGGATGATCCCTAAGTTGCGAACTTCCTCGCCGCGCACTCCTTGGGCCATCGCAACCGAAATCGTTGCCTTGTGTACATCCAGCCCTACGAAAATGCTATGGTTCATCAGGCCCGCTCCCCATGCTTGGGGTTCGGCGCCGGACCATCCGGCGCAACCCTCGATAGGAGCTTGCCGCGGGGCCGCCCGTCACCTCACAGGGCGGACAAAGGGTCTAGGGGATGCTGAGGTCCTCTGCAAAGGTTCGGCCTGCCGCACTGGTCCTGAGCTCGTAGCAAATTCGTATGCCTTCGGCTAAGTCGCTTCTTCCGGCTTTTGCGACCGCGCTGGCGTGTACGAATACGTCCGGACCTCCGTCATCCGGTCTGATGAAGCCATATCCCTTTCTTGCGTTGAACCATTTCACGATACCTGTTGCCATGTGTCGAACTCCGGCGTCTTCAAAAGCTAACAAAAAGTACGCACTCAGCCAGCGAAGCTCATGCCGCACGCAAGGGCGCTGTAGAACAATGTAAGATTGCGAAAGAAGGTAAAAAGCCGTCGGTATGCCATACAATTGCGTATCTCACTTGATGCGCTCGCTTGTGCTCCATGAAAAGTGCGATCGCGGCGCGACAAGATTGCGGACTTTGGTGCACTGTCAGCTTGCCGTTGCTCAACGCAAGGCGTCATTATCGCATGTCCGAGCGACGCAGGTTGGAAGAAGAGTGAAAGGTGGTGGTGACCGTCATTCGCCGTCAGGCGCACCGCTCGGCGCAAAGCGGTCGAGCAAGTGCGCCGGTCGGTTTGGATGAGATCTACGGCGGTGAAAGCGGACACGGCGCTAGTGGGGGCAGCTGTGGCCGCTCGCATGGAATCCAAGCGAGAGCTCATGTCGCTACTTCGGATATAAGATGCACCGCCGCTTGCGATTGCAGCGCCTCGGCGCCAAAGTGTTGGCAGAAGTATCCTGACAAAAGTCATCGAGCACCTGTTCTCGCGAGAGACCAATGCATCTATTCTCATTGGCCGTTAAGCAAGTAGCGTGCCGCGCCTTATGACAACGGGACCAACTGCCGACTAGGTTGCTCTGCCGTTTTGGTTCTGGTGATGTAGGAGTGTGGGAGAGACTATGCTCCTGCTCGCAGCATTGCCTCGGCCGCAGAACATTTGGGCCGTTGCCCAGAAGCTTGAGAGTGACGCTCAATCTCCTGAGATAGGTCCTGGCGCTATGAGGGAGAGGCTCTTGCCGCATGTAGGCGGTCCATGACGGTATGCGCGGCAGCAGTTGCAGCGCCCATGCTGCCATCGTTGGACATCTAACATGGGCAGCTGGCGCAAAACTAACAATAATCGTACTGCCTGGTGTTAGATCAAGCGCACCGTTGCTGAAACCCGGCGGACGCGCGCTTGGCCCGACAAGTGGCGCGGACGATCTCGGGGACCGCGAGCAGGCCTGGAGCACTTCGGGATCAGGTGCGCGTGCAGGATCGATTGCACCTCGTTCTTGAGCCGCGCGATGCCGCACGACCTGGTAGCGCCGCGCCGCTAGCCGACGCTTGCGTTCCGTCTCTGCGTCAGGCGTCCGGATCTGCGGCAGGTGCCGCGGGCGCCTGCAGACACGCGAGTGTGCCGGCATCGATCTTGTCGGTCTCGACTTGAGCCTGGGCGATCGCCTTCACCTGATGCGAATTGGCGACAATCACGCGTGCCACGAACGACGCCAGAACCGGCGACACCGCCACTCTGTTCGCGGTCGCTTCGACCACCACCGCATCACTGGCCAGCAGGGTCTTGCCAAAACCGTCCAACGCAGTCCGCGTCTATATCAATACGGCCCGCATGTCGGAGGCTGCCATCCTCCCAAACCACCACCTCTCCGAGGTTCGGACGTCGATGTCAATCACCCGTCGCACTTGCACCTCCTGCCAAATCAGACCACATGACGGGAGCTACGGGCGACACGACAACTACGGATGCGCGCTCTCAGCGCAACCGGGCTGGTCGCAGAGGCGGCCAGCTACTAACCCGAGCTCGTGGCTGATCGTATGCATCGGCCTGCCCGCACCTTGGTGCTCCCGGTGCCTCTCTCCCGATGGTTGCACCATACGCCACTATCTTGAATATCGCAGCGGGACATCGGCACCGAGAAACTCAAATACCGGTTACCAATCCGATCGAGCGCCTCAACGGCAAGATCAAGCGGCGATCCGAGGTCGTCGGCATCTTCCCTAACGGAGACGCAATCGCCGACCTAATCGATGCGACCCTGTCGAGCAGAACGACGAATGTGCGGTCCAGGCGCCCGCTACATGACGCCGGAAAGCATCGCGCCATTAAGCGATGAATTCATCGTCGGTCTGCCCGACGTGGCAGGCTGATGCCTTCCGACCCGCCTGCCGGAAAATCGCAGGTAACCTACCGTCAGCTACACCATGCCCCGGCAGGGTGCTGGCAGCGGAGCTTGCGTCAATTGGATCGAACGTCTCTTCGTTTCTCAGCATTTGAGGCGCGGTATCTACCCGTCGAGGAGCGGCCTAGGCATCAACACGGCGATCTTGTGAGACGAAGTGTTCAAGCGTCCCACAGGATGCTCGCCGATGGCATCTTATGGTTCATCAGTGCAGGGTTGACCAAGCAATTTAGCGGCAGAGCTCCAATCGATGCTTCGGATGCCCTGCTTAAACCAGTCAACCCATTTCTTGCTTATGAAAATCGCGTAGCAGCCTGAGAGAGGATCACGCTCACGCGGGGCCATCGGGGCTGCGAAAGGATGCAGCCGTTGCCCCTGAGCCTAGCAGAACGGCCGTCGGGGCGACTTAACGCCCCAATTGGCCGTCTTCAATCTAAGGGCTTTAGGCGGTTGGGGGCAATCCCCGGCGCCTAGCAAGCTTGATGGTCCTGCCTGACAGCTCAACTATGCGTTTCTCCGCCGCTGTGAACGAAATCCTTCAATAGGATCAAGCCGCCTCCGTACGGTCTGGGGAATTGAGCGGAGTCGTTGAGGAAACATAGCCGAGAGCAGCTTGCTTCTGGCGCCGTCGCTCCACGGACGGAGGGATGCCCATTTTGCCACGGTATTTTGCGACCGTCCGGCGCGCTATATCGATCCCAGAGGAACGCAATAGCTCGACGATTGCGTCATCTGAGAGCACTGATGCTTGGGCCTCGGAGTCGATGAGCCTCTTAATGCGGTGGCGAACAGCCTCTGCCGAGTGAGCCGTCTCGCCGACGGCTGAAGCAATGGATGGTTTGAAGAAGTATTTGAGCTCGAACCGTCCACGATTGGAGGCCATGTACTTGTTGTTCGTTACGCGTGAAACGGTGGACTCATGCACCCCCGCGGCGTCGGCCACTGCTTTCAGATTGAGGGGTCGTAGATGCTCTACGCCGTAGGAGAAAAAGTCATGTTGCTGACGCACAATTTCGCTCGCAACTTTCAAGATTGTGTTCGCACGTCTCTCAAGTGAACTTACCAGCCAGCGTGCATCAGACCACTTATTGGCCAGGTAGGCCTTGTCATTACGGTTGCGCATTTTGCCCTTGAAATCGCGATAATAAACCTGATTCAGCGAAATGCTGGGAAACGCTTCACTGTTCAGCTCGACTACCCAATTGTGGTGATGACCCCGGCGAACAAAGACATCTGGGATCAAAAGTTCCAGGCGCACCGAACCAAACTTATGTCCCGGCTTCGAGTCGAGTGACCGAAGTTCCGCAATCATATCGGCGATGTCCTCATCGCTCTCTCCGCAAACGCTGCGCAGGGCAGGAACCCCCTCAGGTACAAGAGCGAGGTTCTCAACCAGTGCCTGCATCGCTGGGTCATAGCGGTTGCGCTCGCGCAGCTGGATCGCGAAACATTCTTTCAAAGAACGAGCGAAGACGCCAGGAGGGTCAAACGTCTGCAATGTTGCCAGAACGAGATCAACATCTGTTTGCGAGGCCCCCAGCCGTTTGGCGGCATTTCCTAGGTCTTGCGGCAAGTATCCGGCGTCATCGACGAGGTCGATTAGATAGCGTCCGATGAGTCGCTTTGTGGGCGACGTCAGCGCGAGTCCGAGCTGCTCGGTCAAATGATCGCGGAGGGTGATCTCTTTCGGTACGCACGCCTCTAGATTATAGTCTTCCTGACAAGATCGGCTGCGGGACGCCTCTGTGCCGACGTCCAGCCGATCTTGGTCCGAATTCTGAGGAATGTCCTCATCAAATGGCTCGGAATGAAGATCGTCAAGCTCCGGGCTGGGCGCCGCGTCGAGCTCGGGGCGAGTGCCAGGGTCTACGCTCAAGCCGTCTTGTTGGCTATTGTCGAACGCGTCGCTGTCAAGATCACTAGCGTCGTCCGGACCGCTGGCTTCGCTGAAGAGGTCGGTCGTTGTTCCGGCATCCTCTTGCGTCAGCATGTCTATGTCGCGCTCCAGCAATGGATTGCACTCGAGCTCCTCCTCCACGAAATCAGCCAGATCGAGATTAGACAATTTCAGCAGCTTTATCGCCTTCGCCAGGCGCGGCGATAGTACGGCTGATTGCGATTGCCGAACATTCTGCTGATATCCCAGGCTCATTGTAAGGTCTCTCCCCGGCTGATGTACGGCGTCTGTATGCGAGTTACCAATTGATGTTCGGCACGCAGACGGTTGTGGATATGGAAGCGCAAGGCGATCTCCCGCCCTACAGGCGCAGAGTCCCCTCTCGCTCTATCTTCATAGAATGTTTGATGGCCGCCTGTGGGGAGGCCAAGGATGCGGCCTGCTGTTGATAGTCTGGTTCTGGTGAACCGAGACGAGGGCGCCACGACAATGAACTGTCCAGTTGGCAAATAGAATCTGCGTTCTGATTGCCAGAGGCCATAGTTTTTGCCGGGTTTCGCATCGAAGTTGTCGCGGCGACCTACGCCGCAGGCGTGTGTCATCGTCCGGCCTTTCCACACAATACGTTCTTGGCCTGACACGATTGGCGCGCCTCGATTGTTAACAGGCGCAGGACCGGACTGCTTACCGGCGGTGGTCGCTCCAGCTGAAAAAAAGCGAGGGCTTTGTGTCCCGGCGGGGCCCGGGCTGAGGTAGAGCGCATATAATCGCTTGGTGCTGTCCCCGCCGAGGGTGGCATAGGGTCCGGAGCGCTTTTTGCAACGCTCCGCTTGCCGCTGCGGTCGCAGCACCATCTTGGGAACGCGTTCCCAGAGGCGAGCTCTTCCGTGCAAGGCCGTATTTGGCCAAATTCTGGCTCGGCGCAGTGGGTCGCCCGTTCGAGTGAACCGGGCGAAACACGTCGCTCCATCGCAGGTCTGGGGCGGCAAGTGCCGGAGACCGGGCAGCAACAACGCGGCGTGCCGGACATCATTCAACGGACTGAGCAAGAGGCCTCCCGAGATCTGTTCAGTGGAAGCATCAGCAAGAGGTGTGCCAAGCCAGTACGCCGGATGCCGCTCATGTCCCTTGTTGATGATCTCAGGTAGTGATGCAGTACGACGGAGCTCGCTGCGGTGTGTGAACTAGCGGCCCGATCGACCTTTGTGGCAACCGCAACAATCAAGATGGGCGACATCGAACAACGCGGGATGGAGGTCTCAGGCAACTAGCGCGCCATTGTTTAGGTGCATCGTCCTGTGCTGCCGCAACACGCCCAAGCCGCCAGCGAGATGCCGGGCGGCGCTAATCGTGAGCTATCTCGTGGTACAGCTATTGCTGCGACGATGACAAGCCTAGCGCGAGGAGCAGCTCTCAAGAAGCAGCCGGATGTCGAGCGCGCGAAGCGGCTCGTCGTCTGATCTAATGCGGCGCCGGGTGAGTTAAAGCAAGTGATCTCGCACGTTGGGCCACGGCGCATGTCAATCAAAGTAATGAAGTTTGGGGGATCGAGCTTTCGTGATGCGGAGGCGTACCGCGCTGTCTCCAGACATATAGTAGATAGGCTTGCAAATGACGCGCGGCAAGTCGTGGTCGTCGTTAGCGCGATGCACGGCCAGACGGACGTACTGAAGTCTCTAGCGCTCTCTGTGAATGAAATCTGCAGCACCGTTGCCTTGGACACCGTCCTGACAGCGGGAGAAATGATTTCCGCTGGACTTCTTGAGGCAGCATTGCAAAGACACTCGGTGCCGACATCATCGCTCTTTGGCTATTCGATTGGAATCAAGACATCCTTGGTTCTAGGTAGGACGGTCATCGAGGAGGTCGACAACAAACCGCTGCTAAAGGCGCTCGATTATGGCCGCGTGGTAATCCTTGCCGGAGCGCAGGGTCTGGATGAAGGTGGACGGGTCTCAATGCTCGGCCGCAATAGCTCGGATTTGACTGCGGTAATAGCCGCCGATATGGTGGGAAGTGGCGTTTGCGAAGTCTACTCGGATGTCTGTGGCATCTACTCCGCCGATCCGAGGATTGTGAGGCAAGCAAGGCTGCTCCCGACAGTCTCCTATGCCAACGCAAGTCGGATAGCACGCTGCGGGGCGAAAGTGCTTCACCATGGCGCAATCGACTATGCTGCCGGCCGGAGAATAGCCATCTCCTGCAAATCGTTACTGCCGAATGAGATGGCCGGTACTTTGGTGACTGACGCAGGAGGCGGGGTTTGCGTGGTCATCAACCCGTCAGCAACACGGGTTGCATTTCAAAGCGTCTTCGAAAAACGTAATGCTGAAGACGTTTTACGAAGGCTTGGTATCATGTGGATCGATCTCGAGCAGGATGAAAGCCCCGAGGGGTATTTGACGCATGACGCGGAGGCCGCGCTTACCGCTCTGCATCGGGAAGGCATCCACCCCGTGAGGAGTGCGCAGAAGATTGTTGTTTTAGCGCTCACCGGGTCCAAGCCAAAGACATACGAATTGCGAGATCTTGAGGCCGCTTCTTACTGTGCTCAGAGGGTCCATGCAGAGCTCCGCACTAGTGGGGTGGAAGCACCTCACTAGCCATCACCTCCTGATTGGCGATATACCGCGCTGCAGGTCGGGAGAGCCGGCTACTCACCGCGGAAATGAGTCGTCAGCGGCAACTTCACCTCCCTTGTAGAAGTCTTGAGATGGCTTGTCACGATGACCATCGCCGAGCGGACCGATCCTTCGATAAGTGCATTCCGCTACTGGGCAGTTGAGTTACGCAACGCCAGAACGCACGATCTGCCAGGTGCCTGCCAGGCAAGTGATGCGCAACCAATTACCGCGCGCCCAACATGCAAACGGCCTTCGTTAGCCTACTGGTTCTGTAGCCGGGCTCACCGTGAGTGCGGGCGGTTAGCGTATCCGTATCCGAGTCCAGGTTGACCTGGGCCGCAGTGTGATGCGGGTAGGCGACCTGCCCGACGACTAGGCCCGTCCCCAGGGAGCTAGTCGACTGAAGCTGGAACATGTTCAGGGAGAAACAAGAGTTAGACGGTCGTGGTACTCGAAGTGTAGCACCAGCGAGATGCGGAACAGGTGCTAGCCTGCCGCGGTGATCAAGCGTCTGGCGTGAGGCCTCGCCGAGGCAGCGAGGCCCGATGCAGATGTCATGTCAGAGCGGGGCTGCTTCCGCTAAGCTATCTTCAAAGATGTCCAAACCCTTAGTCAGCGTCTCCGGGTCGATCGTTAGCGGAGGAAAGAATTTGATGACCTCGTCCGCCGGGCCGCATCGTTCAATGATGAGGCCCCTATCGTACGCCTTGCGTGCTGCAGTCTCAGCGAGGTGAGTATTTCGGCAATCAAAGCCGAGCGCCATTCCGCGGCCGCGGACAGTGAAGTGGTCTCCATGCGCGCGCGCAATAGCATTAAGCCGGTGACGCATCAGCGTTCCCAGTCGATAAATGCTTTGCGAAAAGATCTCAGTGCGCCAGTAGATATTCAAAGCTGCAGTTGCAGAGACAAGCGCTAGGTTATTTCCTCGAAAGGTGCCCGTGTGCTCTCCCGGTTCCCATATATCAATTGCCTCTTTGATCAACAACATGGATAACGGCAGACCATATCCACTTAAGGACTTCGACAATATTACGACATCTGGTGACAACTCGGCGAACTCAAAGCTGAAGAAATCGCCAGTACGGCCGCAACCCATCTGAATATCGTCGACGATAAATATGGCTCCAATCTCTGCCGCTAGGGCTTGTACGGATCGTAGCCATTCCTTTTGAGCGACGTTGATGCCGCCCTCCCCCTGTACTGTTTCAAGGAGAATGGCGGCTGGCGCATCGATGCCGCTGCTAGAGTCCAGCAATATGTTCCGCAGGTGCTCCGCCGTATCAATCTCATCTCCAAGATAACCATCATAGGGCATTATCGTGACGCCGGACAGGGGGACTCCACTGGCTTCGCGAAGAAAGCGACTGCTGGTCGCAGCCGCGGCGCCGAGACTGAGGCCATGATAACCACGTGTGAATGAAATGATGTTGTGGCGCCCGGTTACTTTACGCGCCAGCTTCAATGCCGCCTCAACGCCATTGGCACCTGTAGGTCCAGTAAATTGAAATCGATAATCCAAGCCCCGCTCACGAAGAATAACTGAGTTGAAAGTCTCCATAAAGTCGACCTTGGCCGGAGTGGCCATATCGAGGCCGTGAACGACAGCATCAGATCCCAGATATTCTGTAATAGCTGCCTTTAGCTGATGATTGTTGTGGCCGTAATTGAGCGCTCCAGCCCCGGAAAAGAAGTCGATGAACCGTTCGCCCGTCTCGCTTAGCAGAAAGGGCCCGCGCGCATGACTAAAGCACGCTGGGAAGAGACGCGAGTACAGGCGAACGTTGGATTCCAACGTTTCTAACGTTCGAAGAGTACGTGAGGGGTCGGCAGAGTTATTCATGATCGCACCTTCACTTTGTCCATGAATATGGCTGGTGCACGTGACATACTCCACCATGCGGAATATTAAACCTCTCAGCGTTGGTAGTCCCTCGTCGAGCGAGGGAGAATCGTCGAGCCGGTGCGACGCTGTTGCGGTTTGGTCAGGAGGCCATTCACTAAGCGCGGCTTGAATACGGCTGGCATGCGCACTGTTGCCGATGCCGGACGGCTCGCCGTGGCAATATCAAGCTTCCAACATCGAGCTTGAGGCGGCGATATAGGGACTCGTCGGAGGCCAGACCGTGATCGCCGGGCGAAGCGAGCCTAATTATACGCAGCCCTCATGGATCAAGAGAGCTGATAACACCTATTGAAAGGCCGACGGCGATACAGGACGATGACCCTGGACAAAGAGCCCCGGCAGGCGCCGGGGCCCTCGATCATTGATTGAGAAACTGAGATCCTTATTTGCTCGCGAGTGGCCAGCCAAACTTGTAGTTGAGGCGGGCGGTGACGAGATCAAAGTCCTGACGAATGCGGTCGTTTCCTAGTCCTGTTGCGAAGCTAACGTCACTAGCCGGCATGAACACGTGGTCGTACTCGATGCCAGCTGACCAGTTCGGTGTTAGGCTAATCTCAAGACCGGCACCGGCCGTACCTCCCCAACGTGTGGTATCCGCGTCGCCCAGAAAGCCAGCCGAATTAGTGATCCGATAAGTGCTCCCTACCACAGCCGCGCCCGCTTTGGCGTAGAGCAGTACGTTGCCGGCCGAATAGCCAATCTGGCCGGTCAGCAAGCCGAAACCGTCGATGTTTGTGTGATTGGTGGTGCCCGGGTTGGCAATGCTAACGTTTGAGCCGCTGAGATCGGCCCAGTTGCCCAGCCCTTCGAGTCCGAGCACGGTATTGCCGAATTGCCAACGATATCCAATCTGGCCCCCTACTGTGCCGCCGGTTGCGTCGTGAGAGCCCTCGGGGATAGAGCCGAGAAAATCCCAGGAGTTATGGCTCGAGCCCCAGCCGCCATTGACGCCGGCATAGAAGCCGCTCCAGTCGTAGAGCGCGATGACAGCCGGGCTGGGCGTCGGCGTATTCGGAAATGCGGGACGCGCGGCGAGATCTGCGGCAGACGCGGACGTCGCAGCGGCCATCGCAAGAATGCTCGCGCAAACGAGTGACTGCTTTTTCATTTCGGTTGTTACTCTCTTTAATGGCCCCCAGTGTGGCCGTTGTATCAGCGCTTACGCGAATTGCTGTACCTGAAGTGCAACAGAGCTCGACGATAGCAGAGCCGAACCTGACGTAGTGTCAGGTTGTGAAGAGATAGTGCGAGCATGGCGCGCAGGCGTCGGAATTCGAGGCGAACGAAGGCGCCTGCGGCGCTCGATGTTGCGTGTTGGCTCGTGTAGCAAATGATAGCTGACAGTGCGTGCCGGCTGCGGCCCGGATGTATACGCCGTTATAGGCTTTTGTTGAATGCGGAACGAGAGCGCGTAAGCGCTTAGCGAGAGCGGATAGCTGTGCGAAGAAGCGTCCGGCTTGGATCGAGGTTTAGATGGGATTAGACGGCAAAAAGGATGTCCATTTGGACGTCTCATCGGCGAGGTCGGTGAGCCGGCTGGAGGTTCTTGGAGGACCTTCGGGGCGCCGCGTGCGTTCGGAGGCTGAGAGCCGCCTCGCACGGCGGCAACACGCCTCGCTCCCGAAACTGCCGTCGCCAATCGTAGATCTGCTAGCGCGTCGCTCCGTGCTTGCGCGCCCCTCGGCCACCGCGACACGGGATAACAGACTCTCGGCGACTTATCCGAGTCGCATCCGACATTCGCGCCGCTGATCGTGGGAGATGCGTCGGAGGAGTGTCAAGTTCCGCGATCAAGCTTGAGACGCCGCAATCGACGATGTCGTGTTGCAGACGGATACGGCGACAGATGGCGAGCAGCTGTCCGGGGTGATCCGCAAGGTGCGAGCGTCACGATGATCGCGGCCGCTGCTGATAAGAGTTACATTGCAACCGGCCGATCGACTTCCACTGTCGCCACGATGGGCTTACGGCGAAGTGCAGGAGATACTTCGTCTTGATCCATTCAGCGGAGGCGCCTTCGCGTTCCGATCGAAACGAGCGGACCGGATCAAGACTTTTGTCTGGGATCGAACGGGCCTGGTGTTGGTGCACAAGCGTCTTGAAGGTTGCAAGTTCGTTTGGCCAACGATCGCAGACGGCGTGATGCGGATATCACCGGCGATGTTCGCGGCACTGTTCGAGGGGCTGGATTGGAGGTTGGTCCGCCCGGAAGAAGCACGGCGCCCCCAGGCGGCGGGATAACTGCGGCAGAATGACTCGGCAGCTATTTTGAGCGTGGCACGCGCGGCGGCGATGTGCTCGAAATAGCGCATGAGCATCGCGGCGCTGCGCGACGAAAATGAACAACTGAAAGCCCTTTTGGCGCAAACGCGGGCGGCCTTGAGCGAGCATCAGGGGGCGCTGGCGGCGTCGGAGGAAGCGCAGCGTCGGCTGGAGGTCATCCTCGGCGAATTGCGGCGCGACAGGTTCGGCGCGAAATCCGAGAAGCTGCGGCCAGATCAGTATCATTTACCGTTGGAAGACGTGGAGATCGCGCAAGGCATCCTGGACGCGGCGCAGGAGAGAGCCGAGGCTGTGATCAAGGGCCGATCGCGGAGCGTACCGGATCAAGGTTCTCATCGCAATCGCGGCTGCTTGCCTGCCCATTTGCCGCGCGTGGAACGGATCATCGAGCCTGCGAGCACGCTCTGCCCGTGCGGTTGCGGACCATGACGAAGATCGGCGAGGACGTCAGCAAGCGCCTTGACGTGATCCCGGCGCAATGGCGCGTGCTGGTCACACGCCGCCCGAAATACATCTGCCGCCGCTACTCCGGCACTGTCGTGCAGGCGCATGCGCCGGAGCACGTCGTACTCAGCGGGCCGCCGACCGAAGCGGCCATTGCGCACGTGATCGTCTTGTCGCGCGGCGATCAGGATGGAAGGCAGCGTCAATCAAGGTGAGAGAGTTTCGCTGGGCTCGTGACGTAGGGAGGGCGTAGCCCGACCGGAGTTACGAGCCCAGCGTCGGCGCGATCCCTAGGAGGACCGCGCCGACTGGTGATCGCGGCCGGTCGGGATTATGCAAGTGGTTCTTCCGCCAAGAGGAATCACTCGCGTGCCCGGCCGACACATCACAGATCACCAGATGAGATGGGATGGTTGCCGCCCTCCCCAGACGGCATCGTAATGTGCCAAGAACGCAGTGTTTGAACCCCGAAGCGAAGAGGACGGCAAATTGATGGATACGGTGATCGGAGTGGATCTAGCCAAGAATGTGTTTCAGCTCCACGGGGCGTCAATGGCGGGACACTTGAAATTTCGAAAGAAACTGTCGCGGCTTCAGTTTCGGAAGTTCATGGCGGGCCACCCATCGGCAGTGGTGGTGATGGAAGCCTGTGGCAGCGCCCACTATTGGGCACGGGAGATGGTCAAGCTCGGCCATGAAGTGAAACTGATCGCTCCGCAATATGTGAAGCCTTTTGTGAAACGCCAAAAGAACGACGCGGCTGATGCCGAAGCAATCGTGATCGCGGCACAGCGCCCCGAGATGCGCTTCGTCGAGCCGAAATCGGAAGAACAGCAGGCCAGGGCAGTGCTCTTTCGGGCTCGGAAGCGCCTTGTTCATCAGCGCACCGATCTGGTGAATGCGCTGCGTTCTGTTCTCTACGAATTCGGCCATATCATCCCGCAAGGAATCGAACAACTTAAACGCATTGACGCAATCCTCGAAGATCCGAACAGCGATCTACCAGAACTGGTCCGCGAGGAATGTCGGAGTCTCATTGATCAGATCGCCTACAAGACGGAGCGGATCGATGCCAAGGCAGAGCAGCTCAAGAAGTTGGCGACGCGGACGGTCACGGCGCAGCGGCTGCAGACAATGCCGGGGGTCGGCCCGCTGACCGCACTCGCGATCGAGGCTTTCGCGCCCGACATGGCGGCCTTTCGACGTGGCCGAGACTTCGCGGCTTGGCTCGGCTTGGTCCCACGGCAACATTCCTCAGGGGGAAAGGAAAGGCTCGGACGCGTTTCGAAGGAAGGACAGGCGGACATTCGCCAGTTGCTCATCGTTGGGGCGATGTCGCGGCTGAACTGGCTCGGGCGCAAGTCGATCCCTAGCGGATCCTGGCTGGCGCAGATGCTGGCGAGGAAGCCGCGCATGCTTGTGGCGATCGCCTTGGCGAACAAGATGGCTCGGACGATTTGGGCCATGCTCACCCGGAAGGAGGATTATCGGAACCCAGCGCAGGCAGTGACGGCATGACTGCATGCAGCACGAAATAGCCTGACGTTGGCGAAGGGGGTGTGAGAAGGCGACGACCCGAATGGGCGCAACGATCGAACAGATCTGGATCAGGAAACCAGCTAGAGCCAAAGAGCCGACGTGCTCGGAGATGAGAATTGGACCTGGTCCGCGGATCACCATACCGGCCAGCGGCTTCTGAAAATGCCGTAAAGGAAGGCCTGACAGAAGACCGCACTCGATCACACGCCAAAGGGTCAGAAACTTCTTGCATTGCGGGCGGCAACCACAGAAGGCTCTACATGAAGTACCGTCAGACCGATAGCCCGCCAGTGGCGGCGGCCAAGGCGTCATTCAGTACGTCGACCGCCTATCGGATCGAGAGAGACCCCCGACTTCCATCGCAAAGGAAGGCGCCCCGCGGCCGGCGACGACCGGACCCGTTGAGCGAGGTGTTCGAGACCGAGATCGTCCCGATCCTGAAGGCGGCCCCTGGCTTACGCCCGGTGGCGGTGTTCAAGGAGATGCTCCGACGTCATCCGGATCTCGGCAGCGGTATCCGTCGTACCCTGGAACGCCGTATCCGTGCCTGGCGGGCGATCCACGGCGAGGAGCAGCAGGTGATCTTCCGCCAAACCCACGAGCCTGGCCAACTAGGGCTCTCCGACTTCACAGACATGGGCGAGTTGGGTGTGACGATCGCGGGGGTCCCGCTCGATCATCGTCTCTGTCACTTCCGTTTGGCCTATTGCGGGTTCGAGCACGCCCACGTCGTGCTTGGCGGTGAGAGCTTCGTTGCCTTGGCCGAAGGCCTGCAGAATGCCCTCTGGTCGCTCGGTGGGGCGCCGCGGGAGCATCGGACCGACAGTCTGTCGGCCGCATTCTGCAATCTCGATCGTGATGCACGGGACGATCTGACGCAGCGATACGAGGCCCTTTGTGCCCACTACGGCATGAGGCCTTCCCGCAACAATCGAGGCGTCGCCCACGAGAATGGCTCGATCGAAGGGCCCCACGGTCATCTCAAGCGAGCAATCGCGGACGCCTTGCTGCTGCGCGGAACTGTCGACTTCGACGATCTTGCCACCTATCGCGGCTTCATCGACGAGATCGTCAGCCGCCGCAATGCCCGCAACGCCAAGCGGATCGATAGCGAGCGCATGGTGTTGCAGGAGCTGCCCGATCGCCGCACCTCCGACTACGAAGAGGTGATCGTCCGCGTGACATCGTCCGGCGGCTTCACCCTGCGCAAGGTGTTCTACACGGTGCCATCGCGCCTGATCGGTCACCGGCTGCGGGTGCGCCTTTACGATGATCGTCTCGACGTGTTCGTCGGCGGCACCCATCTCGTCACCCTGCCGCGTGGGCGGCCGCATCCCAATGGCAAGTACGACCAGGTCGTCGATTATCGGCACGTGATCCATTCCCTGCGGCGCAAGCCGATGGCGCTTCTCAATCTGGTCTACCGAGATCGGCTGTTCCCGCGCGATGCCTATCGGAAGACCTTCGATCGGTTGCGCGAACGCTTGCCGGACAAAAAAGCCTGCCGGATCATGGTCGATCTCCTCGCGCTCGCTCATGAACGCGGCTGCGAGACCGAACTCGCCGGTCAGCTCACCGCCGACCTCGAGGCCGGCCGACTGCCCGACCTCAACCGGCTAGGTGCTCACTTCGCCCCCGATCCCGCCAACCTGCCGAACGTCGTGGTGCAGCTCGTGCCGCTTGCGACCTACAAATGCCTCATCGGTACCGCCGAGACCGGAGGTGCCGCATGAGCGTAACGAACACGGTTGATGCCGCGCGCCTCAATCTGTTGCTCAATGAGCTCCGTCTGCCTGCCATCAAGGTGCTGTGGGCGCAATTTGCCGAACAGTCCGACAAGGAAGGCTGGCCGGCCGGCCGCTTCCTCGCGACCATCGCCGAGCACGAGATCGCCGAACGCGGACGCCGTCGGATCGAACGACACCTTGTCGAAGCACGTTTGCCCGCCGGAAAGACCTTCGATAGCTTCGACTTCGAAGCCGTGCCGATGATCTCGAAGGCGCAAGTGATGGCGCTCGCCGCCGGTGACAGCTGGCTGGGCAAGGGCGCCAATTTGCTGTTGTTCGGCCCGCCCGGCGGCGGAAAGAGCCACTTGGCGGCAGCGATTGGCCTGGCCCTCATCGAGAACGGATGGCGCGTCCTCTTCACCCGCACCACCGATCTCGTGCAGAAGCTCCAGCTGGCGCGACGCGAGCTCACCCTCGAGGCGGCCATCAATCGTCTCGATCGCTTCGATCTCCTGATCCTTGATGATCTCGCTTACGTCACCAAGGATCAGGCCGAGACCAGCGTGCTGTTCGAGCTCATCAGTGCACGCTACGAGCGCCGCTCGATGCTGATCACCGCCAATCAGCCATTCGGCGAATGGAACAGGGTCTTCCCGGATCCCGCCATGACCCTCGCCTATCGATCGCCTCGTTCACCACGCAACCATCGTCGAGATGAACGTCGAGAGCTATCGCAGACGGACCGCCCTCGAACGAAAACGCGGTCCAGGACGGCCGCCATCGCACGCGACACCTAAAACCGTCGCTGATTGACGCTGCGCGACAATCAGAGTTCAACAAAACTCTTGCGCGCGACAATCATCGCGGCAATCATCATCAGGCCGCGACACTGCCTCGCCATCCTGATCGCCGCGCACCTCCTACCCAGATTGCCGCGCTACATCGTCTCCAAGTTTGGCGACCATACGCCGTTCTACCGCCAGTCCGAGATCTATGCGCGCCAGGGCCTGCGGCTTGATCGGGCGACACTGGGCAACTGCGTCGTCAGGGGGATCTTTTCGAGAGCCCTCCAACATACAGCAGCATTCCGATCGAAGCCCACCAGCAGATGCTGGAGCCGTCGCCACGACCACCGTCCCAGCGGACATCGCCAGTCCGGCAGGCCGGACCAGGAACTTAAAAAATAGGGTTAGGCCTCCTTCGCCTGGCCCAGTCGAACGATGTGCCGTCGACCCAGATACAGTGCAGGATTACGGCGATCTTCCGGGCAACGGCTACCTTTGCCTTCTATCCTGATTGCCGTCGTCGATCGCTTACACAAAACTTCGGACATTCCCCAAGCTGAAGGACAAGCGACGCGAGGGCGCCAAAGTGATCAAGCGCTATCATGTTCCAGCCACGCCCTATGAACGCGCACTGGCGCATCCGAGGTTGAGCAAGGTCGTCAAACGGCGTCTTCGAGAGCTTTATCGCACGCTCGATCCTGTGGCCCTGCTGGCCGAGATGAGAGACGCCCAGGCGGAGCTCGGCACGCGCGTCGACGCCCGAGCGGGCAAGCTCGTGGCAGCAGCCAGCCCACCGGTACCGACAACGAACGCAGCAGCGTTCGCGAAGAGGCTCGGCAATGATGTGCATTTGGGGGAGCAGCGCATCATCCATCGGCGTCTGCACAAGCCATACAAAAAGCGCATGAGAATGCCATCAATGCTCGATCCGCACCTCGCCGACATCGAGCGCTGGCTGGCGGCCGAGCCCCGTCTAACCGCGCTGGCAATTCTCGGTCGCCTCGCTGAACAACGCCCCGAACAATTCGGTCCGCCGCAGCACACCATCGTGCAGCGATTGTTGCGATCGCTCAGACGCAAAGCAGCCGAGACGATCATCCCGCGCACGGCTGAGGGTGCGGCACTGGCCGGTGATCCCGGGACTGGGGCCGCCGCTGCGTGTGATGGGCATTCCGCGACGTCCCCCAGTCCCTCCGATCCTGCGAGCAATGACGCAACCTCGGACCGGCTGACAGTGGGGTCTACATCCGTCAAGCGAAAGTAACATCCTCAGGTGAGGCAATACGGGGGGTCAATATTGCAAACGATGACGTAATTGCGGTCAGCGCTCGTGGGCACGAAAAGCTCCATTAGAATCGAGCTCTCGCAATCAACCGATTCGGAGAACCTGTCATGAAGCAATATGTCGGACTCGATGTATCGCAAAAAGAAACTTCGATGTGCGTGGTCAATGAAGAGGGCGAGGTCTTGTTCGAGGGGAAGGCCAAGTCCGACCCGGGGGCGCTCACGGCACTGCTTCGCAAGCGGGCGCCACAGGCGGAGCGCATCGGCTTTGAGACCGGCGCGATGGCGAGTTGGCTGTGGCATGAACTTCGCAGGGTCGATCTTCCGGTGGTTTGCATCGACGCTCGGCATGCCCACGCGGCCTTGTCGGTACGCATGAACAAGAGCGATCAGAATGATGCTCGAGGTCTGGCCGAACTGGTGCGAGTTGGCTGGTATCGAGAAGTCAAAGTCAAGAGCGAGGAAAGTCAGAAGATTCGCGCGATACTCGTCGCGAGATCCCGGCTCGTGGCCATTCGTCGAGATATCGAAAACCAGGTCCGCAGCCTGATCAAAGAATCCGGGCTGCTGTTTCCACGCGCGATAGGCCTGCAGTTCCGCAATCTGGTCCGTGACCTGTTGGCTGACGGTCATCAGCTCCTCGGTGTGATCGCGCCGCTTCTGTCGATCCATGAGCAGATCTGCAAGCAGCAAAGCAAGTTCGACGATGAAGTCCGACAGCTTGCGAGGTCGGATGAGACGACGCGTCGCTTAATGACGGTTCCTGGTGTTGGTGTGGTGACTGCCTTGACGTTCCGGCATACGATCGATGACCCATCGCGATTCCGATCAGCATCGAGCGTCGGCGCCTATCTGGGTCTTACACCGCGGCGCAGTCAGTCTGGCGAAACGGATATCAATGGCAAGATATCCCGATGGGGCGACCGTCTTCTCCGAACTTACCTGTTCGAAGCGGCGACAGTTCTGCTTTATCGGACGAAGAAATGGTCTTCTCTCAAGGCTTGGGGAATGAAGCTTGCCAAGCGGATTGGCATGAGAAAGGCAAAGGTTGCTATCGCGCGGAAGATCGCCCTAGTTCTTCACTGTAT
Organism: Bradyrhizobium sp. CCBAU 53340; assembly: GCF_015291645.1. Taxonomy (NCBI): domain Bacteria; kingdom Pseudomonadati; phylum Pseudomonadota; class Alphaproteobacteria; order Hyphomicrobiales; family Nitrobacteraceae; genus Bradyrhizobium; species Bradyrhizobium sp. CCBAU 53340. The sequence goes on from NZ_CP030056.1 coordinate 681,601, forward strand.
CTGGGTAGACGGCACATCGTTCGACTGGGGCCAGGCGAAGGAAGCCTGATCCGATTTGTGAAGTTCCTGGTCCGGTCCGCCGGACTGGCGATGTCCAGCTGGGACGGTGTTGTGGCGACCTCGTTCATTCGGCTGGTGGCGGCTTGACCGTACTCCGCTGCAGACGTTGAGGCACCCGACCCGGACATCATCATGAGGCGCTGCGCGACCTCGGAAAGGACCATGACCCCAGCGACGACGTCAACCGGTCCGAGCGATCCCAAGCCTGGCCGGCAAACCATGTATCACCCGCGCCCGTGCCGTCTCCGCAACCCTGACCAGCTGCGACGGCACGAGCGCTACCACCTTGCCGTTGGAGAGTTCAAAAATGTGAGCTTGACAATGACACATTACCCGGCCGAAATAGGTACGCATCGTCTCAGCGCCCGCCTGGCACGCTTGAACCGCTTGGCATGGGCGTAGCGCTAATGTTTTATCTGGGCGAACTTGCCCACCCTCGCATAGGACTGGAGTAAACGCACCCGGGTGAGCTGCGCCAGCCGCACCAGCTTCTCGCGCGCTCGGTTCAGAAGCTTGGCATCAGTCCGAAACATCACATTCTTGGGCTGCACCGTCGTGTCGACCATCACCCGGGAGAACTCCGACGGTTCGATCGCCTTGGTCCTGACGGCAACCGACAGGCTCTCTTAGCAGGGCCTGAAGCCGCTCCTCGCCCATACGGTTGCGCTAGCGCCTCAACGACGAGTGATCGAACACCAGTAGCCGGTGCTGGAAGAACTCCTCGCCGCAGAAGAACTGGTAATAGGGGTTCTCCACCCAGCGCTCGCACAGGACCTCGTCGGACAGGTCATAGGTGTGCTTAAGGATCCCGAGCCCTGCGATCAAGCGCGTCGGCAGCGGCGACTGGCTAGGACCGTCCGTGTAGACCATTCCGAACGCCTGCTCCAGGAAGCCCCAATCCACCGTGCGCGCCAGCGTCGCCAGCGAATGCTTTCTATCGATGATCTGATCGAGCAGGGAGCGAAACAGATCCTGCTCGCCGGTCTCGCGCCGCTCCCGTGGCCGCATCAAAACCTCCGCTCATGCACTCCGACGAGCAGAGGATCACGATTGAATTCGACGGAATACCTCATTCGATCTTGCAAGGAAATCGGCCTCGCCATCGCGATTGCCGGCAAAATCAATCGCCGGCATTCCTCGAACTAGCCCGTAACTTCAGGCTGTTCGCGTTACTTCACGGGGGACTAGCTTACGAGTGGCGAGCCGTTGGGTTTACGGTATGGCACAGTCGGGCAGCGTGACCTGGATTTTAGCCACGTGCTAGCCGCCTACTCTACTCGGCTGACCGTACGGAAAGAGTAATTCTGCGCGGGAGTCCAAGCGCGATGGGAAAAACGGCGTCTGTCAGGCGTCTAAGCGCGCGGCATTCTTCAGACAAGCGTCCTTCCAAATAGCTGCGATCGTGCTCTGGCAGCTCGCGTTCCAGGAGCTGGCTGTAGCGGTGAATGCGGTTACGATGACTACGCATGGCAGCCAATTCATCATTGATGGGCATCGGCTCTCTTGGCGAATCCGGCAATATCTGCTGGGATCTCCTGCGAAATCCTTGCCAAAGGCTGGCCTGAAGCAGCGTGGACCCACAGTTGTCTTGCATGTGCCGACTTGCTAAGGGCAAACCGATCTCGTAGCTCGCCCAAACAGACCTCGGAACTGCCCAACTTATTAGAATACCTGCCGCCGAGGAGCGTGGTGCGATACGGTCGCTATAGTGTTGCGTTTGCGACAGGACCCGAGCCTTTGAAGACAGGGGCGGCTCGGGCAGGCTAGAATCCATATCGGATGCGACTTGTCGGCGTTTTGCGCTAACTATCGCCGGAAAGAAGGCCGCCAAAGCGCGAATATTGCTTCCGATGGTGATGGAAGCGGACGTGCTCCCCAACAAGGTTGTTCGGTGCCGCATTGGATAATCACGAAGCGTGGGACTGCTTGCGCCGTACACCACGACCACCGTTGAAGTCAGGCAAGCCGGATGCAGTGGCTCGCAACGGGGCCGACCGGCTGCGCCAGAAGGCGATACTGCCATTCGATGTTGTTGCCTTCAGTGCACTTGTCGTTGTCATGATAGACATTCGTTGAATAGGGTTTGATCGAATGGAATGGAGGGACTTTAGCCATGATCGCTCTTTCCTTGTAGGAAGGGGACTATTGTTGCGCGTGCGCCAACGGCGCGAAAATAGCGCCCTGCCGCTGCGCTGAGTAAATCAACAACCGAGGAGGCCGGGATATTTGCCCGTTGTCATTTAAAAGCGGAATACGCGCTCTTATATGAGCGACGGTTCTGAACGAAGGCCCCGTTCGCTCGCTGCCACACGAGCTATGGAATATGGCCGCAGTACAGATCACATCTACATCGAGCGTCACTCACACCCTCGATTTACTGATCCCATACGAACTTCGCACCCTCCGGGACTTCGCACAGGAATTCGTCCTGGTGTTCCGGCTGCGTCATCCCGGCCGCTAGTTTCGACGCCCGCACCGTGAGCTTACCATCGGGGCTCAGATTGTGACGGATGTATTCAGTCACTGGGAGCCCCGATGGTAAGCTCATGGTGAGGACGGTGTGCAACCCCGTTTTTGTATGACTGTTTTCGTGGCCGGCGGCCTCCTCCGATTCGTAAGGCGGCCTTCGTAATGAGAGTATCTCCCGTCGAAACGCTAAAAATGCTGCTGCAGTCAGCGTTTCATTGCTTAAAGGCCGAACATGAAGTTCACCCCGGAGGCACGCGCGAGCACGGAATCTTCTCCTTGGGTTTAAGAGGCATAGGAGCGGCCTATACAGTAAAGCGACTTGCCAGCAACAGAAAACGGGTGACGAGGAAACCTGCATAGGTAATTGCGCCGGCGGATAACCCGATCCAGACTCCAATTGCACCAAAGACCCAGCTCAAGGCGAAACTGACCGGGAAGCCGATTAGCCAGTACGCAAAGATTGCGAACAGAAGCGGTTTTGCCGTGTCTTTCAGCCCACGGAGCCCGCCACCCGCAATGACCTGCGCTGCATCAGCTACGAAAAAGCTTGAGGCAACCATAAGGAGGGATGACGTCAGTCCGATTGCCGTGTCCGTGTCGTTCAGTGACTTGTTTAAGAAAAACGCGGCGATCCGAAAACGCGTCGCAATGACCCCAACCGTCACAAGCGCAGAGGCCAAAACACCGAGCAGGATCGCAGCCAGGCCTGCGCGCTTGATACCGGAGGCGTCATTGTGCCCGACCGCATGACTGACCCGCACTGCGGCCGCCATGCTGATGCCGAAGGGCACCGTGTAGGCGATTGTGGCGATCTGCATCGTAATCTGATGAGCGGCAAGCGCGCTCGGGCTGATCCTACCTACAAGGAGTGCGGCGGCGGCGAACACGCCGTATTGCATGATGACTGCTACCGAGATCGGCGCTCCGATCAAAATGATCGCTCGTAGGAGCGGCCAGTCGAAGTGCCACAGGTGCGCAAGCACCTGGTAGTCGCGGAACGGGCGGCAAGCTATTGCGGGCCATAGAGCTGCTACGAACATGCCCCAATTTACGAGGGCGGTCGCAATGCCGACGCCAAGAAGATCTAGTGGTGGCAGCCCGAGCTTTCCGAAGCCCAGAAGATAAACAATGGCCGCGTTGACCGGGATAGCGGCCAGGGTAATTCGGAAGATCGGTTGCGGCCGTCCCACTGCGCCCATGAAATGTCGAATGGCCTGAAACCACAGCGCTGGCGTCACGCCCCACGCGAGTCCAAGCAGGTACTGCTGAGATAGCCGTGCTGCGCAATGTTCCTGACCGAGGGCGAGCAGAACTTGTTCGCCTGCCGTACAAACAGCCATAATAGGCAACGAGAAAAGCAGGGCCAGCCAAAGCCCCATGCGCAGTGCACGCGGCACATCGGCCGCACCCTTGCCGGCAAGAGATTGTGCCGTCAAAGGTGCGATCGGCGTCAGTAACCCGGCGCCGAACGTGAAGCTTATGACATACAGGGTGGTGGCCAATGCTGCGGCCGCGAGCTCCCGGGGCCCAAGACGACCAACAAAGGCAAGATCCGTCGCCATCATTGCGACCTGAGCAAGCTGCGCCAGTGCCATTGGCCAAGCCAACACCGCGGTCGCACGGAGCTCGACAGCGAATCTACTCAAAACCGTTCGTGTCCTTGGATTGCGACGCAAGGCAGAAAGCTGCTTCATTTGGTGTATTTCGTGCTCGGTGAAGACGCCTGCCCGCCTCGAGCCCACGGTCCCGCGATGTTGGGCGTCGAGTGCAAAAGGTGTTGATTCTGTAAAGAAGGTAGAACCAGGTGCGTCGCAGCCCTCAGGATACGGTGCCCCGGTTCGATGCTAGTGCCGTCATTGGTAGGCCCAAGCGAGCCTGTGTCCGTTGACAACGAAAACGCGATCAACGTGCTAAGGTGCATGTTGGTTTGGAAGAAGACATGATGAACGTACGGAAGCCGCCATAGTGAGCGCCGCGCGCTGGTGCGTCTCTCTCTCCAAGAAAGTATCGCTAACGCTGTCCAGCTAGTCTTGAGGTTAAGTGCGCAGTGTAGGATGCGCCGAAGTGCCGTAAGGTAGTGCTCTGTCATTGGGGCGTTTTCTACCGTCCCGGCAGATGAGCAAGTCCTTTCAAAACCTGTGCCACAATGAAAGTCTGAGTGAATTTGCCGAAGGGAAGGCGCCATGAGGCGGACAGCTGTCGCATCTGCGACAGTCCCCGTTGGGAAGAGCGGGGCTGCTGGGTCACTCAGGGCTGGCACTTGCGGTCAATCCAACCAGCCGCGCAGAGTGTCACGGTCAACTCTTTGTGGTCCAAACAACCTAACGATTAAAGCCTCAAGTCAGCTTCGGGCCATGACCTCCTGCGGTTCAAAGCCTGAGGCGGCTGTAATAATAACTTGAAACCAGTTACTGAGTAGTATCTAGGTGTTTCTTTCGGGTTATTCGCAGTGCCAGTTCGGCGTTTGCCTCGCAATGTTAAACGTGAATAGCGATTTGGCGCCATGCAGCTTGTAGTCATGGCTCCTTGCGGCTGGGTGGCCAGGACGCATCGGCAACATCGGCGCGCTGCGGCCCAAAGCATGACTTGAGGCTACTACTGTGTGTCCGCACACGAAACGATCCTTGGGGAGCCCTAAAATCCGACGGCATCGCGAATGTCGATCAAGACGTACGGATCGGTCGAGCCTGAATCTCTCTGATCCGAGGCGCGGGGAGCCGGAAGGCCGGCGAATGCGGTGCATGTCGATACCGGCCGCCGCTGGCCTTTACCGTGCCGCGAAAACTCCGATGGTTGGTCGTCTTGGGGCAGTTTCCCTCGCGCGATCACCGGCTTCGATGCGGGAATCGGGCGCCGCCACTTCTCCCATTTCGGACTTCAGGTCCATGTGGTCGTCTCCTTCTGGTTCTGCCCTCTGCAAGAAAGCCAACACGACCCGGGTTCGCAGCTAGCCTGCACTGTATTTCGACCCTCGTCAGCGACTTCAGGTCGATCTCCATCATCATCATGATCGCGATATTGGGACAACCAAGTCTGTGGACCGACATCAGATAAGTCGTCGCCGGTCAGTAAGCCGATTCCAACACATCGAATGGGATTGAGTTTAGTTCTCCGATTGCGAGCTTGTGTTGCAGGAAAAGGGGGCCGACGCGCCTTGCCATAATGTCGACGCGGGCTCCAGAGTGGTGAAGCCGGATGAAAAGGTACCCGCGTGCGGCGGACAAACACGAGTGTCAGAAAAAGCATAGTAGTTGTCAGAGCAGCTGAGGTGTCTCTTGCGTTTCTACACTGTCCCAATTTGTATGAAATCGGCACGCGCTTTGCTCTGAGGCAAGGCAGGGCACGTGTCTCGGGCATGTCCAGCCAACGGCCGGATCGTCGACGTCGCCCTTCTCCACTAAAGGAAGAGCGATGTATCAGCCGTCTAAACGATTTCGGGGTATTATCTCAGGTAAGAGGCGCCGCCGTCATTCTGAGGTTTCAGATCGCGCAATTCGCGTTGCTGGGGGGCTCAAGCGCTTCGGCATTGGGAAAGGGGACAGTGTATGCATCTTAATGCGGAATGATATCGCATTCGTCGAAGTTACCGATGGGATCATGAGAGCCGAAGCCCTTGCAGTACCTGTAAACTGGCATTTCAAGCGACAGGAGATCGGGTACATTCTGGCCGACTGTGGAGCACGTTTGCTAATAGGCCACGCGGACCTCTTGCATTTGTTGGATGCCGATCTCGCTAGCAGATTGCCAATTCTAAGCGTTCCGACGCCGCCCGAAGTAGCAGAGGCGTACAAGATTGAAGGGACGCGCCTCAAAGTGCCGCACTTCGCGCGGGATTTTGAAGAGTGGATAGCGGATCAGCCGCTCTTTGCAGGAGCGCCCGCGCGGCAGCCGATGACGATGATCTACACCTCAGGAACGACTGGTTGTCCTAAAGGCGTGCGTCGTAGCCCACCAACCAGCGAGCAGGCGATCGGATTGGAGGAAATGCGAGCCATAGTCTATGGATCTGGCACTCGCGCGCTACTCCCAGGCCCGCTTTATCATTCAGCGCCGAATTTATTTGGAATGTGGTTCAGCCGCCGCGGTGGTGCGCTTGTGCTGATGCCGCGGTTCGAGCCTGAAGAGTTGTTGCGGCTGATAGAGGCGGAGAGGATCGACACCATCTTGATGGTGCCGACTATGTTTATTCGCCTTCTGCAGCTGCCCGACAGTATTCGACGAAGCTATGATCTCGCGTCCTTGCGACACGTAGTCCACGGGGCTGCGCCCTGCCCCCCGATCGTGAAGAATGCCATGATAAATTGGTGGGGCCCCATTATATGCGAGTTCTACGGCTCGACGGAGGCCGGTGCGGTAACATTTGCGAGTTCGCGAGAATCACTTGCAAAGCCGGGAACGGTCGGCAAGCCGCTAGAGCACGTTCAGCTGCGTGTGATTGGTGCAGACGGAAGAGAATTGTCGGCCGGACAAATAGGAGAAATCTGTTCACGCAACGTATGGTACCCACGGTTCAAGTACCACAATCGACCTGGGAGCTCTGCCGAGGCCGATGACGACGGTTTCACTGCTTCCGGTGACCTCGGTTATATCGACGCTGATGGATATGTATTTCTTTGTGACCGAAAACGGGAGGTTGTAATCTCAGGCGGTGTCAACATTTATCCCGCGGAGATCGAAGCGGCTCTCCATATGATACCGGGCGTTCAAGACTGTGCTGTGTTTGGCGTTCCGGACGCGGACTTTGGCGAGGCACTGATGGCGGTGATCGAACCGCGCCGACGGGAGGTGCTTAGAGTCCATGACATCCGCGAGAAGTTGAAGACGGTGTTGGCGGACTACAAGATTCCGAAAATAATCGAGATCCGGACCAGCCTTCCGCGTGAAGAGTCTGGCAAGTTATTCAAGAGGCTGCTGAAAGATCCTTATTGGGAGAAGTCAGGACGCAGGATTTGAGAGGACTCGAGACGGAACAAAACCCCGCATCTGAAAAGGCACTGTTCTGCCCGTGGGCCCTCGGCTTGAGGGTCGCTAGCTACAATTGGTTGCCGTCATGGATCTCCTCTGTCGCAAGGTCGTCAGTTCGGGATGCGCGATGACAGAAGGGTTGATTGGTCCTCTCTACGCTGACTGTGGCCGCGACGAAGCGGCTGGATGGGTCTACCGTTCGATGAGGTGTCCACTCCGACTTACCGACGTCGTAGTGCTAGGATGGTGGCAGATAGACTTAGAAGTCGAAGTCTCCAATGGAAGCGTTTCGTGCAGCCTCGACAGGCGCGGTCGACGATCCTGGTGCAAGGTGAAGCTGTCCCGTTTGCATCGTGTCCACGTTAAGCGTTTGCCTCCGTCTACTCCTCTCACTGTGGCGGCACGTTAATTGCTGCTTGCTTGGAGAGGCTGCGCAGGCCGACGACTGTACTAAGGCGGAGAGCACTCTGCCCGCGCACCACATCACAGCGCAGAGGAGTTGAAGTTGGACCCCAATACATCACGACAGGCCTCCCGCCAGAAGGATTTGTACAAGGTCGGCGAAGTGCCGCCCCTCGGACACGTTCCCGAACGTATGTACGCGTGGACCATACGGCGCGAGCGCCACGGGCCGCCAGAGAGTTCGATGCTGGTAGAAGTGGTGCCGACTTGGCCGATCGGCGAGGATGAAGTATTGGTCATGGTCGCTGCTGCAGGCATCAACTATAACGGAGTGTGGGCGGCGTTAGGGGCGCCGATGTCCCCCTTTGATGTGCACCTATGCTCCTATCATGTGGCCGGATCGGATGCGGCTGGAGTGGTTTGGGCGGTAGGAGCAAGGGTGCGCCGGTGGAGGGTTGGGGACGAGGTGGTCATCCACTGCAATCAGGACGACGGGGATGATGAGGATTGCAATGGTGGCGAACCGCTCCTCTCACCTTCCCAGAGGATCTGGGGATACGAGACGCCTGATGGTTCTTACGCCCAGTTCTGCCGCGTGCAGCCACGGCAATTGATGCCGAAGCCAGCTCACCTCAGCTGGGAGCAGGCCTGTTGCTACACGCTAACGCTTGCAACGGCTTACCGGATGTTGTTCGGACACCCGCCGCACATTCTAAAGGCTGGCGACTACGTGCTGATTTGGGGTGCTACGGGCGGGCTCGGGGTATCTGCAGTGCAGCTTGCAACAGCATGCGGCGCCAATGCAATCGGAGTCGTTTCCGATCGGACTAAGGCCGATTATGTAAGATCGCTTGGTGCAAAGGGTGTTATAGTCCGCACTGAATTCAATTGCTGGGGCCCTATGCCGGCAGTAAATTCACCTCAATACGGGCCTTGGCTCAAGGAGGTGCGGCGGTTTGGAAGGGCAATTTGGGATGTTACTGGAAAGCGCGATATCGATATTGTGTTCGAGCATCCAGGTGAGCAAACATTCCCCGTCTCGACGATCGTCGTAAAGCGCGGTGGCATGGTAGTCGTTTGCGGCAGCACAACAGGTTTCAATCTTACCTTCGATGCCCGTTATATCTGGATGCGCCAGAAGCGAATTCAAGGTTCTCATTTCGCGAATCTCAAACAGGCAAATGCTGCGAACCGTTTTGTGCTCGATCGCCGAATCGACCCGAGTATGAGCGAGGTCCTGCCGTGGGAGGAAGTTGCGCGAGCGCATACGAAGATGTGGAAGAATCAGCACAGGCCCGGAAACATGGCTGTTCTGATCAATGCGCCGCGAATCGGACTACGAAATTTGGAGGACATTTTATCCGCGGCTGCGTTGCCTTAACCGTAAGCGCAGTTCTGCGGCTTTTGACTGGCCCTTGACGCCTATTTTGTTCGCGTCGCGCGTCGCCGCGGTTTCCATGTGTCGGACAGCGCGTTGACGGCGGCTTCGAGCGCCTTCCGGTCGACGATGTTGGGATCGAACCGCGCCGGACCCCAGAGGCGCATATGTTCGTGGTCCGGATGGGCAGGGTCTCTGATGGCTTCAAGGTATTCGGCATAACCCGGCGCACCGCCGACGTCTTCCGGAGGACAACGACCGGCGGCTTCGAGCAAGAAGGGAAGTCCCTCCGTCGTGGTGTTCTCGAACCATTTTTCGAGCTTGATCACATGGTCCCAGCTGTCGCCGAAGTCATAGAGATAATGGATCGTCTTGGCGCCAGTCTCGCGAACGACATCGCAAGGCCGCGCTTTGCTGGCATCCATGGGCTGGTGGGCGTAATCGTTGTGAGGATCTGGAATCCCCCAACGGACCTCACCAGCGAAGAACTCGAAGAGGTGGCTGTTCGTCCAGCCAAATGCCGCCTGAAGCGACAGATGCAGCCGATCCAAGCGCAGGGTGACGGGTACGACGAGGCGACGCATCACCTCCGGTTTCACGTCCTTGAGGTCACCTTGATCCGGACCGCGGTCGTGTTCAGGCTCATGCCGCCAGCCTCGGATCGTATGGAAGCATCGTGTAGATCGATGCCCAAGGGAGCAGTTCGTCCAGTCGCGCCGCAGGCCAACCATTGACGAGATTGGCGAGAACATCAGCGAGCCAGTGCTCGGCACTGACGCCATTGAGCTTACAGGTTTATGCCGCCCGCCGAACTATGCCGAACGGAGTTGGTATGGCACGCCGTTGTCACGCTGGCACCGCCGATCGCGTGCAGGGCAGCCCCATTCCATTCGGCATAGTCTGGTCGTTCAGAGCGCCTCCAGAAAGGCGAGCAGGCGGTCGTTCGGCTGGAAGCGGGTTAGCTTGCCGCGCTCGTACGGCTTGAGCTTCGCCAGGGCAGCTTCCTTGAGGGCGAGGTGGGCGTGCAGGTACGTCTGCGTCGTCTCGACCGATTCATGACCGAGCCACAGCGCGATCACAGAACAGTCGACGCCGGCTTGCAGCAGTTCCATCGCAGCGCTGTGCCTCAGCACGTGCGGCGACACGCTCTTGGCCTTCAAAGACGGGCAACTCTTGTGAGCGACACGAACATGCTTTCCCAGCAGGGACTGGACGCTGTCGGCACTGAGCCGGCCCCCGTGCACGTTCGGGAACAACGCTGTTGCTCCTTTCCGCAACGGTTCCTTGAGCCATGCCTGGAGCGCACACCGAGCGAGTGTGGTCAGCGGAGTGGTCCGCTCCTTCCGCCCTTTACCGACGCATCGCACGTGTGCGCCAGACCCGAGGTGGACGGCATCCCGGTCAAGGCCAGTCAGCTCTGAGAGGCGTAAGCCTGTCTGGGCCGCGACTAACAGCAAGGTGTGATCGCGGCGGCCAAGCCACGTCGTTCGATCGGGCGCTGCGAGAACCGCCTCGATCTCGGGGCGCGTCAGGAAGTGCACCTTTCGCTTGTCGTGACGCTTGCTCGGTATGGCGAGCACGCGCTGGATCAGCGCACTGTGTGCCGGTTCCTCGAAGGACACGAACCTGAAGAAGGATCGGATGGCCGTCAGACGCAGGTTACGCGTCTTCGCACTGGCGCCGCGCGTTACCTCGAGATCGGTGAGGAACGCGCCGATGAACGTTGCATCCAGATCGGCGAGCGTCAGGGCCGATGGGGACTTGCGCAGCTGCACCCGAGCGAACATGAACAGCAGCCGGAACGTGTCTCTGTAGGAGGCGATCGTGTTGCCGCTAACATTGCGCTGGCGCATGAGGCGCTCGGTGAAGAAGCGCTCGATCAACGTGGCGACATTGCAAGCGGGCTTCATGGCGTCACCTCCCATCGCCGATCGAGACGCCGCGCGGCTTCCTCCATCAACTCGGGGCAGGCCGAGAGATACCAGTAAGTGTCGCGCACGCAGACGTGGCCGAGGTAAGTGGAGAGCACTGGGAGTTGTTGCTCGACGTTCTTGCCTTCGCGATACCAGTTGAGCAGCGTCCGGATGGCGAAGCGATGACGGAAGTCATGCACGCGTGGCCCGGTACGATCACCTGGGCGCCGCAGCCCGATCTCTCTGGACAATCGCCAGAAGACGCGATGAACGTACTGGTGCAGCAAGCGGCCTCCCTGTTCGGCAACGAAGAAGGTCGAGCCGCAGCGTGACCCGAGCAGCGCATCGCGCCGGTGGGCGTAGTCGCGCAGCGCGGTTCTCGTCGTCGGATGCAATGGCACGAGCCGCGACTTGCCGAACTTGGTCAGCCGGACCGTCAGCACGCCGGCGTCGAGGTCGACGTCATCACGCTCCAGGCCCATCGCCTCGGATATACGCATGCCCGTCACCGCGATCAGCCCGAACAAGGCATGGTAGGTCCATCGGCGCAGCCCGTCCGCTGGTGGCAGAGCCAGCGCTGCCGTCAGCAACGCATCGATCTCCGCGTCGCTGTAAACATAGGGCTTGGCGCGCTTCCATCCGGGCAGCATGCCGACGGGCGGCACCTCCGTTCTCGGGTCGAAGTTGGCGACATGGCGCGCGAACCCGCGCACGTCGCTCAATCGCAGCGCCCAGGATGCATGACGATCGGGCGGCAGCGTTGCCCATTCCATGGCCAGCTTCGTCGTGATGATCCTCGCCTTGCGCTTCTCCATGAAGGCGACGAAGTCGGCGAGCCGACGGGTCTGGTGCTCGTACTTGTATCCAAACCCTTGCGCATGCTCAGGTACTTATCGAGTGCGGCGCGCAGATTGGTCATTGCACGCCTCCCGGCCAGGGCAGGCTCAATGTTCTCAGCGCATCGATGTCGACCTTCGAGTAAATCCGGGTAGTGTCGTGGTTCTCGTGCCGCAGCAACTGTCCGATCTCCGACAAGGTGGCGCCAGATCGGAGAAGCTCGGTAGCGAGACTGTGTCGGAAGATATGGGCGCCGCGATGTGCGCAACCTTCGATTCCAACGCGATCGAGAGCGGCCTTGGCGATCATGGTGATCGCACATCCGGAAGCAAAGCCGACGTGTGGCGCGAGCGTACGGACGAACAATCGTCGGCACGACGACTTTGGGCGGCCATTGCGGAGATATGCAACGATGGCCGCGCCAACGTCTGGCGGTATCGGCATCCGTGCACGCTGTCGGCCCTTGGCGCGAACGAGTATCTCGCTGGCGCGCCAGTCGATATCATCAAGGGTGAGCGTCGCGACCTCGTCGGCCCGCAGGCCGAGCTTGGCTAGCAACAACAGAATGGCGTAGTCCCGCCGTCCCATCACTGTCTCTCGGTCGCAACCGTCGAGAGCCTTCCGCACCTGTGCCGCAGGCAGATAGGTCGGCAGAGTTGCGAGCTTCCATCGCCGCATCGATGGAACGCAATCCGCCAACGGGCGCGCGTTCAGCCCCCGATGGTGGAGGTAACGGAGAAAGGCGCGCAACGACCAGCACATCGCCTTGCCTGTTCCCGGGCTCCAATCCTGGGCGTGGCGCTCAATGTAGCGGATCACGTCCTCTTGGCTGATCTTGCCCAGGGCGGCGCCGCCGGAGCACACCTCGTGCAGGAACCTGCGGATGACCGGGAGATGGCGGACGATGGACCTCGGGGCCAAGCCGCGCTCTGATCGCAGGTAGGCATCGAACTCCTTGAAGATCCGTTCGTGCGGGGTGAGAGGCGGCAGCACCGACGGCGCGATCACGCCTTCCTCGCGCAGCACCGACAGCCATCGCTTGAGCGCGGCCCGGTCACCGGGTTGGATAGACTGCCTTCCGCCTCGATGCCGGAGGTACCGCTCAACGACCTGCTCATCGAGATCGACCAGCTTGTAGCGACGGCCCGCCATCCAACTCAGGAGCCCGCCAACCACGTTGAGGCAACGCCACGTGCCGTGCCGAACGAGCCTCTCTTCGATGAGACGAGCGGCGTAGCGCTCGACGAGTTGTCCGTGCGGCCCGCTTCTGAGACGCCGGTACAGCCGGCTTCTGCCCAAGTACTTTTCAACTTCCATCTTCCTGTTCTCCGCTGTTGAAAGCGGAGGCACAGAACGAACTATGCCGAACCGACCAAACGCCGGTCAGCCAGAAATCTGGGGAAAACGACCCGACTCGGCATAGTTCGGCGGGCGGCATAAACAGCCCTATGCCGCGCGCGGCATAGGGCTGTCTCAATGAACGAAGCCAGGACTGCCCAATCCTCGGCGCCCTCGTCGCACCCGGCAAAAAGAGAGTTCTTGGCGTTGAGCTTGATCGGCCGCATCGCACGCTCGACAGCATTCGTGTCCATCTCGATGCGCCCGTCATCAAGGTAGAGTGTCAGGCCGCTCCAATGACGGAGCGCGTAACGCAAGGCCTTCGCCGTGTCGCTCTTCGGTGCAAGGTGATCAAGCTTGGCCTCAACCCACTGCTTCAAGGCTGTAGCGAGAGGCCGAGCATGCGCCTGCCTGCCGGCACAGCCCTCCGCATCCGATCGGCCGCGGAGGGCCTTCTCGACTGCGTAAAGCTGGGCGATGCGTTCAAGAGCCTGGCGGGCAACCGGAGCTGGCGCCGGCGAAGCCTCGCGCTCGATCTTCACAAACTGGCGCCGCAGATGCGACCAGAAGGCGAGCGTCCCGGACAGGGCGTCCGCACGCCTCTCTCGGATCATCGTCTTGTAAGCTCCGTCGCAGTGGATGATGCCGCGATAGCCTTCGAGCAGCCTCAAGCCGGACGGCTCCACGGCCCGGTGCATAAGCGTAAACCACCCAGGTGGGTCAGGTCCGGCCCAGGGCCTGTCATCGCGTGACAGCGCCCAGAAGTAGCCAGTTTTCGTCCTGCCGCGCCCCGGATCTAACACCGGTGCGGGAGTCTCATCGACACAGAGCTTCGAGGAGGCGAGCAGAAGCTGGCGCAGACGATGCCTTCAATTCCTGGGCCGCATAGCCGACCCAGAAGGCGAGCGTGGAACGATCCAGCGCTATTCCGTGGGTCGCCAACATCTGCGCCTGGCGGTAAAGCGGCAAATGCCAATGATACTTGGCGTCGATCACATGCGCGACCAGCCGCTCGGTGGGCAATCCTCCCCTGATCAGTCGCTCGGGCGCAGCCTGCTGGAGGACGACGCCGTGACAGGCGCGGCAGGCCAGCTTGGGCCGGCGGGTTACGATGACGCGATACTGCGCCGGAACGACATCGAGCCTCTGACTCTCATCGTGACTGATCTCGAAGAGGTCGCCGTTACAACACGGGCAACTGGTCTCCGCTGGCATCAGGATTTCGACGATGCGCGGCAAATGCCACGGAAGTTAAACCCTGTTGGCTCTGCGCGCGGCAGCTCTCTTCTCGCAAACTCTGGGATTGGGGCGATCTTCGGCTGCTTCGAGGGCGGCGACGGCCTGATCGATATCCTCCAGAACAAACTGCAGCTGATCAGCGTCCAGCTTTTCCGAGGACCGACCGAACTGCGCATCTTTTGCAAGCTTGAGCAACCGCTCGAGCCTGGCGCAGCGATCCAGCAGAGCCGCGGCAAAGACCCGCAACTCGGCCGGATCGCTCGGCAGTTCATCAGGCAAATCACTCATTGCCCCGAGTCTGCCATGCTTCGCGCCCCGATGCAGCGAAGATTTGTATCTTTACGCAAGTGCTTTCGGCGGTGCGTCGCGAGGCGCATGCATGCGCGTCCAATCCATGCCAGCCAGAAGCACCGACAGCTGGGCGGCATTCATCCGCATCACGCCGGCCACAATGTGAGGCCATTTGAAGCCGCTGCCATCGAGCCGCTTCCAGTACATCACAAGGCCGCTGCCATCCCAGACGACGATCTTCACCCGGTTAGAGCGCATCGCACGGAACACCACCGGCACACCCTTCATCGGGTCATGGCCCAGCGTCTCCTTCGCCAACAGCGCCAAGCCCTCCGCACCTTTTCTGAAGTCTACAGGTTGCGTCGCCACGTAAAGCATGAGGCTCGCGGGCGGCGTCAGCATGAACGTGTCCGTCGAAGCGCTAAGAACACGTCGCTCAACACAGCAAGGCCAGGCGCCCCCCGCACCTCCACGCGTGCTCCCTGGAGCTCAACCGTCACAATGGCTGCTTCCGGCGACCTGGTCGGCTCTGCGGCCGCCGGTAGCGCCGATTCCGATACCACCGGCACGAACGACAGCGTCTCCGAAGTCGGCAGCACCAACTGGCCCAAACGTGCCCGGCGTCGCCAGTCGTGCACCTGCTGGGTGCGTATTCCGACGAAGTCGGCCGCGGATTCCGGGCGAAGCCGGCCGCCTGTACCGATTGAAGCCGGCCGTGGATTCCGATGATCCCGGCCGCCTGCCGAGGCGGGGTCTCGCGACGACGTCGTCATCAGGTCAGTTGGCGGGCTCGTCGTCAAGCGTCTGACGCTTGGCGGCGGCTTTGCGCAGGCTCTCGCCCTTGAGATTGAGCCTGTGGGCGTTGTGTACGAGGCGATCGAGGATAGCGTCGGCAATGGTTGGGTTGCCGATGAGCTCGTGCCAATGCTCGACCGGGAGCTGGCTTGTCACCAAGGTCGAGCCGCGGCCATGGCGATCCTCCATCATCTCCAACAGGTCGCGTTGCTGCTCGGCAGTCATCGGGGCAAGTCCCCAGTCGTCGAGGACCAGAAGCTCGACGCGCGCCAGGGTCCTGAGCAGGCGAGCGTGGCGGCCGTCGCCCCGCGCGAGAGTGAGCGCCTCGAACAGCCGCGGCAGCCGTTGATAAAGCACGGAGCGGTTGTCCCGGCAGGCCTTGTGGCCCAAGGCGCAAGCAATCCAGCTCTTGCCGACGCCGGTCGGGTCGATGATGAGCAGGTTCTGATGCCGGTCGATCCACTCGCCAGCGACGAGCTTTTGGAACAGCGGCTTGTCGAGCCCGCGCGGCGCCTTCATGTCGATATCCTCGACGACGGCGTTCTGCCGGAGACTTGCGAACCGCAACCGAGCAACCAGCCGCTTGTTCTCGCGCTCGGTCGCTTCACGGTCGACGAGCAGTGCGAGGCGCTCCTCGAAGGCCAGCGCGGCAATGTCGGGTTGTCGCTGCTGTTCGTCGAGGGCCTTCGCCATGCCGGTAAGCCCGAGCGCGACGAGGCGGTCGTGGGTGGGATGTGTCAACATCGTCTCTCCTTTCTTCACTGGTAGTAATCGGTGCCGCGGATATTGCCGTGTCGGATCGGTGGGCCGTCTGGCGGTCTCTCGTTGGCGTAGGCGCGATCGAGCCCGTGCTGCAGGATCGACTTGATCGAGCCGTAGGTGGTCGCGCCGATGTCGTTGCCACGCTGGCAGGCGGCCTCGATGCGGGCCGAGCCGTAGCTGCGCGCGAGCCGCAAAATGCCGAGACAAGCCCGGAAGCCCTGCTCGGGGTGTGGTTTGGCTTTCATGATTGCTTCGACGAGAGCGATCGTGGCAGGGCCGATCTTGGCGGCTTCTCGCTTGATCCGCGCCGGGGTCCATTCGGCATAACGCCGGTGCGCGCTCGGCATGTGCTCCGGGATCGTGGTGTGGCATTGGGGTACGTCAGAGCGGGCGTGGCTGGCAACCCGGCTGCCCTTGTGCAGGATCTCGACCGTCCTGTCGGTGACGCGCGCCTCGAGCTCTTCGCGGATCAGACGCGAGGGCACCGAGTAGTAGTGACCGGCGATCTCGACGTGATAGTCGGGCGCGACTCGGCACTTCTTCCACTCGGCATACTGATATGGCATCGGCGGCAGGGCGTTGAGCGCCGGCTTGTCGATCTGTGCGAACAGCTCGTTGCGGCTCACGCCGAGTTTACGCATGATCCTGGCATAGGATCGGCGTCGCCTCAATCCTATTGCTCCTAACGATAGGACATGCCGTCCGCACGGCCGTCGCTTTCACAGCATGGTTTTCCTTAGGCAATCCAGGAAGAGAACGTTTCCTAGCTACGAGCGGTCGGCCTAGATCACTCACCCTACAAGAGTAGATAGGCAGGAATCTCTTGCGGCCGAGCAGTGAGGATCGATAAAAGGATACAACCAGCCTCACACAGAGGACTAACAAATATGACATACACCTTGAATCCCTTGCTGCGCTTTCTCCAGGTTTACGATGACGCGGCCGCGAAAATGGGCATCAGGCTTTCCATTGGGTGTGATTTCAACGAGTACATCGCGATCACAGCCTCGCTAGCAGACAAACCCAATACTTATCCCATCTTTCGGCCAGACCGCTCACCGATTCGAACGGGCGAAGGGTATTGGCTTGTGGGTTTTGATAAGGAAAACAAAGTGGCGCTCGTCGAGGCCGCGCGCTTCTATGACCTGTCGCAAACCACCCTTGCAGCACACCTCGAAACGCTGAAGTTCTTCTATGCGAATCCGACGATAGATGCACATCCTGAAGATCGCTGCGTTTGTACTGCTCAGATGGCGCGCAGCATTACAGGTAAAGTGGTGTACCACGGGGATATCTGGATCCGCCCCGACTTCAGGGGCTCGGGCCTGCTCAAGATCATGACGGGGACTATGCGTGGCGTCAGTCTTGCGATGTGGGCTCCCGACTTTCTCTGTGGCCTAGCTGGGCGGTGGTCGTTGGATAAGAACGTCTATGATCCGGTTCACAATGAACCAGGCGGAGCAGACATTCACCTGGTGCAAGAGAATATCGTCGCTAACGATTGGCTGTTCTGGATGACAGGCTATGAACTTAAGCAATTGTTAGACGTAACGCCGGACCTGAACTGATCGTCTAACGTCGTTGCATTTGCGGGCTGCGGGCCGGAACAATACCGGCGACGAAGGTCTTGAGCTAACGCCCCACCGATTGCCGCTCTCTAGACTAGATGCCATACGCTTGTGAGTTAATGAGCGTGCCAAGCACTTCAGCTACCAGCAGCCTCTCCATCGGATCTCTATACACCATCCGGGTCACCGTACAAGGCTCACGACTTCGATCCGAGTTATCGCGTCGCTCCGCCCACCGCGTAGAAGCGGACATACCAATGCAAGGAGATCTTTCAATGAGTCTTAAGCTTACCGTCTTTACTGCGATACCCCGCGAAAGGGGACAGCAGCAAGGAGAGCTGATGCGATCGGAAATCGCGGCCAATGCTGACTTTTATTTAAAACGCTTTTGCGCTAACGGAACTAATCTTGCGCAAATTCAAGCTGAAGCAACTGGTTGGTTGCGCTTCCTTGAAGATCTACGACCCGACTACGTTGAAGAGCTGAGGGGAATTGCCGACGCTGCCTTTATGCCCCTCTATACGGTTGTGATGCTTAACGTCCGGCATGAGATTTGGCTACGCCTGATGGCACGTCGAGCCGCCGATCTATCGTATGGGATTTTGGATGGCTGCACGTCTGCCGGATTAATGCCCGAGGTAACCGCGCAAAATACAACAATGCTGGCGCAAACGATCGATGGGCAAGCGGCAGTTCGGGGCACCCTTTTTGTAGGCAAAGTAGTGACGCCCGCTAACCCGCAATGGCTGGGCATCTTCGAAGCAGGCTGCGCCGGCCCCATAGCGGGACTGAATGAAGCTGGGATCGGGCTAGTCTGCAACAGCTTGGTTTCGCCTATTGATGGCTCGGCACTCATGACCGCCCCGTTTAAGCTGAGGTGCCGGTCCATCCTTCAGGCGCCGACATTCGACCGCGCGATAAGCGCGATTATCCGCGCTGATCGAAACATCTCTATGAACTACCTGATTGGCCATGCTGATGGCGAGATTATCAACATTGAGAGCTCCCCCAATGACAAACGGTACATTTATCCTGAGGATGGGGTAATTTCACACGCAAATCATTTTGAGCCGGGAACACGAATACCTTCAGAATGGGAGCGCTTTGTGCCCGACAGTCCGTTTCGGTCCCGTCGCTTTGGTCGACATCTGCGCTCAAGGCTCGGGCAGGTGGATGTGGATCATATTTTGTTGGGCCTCAAAGACCATTTCTCTTACCCGGCATCCATTTGCTGTCACCCGAACCAGGATACGCAGTATCCGAATAGTACCCTTTCCGCCATCATTATGGATCTAAGCAAGCGTGTTTTGTTCGCCACTGACGGACCCCCGTGCAGCGCGCCGCTTGAGCGATTTGATCTTTGGATTTAGGGTCTGTACCTAATTAGCCGGTTCTGATTCCCTCGCACCGAGTTGATTCGGCACGGGGGACTTCGATGCGCAAAGGGCTGTTTTGGCTTAACGACAAGCAGTGGGCTCAGATAGAGCCGCATCTGCCGATGAACCAGACCGGCCCGGCGCGCGATGACGATCGGCGCATCATCAGCGGTATCATTCACATGCTTCAGTGCGGCGCACGCTGGCGCGATTGTCCGCCCGACTACGGTCCTTACACAACGATCTACAATCGGTTCAATCGCTCGGCCAAGCGTGGACATTGGCAGGCGATCTTTGAAGCGCTCGCCCGCTGTGGCAAGGACGGCGTGACTTTATCCATCGACTCCACCTCGATCAAGCGCATCGCTCGGCGAGCGGCGGAAAAGGGGGGGAGCATGAACAAGCGATCGGCCACTCGCGCGGTGGGCGGACCACGAAAATCCATGCGCTGAGCGACCCTGACTGCAGACCTTGCGCATTTCATCTCACTCCAGGCCAGGATGCAGATATAGCCGCAGCGCCGGCCCTTTTGGAACTCGCGCCACCGATGTCTGCCCTCATTGGTGACAAAGGGTACGACGGCGACGGCTTTCGCGCCGAAATCATCGATCGTGGTGCCAAGCCTGTCGGTATCCGCCGGGGCTAAGCCGCGACAGGAGCTTTCACCAATTCCACCGCTTGAGGAGCGTACGCATACGACGAAGGCCGCCTGATTGACGCATGCGCGCGAGCACGGCGAGTTCTACGATGGCGTTGCGTGAAGGTCAGGCGGCTTGCTGATCGGCGGACTTGCCGGCTTGGTGAAGGAGCTTCCATTCCCAGGGCAGCAGTTCGCGCAGACGCGAGGTGGGAAGATCGGCGATCCGGGCGAGGACGTCGGCGAGCCAAGCCTTGGGATCGACGTCGTTGAGGCGACAGGTCGTGATCATCGTCAGCATGATAGCGGCACGGTCGGCGCCACGTTGGCTGCCAGCGAAGGTCCAGTTGCGCCTTCCCAAGGCAATGCCTCTCAATGCACGCTCAGCGCAATTGTTGATCAAGCAGATCCTGCCATCGTCGAGGAAGCGGACGAAGCCGTCCCAGCGCTTGAGCATGTAGTTCATGGGCTTCAGGACCTCGGCGGAGCGGGAGAGGCTTTCTCGCTCGCGGAGCAGCCAGGCGTGCATGTCGTCGAGCAGCGGCTTGCTCCGCTCCTGGCGCACAGCACGCCGCTCGTCGGCACCACGGCCGTTGATGGCGCGCTCGATCTCGAACAGGGCGTCAAGACGCCTGACCGCCTCCAGCGCGATCGGGGAGACCGGTTTGCCCTTGCCTTCCCGGGCGGCTTTCTCGATGTCAGCCAGCTCGAAGAATCCCCGCCGCGCATGGGCCAGGCAAAATGCCGGAGTGATCGGCATTGCTTTCCTTTTTGGATCGAACAACGGCTCGAAGCCGCCATAGCAATCCGCCTGCAGAATGCCGGCGAAGGCGGCCAGATGCCTCTGAGGATGTTCGCCCCGTCGGTTGCCCGAGGCATAATAGACCGCCGCCGGCGGCGCAGGCCCGGCGAACGGCCGGTCATCCCGCACATACGTCCAGATCCGGCCGGTCGTGCATTTGCCCTTCGCCAGGATCCGGATGGTGGGGTGAGTAGGCCGGAGGGATTTCACCTCCAGCCTCTCGCAGAACCGGGCGTGAGACTCTCGCCTCACCCGGCTCCCATCAGGCAAGCTTGCCGCCACCGCCGAGTTGCCAATGCACAAAGAGCCTGCGGTTCTCACGCACGATCTTCTCCAGGAAGAGACGCGCGCGTCCTAAACGGTGATGGAAGCGCTTGTACTTTCGCTTCAACCAAATACCTAACGTCTGGTTGATGTAGCGCGCCAACGGATAAAGCGCTGAGCGGGTGTATTGCCCATAATAAGCGATCCTGATCTTCCCTCGAAAAAGTGGACGGGTTAAGCGGCTTTTAGCTCCATTTCGATCGGGGGGATATATCCGATGGCGGAATGGAGCCTGGTTCGGTTGTAGAAGCCCTCGATGAAGGCGAAGATATCGCTCTGGACTTGAGCGCGAGTTGCTGCTGGATCGCCATCGTCAGGGCGGCAGATGCAAGTTCGACCTGCATATGATCCCGCATGGCCCAGCCGACGATCTTTCGGCTGAACAGGTCCATGACGGCCGCCAGATACAGCCAACCTTCAGCGGTCGGAATATAGGTGATATCGGCGAGCCAGACCCGGTTCGGGTCTTCCGCGGTGAAGTCCCGCGCGATCAGGTTCGGTGCGATCGGCAGACCGTGGCGGCTGTCGGTGGTGCGCACACGGCGCGGCGGTGCCATGATGGCGCGAATACCGTACCGACGCATCATCCGTTCAATTCGACCGCGACTGGGACCACGGCCCTGCGCCCGCAGGGCGGCATGGACGCGGGGGCTGCCGTAGCGTCCGCTGCTGTCTTGATGGACCAGCCGGATCGCTGCCCGGAGCGTGGCATTTGATTTTGCCCGCTCGCTCACCGGGCGCTCGCGCCGGGCGTAATAGCCGGCCGGCGAGACCTCGAGCACGGCGCACATCAGGCGGACCGGATAGGTCTCGCGATGGTCTTCGATGAAGCGGAAGCTCATGTCCGGGTTCCGACGAAGATCGCGATCGACTTCCTAAGAAACAGCCGGATTGGCGTCGCCCGGGATGGCCTGCAACACGAAGCCTAGCGATTTCGCCCGGCGCTGTAGGTTGGCGAGGACGCGGCTACGATATTGCTGCTCATATTGGTCGGCGCCAGGATCCTTGTAGCTCATGCCGTGCCGGAGTGTGTTGTAGAATAAAACCGCAATCTTGCGAGCCGTCGCCGTCACCGCCTTCGATTTACCCGCACGTGCTGACAACCGGCGATAGAATGCTCCCAGCGCTGTCTCGCTCCGCCCCACGGTTGTGGCTGCCAAACGCAACAACGCAGCTGCGCGACTTGAAGATCTCCGTGTGCGCGAAGACAGCACCTTGCCGCCGGAGATCTTGTTGCCGGGTGCGAGGCAGAGCCAGGAAGTGAAGTGTTTGGCGCTCGGCCATGCCGTTAGATCGATACCGCACTCGCCAATGAGCTTCAATGCGAGCGACGGACCCAACCCGTGGATCTCAGTCAAATCGACGCCCCGCACTCTGTACAGTGCGGTCCTGACATCGAAGGTGGGGGTGTTGACCTGCTTGGTCTTTACGCGCGGCTTGGCTAGGTTTCCGACCGGTCTTGCTCCTTTGGTGTTCAATGCACTGATCAGGACTTCGAGCTTGCGATCACAGTCGAGCATCTTTGCCTGATAAACGTCGTAGAGCTCCAGTGATTGAGCTAACGCGAAAACATGTTCGTGGCGGTCATTGCCTACGAGCGCTGCGCGGATCGTCTCGATCGATGAGTGGCAGCGCACGTCCCGATAGGTTGCCGGGACGTCGGGATTGCGTTCGCCTGCAACAATGGCTCGGATAATCCGCATGCCGGTCGCGCCGGTGATATCCGACACAACATGATGGAGCTGCAGGTTCATCTCCATCAGAGCCTTTTGCATATGTTGGATATGGGCGGCAGCATATTCCACGAGCCGCTCGCGCTGGCGTAGATAGGCTCGCAACGTTGCGATCTCGGCATCGGGTCGGAAGCTGCCCCGTAACAGGCCATAGGAGTGGAGCTGGCGTAACCAAGCGGCATCGCTGAGATCGGTTTTACGGCCAGGTACATTCTTGGCGTACCGCGCGTTGACCAGAATGACCTCAAACCCGCGCTGTTCTAAGATCTCGTAGACTGGGATCCAATAGACCCCAGTGGATTCCATCGCGACACTGGTCACGCCGCACATCTTGAACCAGTCCGCCAGTTCATGCAGGTCTTGCGTGAATGTGCCGAATGCACGCACTGGCTTGTCGGTGCAGGCCGGGTTTACCGCGGCCATGTGCATCTTTGATCCGATATCGATAGGGCCGCGCCGAGGTTGACCAGCTTTAGGTCCGGGCCGCGGTCGGTTGTCCTGTTAGGCATCGCAACTCCTCCGTCCGATGATGGGCTGGAGGGTCAGGGCTATGCCAATTTGTCATCTTCCTAATCGGGATCGCCGTCGAAACGGCGTCACCACTCTCAAGTCCGCATGCGCCCATGGACCACGTTTTTTAACGGGGACAGCGCCTCCAATAAGCTGACGGCCGCTACCCTCCGAGCTAAAGGATAGCACAAGGCTGTTTCTATTCCGCGCAGGCGCGCCACGACGCTGGACAGTTTTTTAAAATGTCGCGCTCCATGCGCAGCCGTTCGTTCTCCTGACGTAGGCGGGCGATCTCCGAAGCCTGGTCCGCCGGCATCGGCGTCGCCTGCGTGGTGGGTCGCCACGCCGCCGATCCCGGCTCCTGCCGGAGCTTATCTACCCACCGTCGCAGCACCGAATCCCGCAGACCGAGCTCCTTAGCAACCGACCCGATCGAGCGACCGCTCGACGCGACCAGTTCGGCGGCCCGACGCTTGTAATCCTCGGTAAACGACCGACGTTGACGTTCCATTC
Source organism: Bradyrhizobium sp. CCBAU 53340 (assembly GCF_015291645.1). NCBI lineage: Bacteria > Pseudomonadati > Pseudomonadota > Alphaproteobacteria > Hyphomicrobiales > Nitrobacteraceae > Bradyrhizobium > Bradyrhizobium sp. CCBAU 53340. The sequence goes on from NZ_CP030056.1 coordinate 705,513, forward strand.
GACACCTCCGGGCTCAACGAGCCTACTACAGGTGTCCACTCATTCGGAGGAGGTTCAGTGTCCACCTATTTTGGTGGACACCTCATGCATCACGGCACTCAAAAGCAAAAGGTGCGGAGAAATTCGCGCTTACCATAAGACGACCGTTGTCACCGCGTATTGAAGTGTTCGCTGGCGCAGGTCGCAAGCGGTGGCCGGATGAATTGAAGGCACAGATTGCCGCGGAAAGCCTCGAGCTGGGGGCGGTTGTCACAGACGTCGCCCGTCGCCATGGCTGCCGGCCCCAGCATGCGTAATCCGATGCAAGCCGGCCACTGATTGAACGAACCCGCTACGCGGCAGTAGGGGGCAAACCTGCTGAACTGAGGTGTCCTGTCTGAGAGGATGTTGGTCTTCGCACCACCCCTCTCAAGACAGGAGACCCAGATGGCTACGATGAGCCCTCTTCGGCAGCGCATGATCGAGGACATGACGGTCCGCAATCTGTCGCCGTCGACTCAACAATCCTATATCTATGCGATCGCAAAGTTTAGCCGCCATTTCGGCTATGCCCCGGACCGGTTGAGTTTCGAGCAGGTCCGCGCCTACCAACTACATCTCATCGGCCAAAAGCGCTCGTGGTCCCACATCAATCAGGTGGCCTGCGCGCTGCGGTTCTTCTACGGCGTCACACTCGGGCAGACGGAGGCATTCGAGCGGATCATTGGTGGCCAGAAGCCCGACAAGCTCCCGCTCGTGCTTAGTGCCGAAGAGATCGAGCGCTTCCTGGACGCGGTTACAGGGGTGCGCAATCGCGTCGTGCTGGCGACGGCTTATGCGGCTGGCTTACGGGTTAGTGAAGTCGTCCGCCTGAAGGTGAGCTCGATCGACAGCAAGCGAATGTTGATCCACATCGAGAACGGTAAGGGCGGCAGGGATCGTTACGCGATGCTTTCTCCGCGACTGCTGGAGATTCTGCGTACGTACTGGATGCGAGCCCGACCGGGGCTGTGGCTATTTCCAGGCCAAGACCCAAGTGAACATGTCAGCGTCCGCTGCGTCCAGGCGGCCTGCCGCGCCGCCCGCCGCCGCGCTCGGCTTGCCAAGCCGATTACTGTCCATACGCTCCGGCACTCGTTTGCGACCCATCTCCTGGAAAGCGGGATCGACATTCGCATCATTCAAGTTCTGCTCGGACATGCCGACCTGGGATCGACCGCGCGCTACGCTCAGGTTGCGACCAACCTGCTCGCCCGCACGACCAGCCCATTCGATGGACTCTCCGTCAGGGTGATCCCACCCGACTGAGCTGCGCATATGCGCCCCGTGCTCGAGGTGGCGGACATCCTCCGCCGCCACGGCGGCGCCTTCCGTGCCGCGCAGGGTCCTCGGCTGTCCTCCGATCAGCGCCGTGTGATGGCGGCCATCGAGGCGTGTCGCACAGCGACGCTCGGCGGCCACGTCGAGCGGTGCGACGACTGCGGCCTGGTCCGCGTCGCCTATAACAGCTGTCGCGATCGGCACTGTCCAAAGTGCCAAGCGCTCGCGCGCGCCCAATGGCTCGCCGAGCGCCAGGCCGACCTGCTGCCGGTCCCCTATTTCCATGTCGTCTTCACCGTGCCGGCGCCGGTGGCCGCCATCGCGCTGCAGAACAAGACGGCGGTCTACGACATCCTGCTCAAGGCAGCAGCCGAGACGATCCGTCTCATCAGCGCCGACCCGAAGCATCTCGGTGCCGAGACCGGGATGATCGCCATTCTCCATACCTGGGGCCAGACCCTGACGCATCATCCGCATGCCCATTGCCTCGTGCCAGGCGGCGGGATCGCCCCTGATGGAAGCTGGGTTCATTGTCGCCCCGGCTTCTTCCTTCCCGTTCGCGTCCTGTCACGATTGTATCGTCGGCTGTTCCTGGAGCGCCTGCAGGCGGCGTTCAATGGCACCAAGCTCCAGTTCTTCGGCCATCTCGCGCACCTCGTCGAGCCAGCGGCATTCGCCCGCCATCTAACCGCCCTCCGCAAGGTCGAGTGGGTCGTCTACGCCAAGCGTCCCTTCGGCGGACCAGAACAGGTTCTGGCCTATCTCGGGCGCTACACCCATCGCGTTGCAATCGCCAACGGCCGGCTCCTTACCTGTGACCAGGGCCACGTCCGCTTCCGGTGGAAGGATTATCGCGCTGGCAACAGATCCAAAGTGATGACGCTCGACACTGAGGAGTTCCTTCGTCGCTTTCTGCTCCACGTATTGCCGAAGGGGTTTCGCCGCATCCGTCATTTTGGCTTCCTGGCGAACGCCTGCCGCGTCGCCAAACTCGCGCGCATCCGAGCGGCGCTAAAGGCGCCAGAGCCGCCTCCGCCTGCCGAAGCTGTCGACTATCGTGAGCGCTGCGCCATCCTCATTGGTCACCGCCTCGACTTGTGCCCCATCTGCGGAGGCCGCATGGTCGAGATTGGGCCTGTGCCGCGTGCGCAAACGCCGCGACGCGCAGCACCTCGCTGCGATACATCATGACCGACTACCTCGACTTGTTCGCTCCCACTGCAGGCATCGCCATGCCGACGTTCTCCGTCGGAACGATCAAGCACGCTCACAACGCGCGGCGAACGGGCGATAGTCAGCCGCTTGGGCTTGACGCGCCGTTCGACGCTATCGACGCCGGCATCCTCTGCTGCCAATATCAACGGCAATCTGCGGCCACACTCGCTCGCGGGCCCGACATCGGGTCAATCGCGCCTACCGGCGCCTAGATCGAGCCCCCATAGGTCCTCGCTCACAAGACGCGGCTTCGTTCAATCCAGCTTCAAATAGGTCCCGCGCTGGACTTGCGGCGAGATCTGCGACGCGGGACCTATTTGAACCCTCCAGTATTCCGACGCAATCCGGCCACCGATTCCGACGGAAGTCGGCCACCCATTCCGATCGAAGCCGGCCACCCTGTTGAGACCGCCTGACGCTCTCGAAGACGGCGATCGAATCGCGGACCAGCCCACCTTTGCGACCAAGCAAGGGAAGGTCTGATGCCCGCCGAGAGAGCGCCGATGCGGAAGGTTCGAGAAGTTTTGAGACTGCGGCACGCCCTTGGCGTGAGCGAGCGGCAGATCGCCGTCACGGTCGGCATCAGCCGATCGACGGTTGGCGAGTATCTGCGGCGGGCTGCCGTGATCGGCATCACCTGGCCGGTGCCGGAAGGGATGGACGACGGCGAACTCGAGCGCCGGCTGTTCACGCCGCCGACATTCGAGGAGAAGCCGGCGCGGCCGTTGCCCGACTGGAAGGCGGTGCACCGGGAGCTGAAGCGGCGCAGCGTGACGTTGCTCCTGTTGTGGGAGGAATATCGCGCGGAGCACGCCGACGGCTATGGCTACAGCCGGTTTTGCGATCTCTACCGGGAATGGAGCGAGGCGATCTCGCCGACCATGCGGCAGACGCATGGGCCTGGAGAGAAGCTGTTCGTCGACTTCGCGGGCGACACGGTGCCGGTGTTCGACGCCGCGACCGGCGCGCAGCGGCTGGCCCATGTCTTCGTCGCGGTGCTAGGAGCATCCAACTACACCTTTGCCGAGGCGCGTTGGTCGGAAGGGCTGGCCGACTGGATCGGGCTGCACGCCAATACGTTGCGCGCGATCGGCGGCGTGCCGAAGGCGATCGTCTGCGACAATCTGAAGGCCGGCGTCACCGCCACCTGTCGCTATGAGCCGGGCATCAACCGCACCTACCAGGAGCTGGCCGAGCACTACGGCACCGCGATCCTGCCCACGCGTCCGCGCAAACCACGCGACAAGGCGAAGGTGGAAGTGGCGGTGCAGATCGTCCAGCGGTTTGTGCTGGCGCGGCTGCGGAACCGGCGCTTCTTCTCGCTTGACGAACTCAACGGGGCCATCCGCAAGGCGATCGCGGACCTCAACGACTCTTATGCAGAGTCTTGTCTGATAAAATAGCTGCGACCGATAGTGGCTCGTGCCACGGCTCTGTGCGTTACGGACCTCCTCTGCGAGCGGGGCGGTAGGAGGGTGTCCGGAACGATGTGTAAGGAGGTTTCTGTGAGTTTACCTTAATTGGAGACTCACATGACCACCGATACGACGATTACCCCTGAACTGCTGGACCAGCTTCTTGCGAACTACAGCAAGCCCGAAAACCTGACCGGCGAGAATGGGCTGTTCAAGCAGCTCAAGAAGGCCTTGATCGAGCGCGCACTTGGAGCCGAGCTGACCGAGCATTTGGGCTACGAGAAGGGTGATCCTGCCGGCCGGGGCTCAGGCAACAGCCGCAACGGGACAAGCTCGAAGACGATCCTGACGGAGGATGGCGAGATCGAGATTACCGTGCCTCGCGATCGGGCCGGCAGCTTCGAGCCGCAGTTGACCGCCAAGGGGCAGACCCGGTTCGATGGTTTCGACGACAAGATCCTGAGCCTCTATGCCCGCGGCATGACGGTGCGGGAGATCCAGGGCCACCTGGCCGAGCTCTAAGGCGCCGAGGTCTCGCCCGATCTCATTAGCCGGGTGGCCGACGCCGTCCTCGATGAGGTCCGGGAATGCCAGAGCCGGCCGCTCGACGCCGTGTACCCAATCGTCTTTTTTGACGCGCTGCGGGTCAAGATACGCGACGAAGGGCTGGTCAAGAACAAGGCGGTCTACGTTGCGCTCGCCTACAATGCCGATGGCGAGAAGGACGCTCGGGCTCTGGATCGAGCAGACCGAGGGCGCCAAATTCTGGCTGCGGGTCGTCAACGAACTCAAGGCGCGCGGCGTCAACGATATCCTGATTGCCGTCGTCGACGAGCTGAAGGGGTTTCCCGAGGCGATCACATCGGTCTACCCGCAGACGCTGGTGCAGACCTGCATCGTGCACCTGATCCGTAACAGCCTTGCCTTCGTCTCCTGGAAGGACCGCAAGGCGATCCTGCCCTCGAAAGGCGATCTATCGGGCTGAGAGTGCCGACGCGGCGGCGCTGAGGCTTGCCGAGTTCGAGGCCGAATGGGGCAAGCGCTATCCCGCCATTGGCCAGATCTGGCGCAAAGCGTGGGAGCACGTAGTGCCGTTCTTCGCCTTCGCGCCTGGCATCCGAAAGATGATCTACACGACAAACGGGGTCGAGGCGCTACATCGTTCGCTGCGCAAGATCATCAAGACCCGCGGCAGCTTCCCGACCGACGAGGCGGCGCTCAAGCTGTTGTATCTCGCCCTCAGGAACGCTGGCGTTTATTGGCGGCGACCGGTTGAATGGACTGCCGCGATGGGGCAGTTCGCCATCCACTTCGGCGCGCGGTTTCCCGGAACAGCGCGCTGATGATCACAACCGACATCACGGCGCCGACCATGATCGTTTGGACCGAACCTTCGCCGTCAAGCCCCGCGCCTGCGGCGCGCCGCTGCGCGGCTTCGGGGCTTGACCGCTCGGTCCGGCCAAGCAGAATTATCGGCCATGCCGTCGATGCCAGCTTTCAATGTCTCAAACGCAAAACCCACCTTCACAGAAATCGCTTACACAAAACTTCGGACATTCCCGGCGGTAGCGGCTGCGACAACATCATCAAACTAGCCACTGACATTTATCGTGACCTCGCCCCCAAGTGTTATCCAGTCCTGAGTTCAGGTGCTCCGGGAAGGTCTGGCCACTCGGCGCGTCTTCCGACGCTTTCGCACGGGCGACCGCGAGCTCGGCGGCGATCTCCGTACCCTTAGCGCGCTCGGCTGCCGGCGCCGCCTTCAGGGCGGCAACGTCATCCGGAGCGGCGTCGCGATCCGCATTCATGCGACGCAGTGAATCACAGATTGAATGCATTGGGACTCCCAAATGTCGGCAATATGAGGATTTTCCTGGATTAGCCCCCGCTCTGCGGCCGCCAGCTCAGTTGGGGAGTCCACCAGTCGATGCCCTCGAGCATGTAAGCCATTTGCGCTGCCGAGATCGACACCGCGCCGACCGACGTCGACGGCCAGATGAACCTGCCGTGATCCAGGCGCTTGGCATAGAGCGACATGCCCAAGCCGTCATGCGAGAGAATCTTGACCAGAAGGCCGCGGCGGCCCCATAAGATATAGAGATCGCCGGCATGGGGATCGCGCTCCAAGCTTTCCTGAACCGCAAGCGCCAAACTTTGCATGGCCCGACGCATGTCGGTGTGGCCAGTCGCGATCCATACCCTGACGCCGCTCGGGAGCGGGATCATCGTCGTCGCAGAAGCTCAAAAACCCGCTGCAGCTCGTCGCGATCAACGCGAACACGACAGCCGCCGCTAAGCTCGATCTCGATGATTCCAGCCGTTGCGCGTTGCTTAGGAGGCGAAGACGCCAGTTGCGACGTGCTGATCGATGCCGGTGCACGTGTGATCTCGACAGGAACCAGAGCTGGCACCGCATCACCGCCCAGGCGGCTTGGCGCGCCTGCCGGAACAGCAAGCTATGCGAGGCACTGATTGCGCAGCAGAAGTTGCAGATCGCCAAGCTAAAGCGTCAGATCTGACGCCACCGGGGACGAGCTGGCGGCGGAAGAGGCTGTGGCAAACCGACGACGGTGCGCGGATTTACCCGCAAGCGCAGTTGGCGCTGACGTTCGAAGAGCTGGAAGTCGTGAGCCACCCCATGCCGGCGCGCGACGCCGCAGACCGTCTCGCCGGCCTGCAAACGTCTCCTCGACAGACGGACCTTCTCGTCGTAACTCCATCGCCGCCGACGCTCGGCACCCAACACATTGACCTGCATCCGCACGTGCTGACCTTGCCCCAAGTTTTATCCAGCCCTGAGTTCGCCCCGGTCGTTGGATTTGCCCAGTTGGGGGAGCGACGGGAGCTGGCGCAGAGCCTTCGGCATAACGCACAGCGCCAGATCCCGTCGCGGATGGCAGGTGTCGGCGAACTCGGACGGCGTTTTCCATCCGAGCTGAGAGTGTGGTCGTGCGTCGTTGTAGTGGGCCCGCCCGCATCCGAGCGCGACGAGGGCCTGCGCCAGTGACGTGAACAGCGTCTCGTTGAGCAGTTCGTCCCGCAGCCGGCCATTGAAGCGCTCGATGAACGCATTCTGCATGGGCTTGCCCGGCGCGATGTAATGCCAACCGACGGGGCTTTGATCGGCCCATGTCAGGATGGCGTTGCTGGTGAGCTCGGTGCCGTTGTCGCTGACCACCATCCTGGGCTCGCCGCGCTCGAACATCAGCCGGTCCAGTTCCCGCGCCACGCGGATGCCGGAGAGCGAGGTATCGGCGACTAGCGCCAAGCACTCGCGGGTGCAGTCATCGACCACGGTGAGGACGCTGAAGCGGCGGCCGCAGGTCAGCTGATCCGACACGAAGTCGAGCAACCAGCGATCGTTGCGGGCCATCGGCACCGTCATTGGCGCCCGGGTCCCAAGGGCGGCCCGCTTGCGGCCGCCGCGGCGGCGTACCGCAAGCCTCTCTTCCCCGGAACAGCTTCTTGTGGTTTGACCAGGTAGCCCTCCCGGTTGAGCAGCACGTGCAGGCGCCGACAAACAAAAACGACGGCGTTCGTGGGCGATCGCCCGCATGCGCTGCCGTAGGACGGCATCGTCCGCCCGGATTGTCAGATATCTGATGGTCATGCGGCAGCAGCCGATGGCTTTACACGCCCGCCGTTCGCTCATCCCGTGGGCAACCATGAGATACGCGACAGCTTTCCGCTTGCCCGCGGGCGTCACCATTAATGGGATGGACCGCCCCGTCCTCCTCCCTCATCATAGGAAGGGCAGACTAAAGAGGAGAGTATCATGGCCGATCGCAATTTGCCGCGACCCGCGGCTGTCTATGGAATCGACATTGGCAAGAACCTATTCCACGTCGTTGGCCTGAGCTGCGACGGCACACCTGTTCAGAAATTTCGCTTTCGAGGGGACACCCTTCTTCAGTTCTTTGCGCGCGCACAACCAAGCATAGTTGGCATGGAATCCTGCGTCGGTCCACAGTGGCTCGCCCGGAAGATACAGGCACTTGGTCACAAGGTGCGCCTGATCCCCGTGCAATTCGTGAAGCCCTACGTGAAGTCAAACAAGAACGATATCATCGACGCCGAGGCGATCGCTGAGGCCGCTACGCGACCGACAATGCGCTTCGTTGCCGTGAAGGAGGAGGACCAAGTGGATCTTCAAGCGCGTTTCCTTCGTCATTCAAACGCGCGGCAACTCGAGATTGAATATTCCGGCACCCTGACGCAAAGGTACACCGTACTCGAGGCAGAAAGCCCGCGTCTGATTGATCAGGCGTGTCCTCGAGCCGACCATCTGGCACGGATTCGCGATGCAGCGCTTCCAGTTGCATAAATGTATCCGGCCTCTCGCGAGTGGACTGCTGTTGCAGCCACGCCATGATGAGATCCGCGCACGCCGTTCCCAATAAATAGTTCGGGCAGGAAGCCCGCTTTTTTGCACAGGGCTTACGGCATGTTGATCCACTGTTTCGTCATCACTGTTCCCGAGCCTTGCAATCGAAGCCAGAAGCGTCAGGCAAGGCAGGATCTCTGCGTTCGTAGAGTGCTCCGGGCTTGTTCAAGACCACCCACACAATGCGGGCCATCTTGGCGGCTAGAGCGACAACGGCCTTGTTCGGATGCATCCGAGCCTGGAGCCCGTCGAGCCAGCTTCCTAGGCGATCGCGCGTCCGGTCCAAATGCCGGAAGCAGGATCGCGCGCCCTGCACCAAAAGCTTTCTCAGATAACGGTTGCCGCGTTTGCTGACGCCAAGCAACGTCTGTTTTCCGCCGCTCGAGTATTGCCTGGGCACTAACCCCAGCCAGGCAGCAAGGTCGCGGGCCTTGCGAAACTGCAGCCCATCACCGATCGCGGCAAGTACGGCGGTCGCACCCAATGCGCCGATACCAGGAATTGTCATCAGCCGGCGGGTGACGTCCTCTCGATCGGCAACCGCTTCGATCTCCTGTGTCAATTCGCGGATCCGTTCTTCGAGGCGGCGGAGATCGGCGAAGCGAGCGCCCACCAGGCGACGCATCACTGGCGACAAATCGGCGCACCGCTGGATCATCGTCTCTATCACGTCCGTTTGGCCTATTGCGGGTTCGCGCACGCCCACGTCGTGCTTGGCGGTGAGAGCTTCGTTGCCCTGGCCGAAGGCCTGCAGAATGCCCTCTGGTCGCTCGGTGGGGCGCCGCGGGAGCATCGGACCGACAGCCTGTCGGCCGCATTCCGCAATCTCGATTGCCATGCTCGGGATGATCTGACGCAGCGATACGAGGCCCTTTGTGCCCATTACGGCATGGGGCATTCCCGCAACAATCGAGGCGTTGCTCACGAGAATGATTCGATCGAAGGGCCCCACGGTCATCTGAAGCGAGCAATCGCGGATGCCTTGCTGCTGCGCGGAACTGTCGACTTCGACGATCTTGCCACCTATCGCGGCTTCATCGACGAGATCGTCAGCCGCCGCAATGCCCGCAACGCCAAGCGGATCGATAGCGAGCGCGTGGTGTTGCAGGAGCTGCCCGATCGGCGCACCTCCGACTACGAAGAGGTGATCGTCCGCGTGACATCGTCCGGCGGCTTCACCCTGCGCAAGGTGTTCTACACGGTGCCATCGCGCCTGATCGGTCACCGGCTGCGGGTGCGCCTTTACGATGATCGTCTCGAGATTATCGGCACGTGATCCATTCCCTGCGGCGCAAGCCGATGGCGCTTCTCAATCTGGTCTACCGAGATCGGCTGTTCCCGCGCGATGCCTATTGGAAGACCTTCGATCGGTTGCGCGAACGCTTGCCGGACAAAAAAGCCTGCCGGATCATGGTCGATCTCCTCGCGCTCGCTCATGAACGCGGCTGCGAGACCGAACTCGCCGATCAGCTCACCGCCGACCTCGAGGCCGGCCGACTGCCTGAACCTAACCGGCTGCGCGCTCACTTCGCTCCTGACCCGCCCACCTGCCGAACGTCGTGGTGCAGCTCGCACCCCCTTGCCACCTACGAATGCCTCATCGGTACTGCCGAGATCGGAGGTGCCGCATGAGCGTAGCCAATACCGTTGATACCGCGCGCCTCAATCTGTTGCTCAACGAGCTCCGCCTCCCGGCCATCAAGGTGCTGTGGGCGCAATTTGCCGAGCAGTCCGACAAGGAAGGTTGGCCAGCGGCCCGCTTCCTCGCCACCATTGCCGAGCACGAGATCGCCGAACGCGGTCGCCGGCTCACCGAGCGCCATCTCGTCGAGGCGCGGCTGTCTGCTGGGAAGACCTTCGGCGGCTTCGACTTCGAGGCCGTGCCGATGATCTCCAAGGCGCAGGTGATGGCGCTCGCCGCCGGTGACAGCTGGTTGGGTAAGGGTGCCAATTTGCTCCTGTTCGGGCCGCCCGAGTCCGATTCATACTGCCCACCTCGTTATGCCATTATAGTTCAAGCTCTCTTTGGCGGAGATCGCCAGACGACGGGCGCCGGAAGCGCCGCGCCTGCGCGGCGTTCCTGACCTCGGGGTGCTCCAGATCAGGCGCCTTGATCACCCAGGGTGCGCCCTTGCACAGCTGGTGCGCGGGCAAGCTTCGCTCCGCGATCAGACGGCGAACCGTCGATGGGCTGACCGTCAACGCAGCGGCGGCTTCATCCAGAGTAATTTCTCCTCTCTCCATGCGTTCGCCTTCCCGGTAGGGTGCGATAGCTTGCTGGTTGCGCAAGTGACGAACGCGGGCGCGGGTCCAGCTGTTACCGTGCCCCGTCGACTTGCCGCTCGGTCGAGGACCGCCGCGATCGTGCCGTCGGGCATCTGGCGTGCCAGAACACGCAGGAGATCGATGACATCTGCGGATGTGCTCCAGCGGTGTTGGCCCGTGCGGTTCTTTCTGGTCTCTAGCGCTGTGTGATCGCCGCCCTGCCAGTGGATCACAAGCTCAATTGCCGCATCGCCGACGCATACAACGATTTCGTGGATTAAGGTTCGGATGATCCCCTTGCGCGTGGCAGGCGTCGCCCCAGGACTGTTCCAGGCCCGCTCCAAATCGGAGCCAAGCGCAAGCAGCCGCTCGCGATCCGCCTCGCTCAGAGGACTCTCCGGCTTGGCCAACAGTGCACCGCGCTCTTCCTCGAGCGCGCGGACGGCCAGCAGACGTTCATTCCAACGTCGCTCCAGCTCGCCGGCGACCAGGCGATTGTCGGGATCGACAGCCTCATATCGCCGACGAGCCCGAGTGGCCTCATAGCGCGCTTGCTCACGCTTGGGCAGGCGTATCTCGCTGTGAACGCCGCCAACCCAGTGGACGACGAGGACGATCTCGGAGGCCGCATCATCGATATCGGCTACGACCTCATGGATGAGGGTGCGCACAATGCGCTTCTTGAGGCGAGCATCCGTCGTCGGCGCATCCCAGACCGTTCTGAGGTTCGAGGCCAGAACGCCGAGCGAGGCTGGATCAGCAATGGGGGCAGGCATCGCCGCATTATGCGTGGCGATTTTGCCCTCGACCTCCGCTGCGTGAGCGAGCGTCCTGTTCCAGCGCGCTCCAAGCTCGCCCGCCACCAGCCGGCTCGCGGGGTCAGCGGCATCGTATTGCCGGAAAAGCCTGGTCGGCGGCATAGCGCGCCGCTTCGAGATCGCGACTGAGAGCATCGCGCACCTGATCGCGCCGTTCCCCTGGCTTCCTTGGCGGCAGCGGTTGCGGCGGCGATAGCGCCCGGACCGATGACGCCAAGCAGTGCTTCCTCGATTGCATCATCGACGGGCAGTCCGCCGAAGCCGATGCAGTGAGGGCCGCCATTGTCCATCCAGGCGCGGCTACAGCTATAGCGCGGGATATGGTGGTTCATGCCGGAGTACCGGAGTGTGAGCTTGCGACCGCAGCGCTTGCACCGGATCAGACCGGCCAGCAGCGCGTCACCATGCTTGGGCGCGCCGTGATGCCGACCGGTGGGAGCGTTGCTGCTGACCATGGTGCGGATCGCCTCGAACCTCTCCCAGCTCACATACCCGTCGTGGGTGTTGGGCTTCAGCGCCAGCCATTCGCTCCGCGCCTGCGGCGGATCTTCACGCTCACACCCACGGCGCTGTATCCCGCCGCGACAGCCGTCTTACCATAGGCATAGGCGCCGCCGTAGACCGGGTTCTCAATGATCCGGTGGATGGCGGAGTAGCTCGGTCGCCGCCAGGCCGTTGCGCCGTTGGTCCGCTTCACCGGCAGATCGAGATTGTACTCGTGGAGCCAGCAGAACGGTCGCGCGCTGCCGAGTTCCTCGACCTTGTCGAACACCAGCTTGATCGCTCCTGGACACGCCGATCCGGATCTTTCTCATAACGGTCGCCGGCCTTCACGAAGCCGACGGGCGCTGCCACAACCAACTCGCCCCGGCGCGCCTTCTCGTAGCGGGCCGAGAGCGAGCGCTGGCGCAACAGATCCAGCTCGTACTCGTTGAGGCTGCCCTTGAGCCCGAGCAACAGGCGATCGTTACCGTGCCTTGGCGCGTAGATCGTCTCCTGATCGATCAGAACGGTATCGACCACGCGGCACATCTCGATGAGTTGCTGCCAATCCCGTCTGTTGCGAGCGAAGCGCGAGACTTCGCGGGCGCAAACCGCACCAACTTTACCGAGGCAAACCTCCGCTACCATCCGCTCGAAGCCGGCGCGTTGTACGCCGCCGGCGGCTGAGCGACCGAGATCATCATCGATCACTTCAACCTCTGACCATCCGAGTGCCGTCAGTCGGTCCCGCATGGCGTATTGCAACGCGCCGCTCTCGCGATTGTGTAGCACCTGATGTGCTGAGGATTGACGCACGTAAAGTATCCCCTTCTCCAGATGATGAGGCCTGACCTTGTCAGAGATCATGACCGACCTCCTTCGCGCGCGGCGTCGCTGTCGTCGCGGCATGGTCGAGGATCAACTGCGTCATCAGACTCGTAAGGGCCGCCTGCGCTTCCGCCGGAAGCTCCGACCATGTGGGCGCACCGGTGGCGCCGCTCGACAGGCCGCTCCCGAACAGATCCATCTGCTGCGGCCGCGGTTGTTGATTGTGTCGGTATCCGCTCCCTGGCATTGCCGTCTGGCGTGACATGAGTCGCTCCCCGATTCTGACCGTGAGAGCCTCTGGATGCGCCAGAAAGCAGGGCAGCTGATGGCGTTCGATCCTTCAACGCCAGATCGAGAAGCGCAGAAAGCGCCGCAAGCGCATCGATGCTGACAAACGGTTGAGCTGTCAAAAGCTCGGCGTCAGGGCATGCCGTCCGGTCGAACATCCCTGCTGGCACTTCCAGCCAACGATCTCCTTGCGATCCGTCCAAGGTGCAGCGAAAAACAACATCAAAGCCTTGTCGACGGCTCCATGAACGCAAACTCGGCGCCCAAACCATGGATGATGCCGATAAAGAACCTCGCGAAGAACGGTCCTGTGGCCGTTCTCAAACGTTGTTGTACAACGAACACCGCGGACACTCGGCCATCGGCTATATCAGCTCGGTCGAGATGGAGCGCAAGGTGGGATTAGCTTAACGGGGTGTCCATCAAACCGGCAGCACGCTCAGTGATCACCGGGGAGCGCCGACGGCGTCGGTGGACGAGCGAGGAGAAGGCCCGGATCGTGGCGGAGAGCTTTGAGGAGGGTGCGAACATCTCCGAGGTTGCGCGGCGCAATGGCGTTTCGCGCGGGCTGCTTACGGTGTGGCGCCGCCAAGTTGCGGCGGCGGTGGGGGGCAAGGCACCGAACTTCGTGCCAATCCAAATTGGTCCGGGGATCGATCGCGGGACAGCGGGCGAGCATGAACGTATTTCCGGGCTACAGACGAGGCCTTTGGAGATCGCCGCGCCGCCGGCCAAGGTTTGCGGAGTTGTCGAGATCGAGGTGAACGGGGCGCGCATCCGGGTCGAGCCGGACGTTGAGCTGGCGACGCTGTCGACCGTGCTGGCGGCGCTTCGGGGTATCCGGTGATTGCGCTACGCTCTGACCTCAAGGTGGTGCTGGCGACACAGCCGGTCGATTTCCGCAAGTCGGTGCATACGCTGTCGGCACTGGTGAGCGAAGCGCTGCGTGCGAATCCGTGTTGTGGGGACGTCTTCGTGTTCCGCAGCAAACGCACGGACAGAGTGAAGCTTCTGGCGTGGGACGGCAGCGGCATGGTGCTGATGACGAAGTGGTTGCACCAGGGGCACTTCACCTGGCCGCCGATCCGCGAAGGCGTGGTGCATCTGACTGCGACACAGCTCGCGATGCTGCTCGACGGACTCGAGTGGACGCGCGTCTCGCCCAAGCCGGTGAAGCAGCCGGCCGTTGTCGGCTGAGAGGAGAGGATTTCGCTGGAGCCTGCGCCGCGCGGATGTATGGTCCATTTATGGCGATTCGCCCGGACGTCCTCTCGACTGATCCCGCCGCTCTAACAGAGATGGTGCTCGCGCTCGACGCCGAGAACGAGAAGCTGCGTGTTGCGATGCAGACGCTCAAGGAGATGATCTTCGGGAAGCGCTCGGAACGGCTTGCCACGCTCGTGGCCGAGCAGCTTGAGCTTGAGCTTGACGATCTTGAGACCAGTGTCACGCCGCCGGCAGCTGCCAACGACGATGCACCTGCGGTGAAGCCGTCCGATAAGCTACGTAAGAAGGCGCGCCGCAACATCGGCGCGTTGCCCAAGCATCTGCCGCGCTGTGAGCAGGTCCTGGAGCCGGAGGTGACGGCCTGCCCGTGCTGCCAGGGCCAGCTTCACAAGATCGGCGAGGACGTCAGCGAGGTGTTGGAGTGATCCCGGCGCTCCTGCGCGTGCTGCGCACGATCCGTCCCAAATACGGCTGCCGCGGCTGCACCGATGGCGTGGTCCAAGCCAAAGTGCTGCCGCGCCTGATTGAGGGCGGCATGGCGTCGACGGCCCTCGTGAGCCATGTGGTGGTCTCGAAGTTCGCCCGGTATTTGCCGCTGTACCGGCAAGTTCAGATCCTGGCCGGCCACGGCATCCATCTTGACCGCGCGACACTCGCGGTTGGGTCAAACGTACCGCCTTGTGGCTCAGGAGCCTTTATGAGCTGCAGCTGCGGATCATTCAGGCTGCGCCGCGCGTGTTCTGCGACGAGACGCCGATGCCGGTGCTTGATCCAGGACGACATCGTCCCCGCATCTGCCAGTTCTGGGCGCATGCTATGGATGACCGGCCATGGGGTGGCCCCTCGCCGCCGGCGGTTACCTACGTATTCGCCGACGGCCGCGGCACCGAGGAGATCGCCGGACAGTTGATGGGCTTTTGCGGCGTTCTGCAGGTGGACGGTTATGCCGCCTACAAGGCGCTGGCCCGCCGTCA
Organism: Bradyrhizobium sp. CCBAU 53340; assembly: GCF_015291645.1. NCBI lineage: Bacteria > Pseudomonadati > Pseudomonadota > Alphaproteobacteria > Hyphomicrobiales > Nitrobacteraceae > Bradyrhizobium > Bradyrhizobium sp. CCBAU 53340. The sequence continues at coordinate 720,709 of NZ_CP030056.1, forward strand.
TGGCGGCGCGATCCAGCTCGCCTTTTGTCTCGCCCATGCTCGACGCAAATTCGTCGAGGTGTACAAGTCCACGCAGTCGCCATTCGCGCGCGACGTGATTGAACGGCTGCAGGCGGTCTATGCGATCGAGGCAGAGATCCGCGGCAGCAGTGCGGAGCAGCGGCTGGCCGCCCGCCGCACCAGGAGCGCCCCGTTGATGGTGGCGCTCAATGCGCGACTGATTGAGATGGTAGGTCAGCTGTTTTCCCAATCGAAGCTGACAGAGGCGATCAACTATGCGCTCAATCACTGGGACGGACTGACGCTGTTTCTCAGCGACGGCCGCGTCGAGGTCGATTCCAACACGGTCGAGCGTTCCATGCGCCCGATTGCCATGGGAAGACGCAACGCCTTGTTCAGCGGTAGCGAAGGTGGTGCCGAGAGCTGGGCCATCCTCGCGTCGCTCGTGAACACCGCAAAGCTCCATGAGCTCGATCCGCAAGCCTATCTGACCGACGTGCTGGAGCGCATCGTCTCCGGTGGAACCAAGAGCCATCAACTGCACGAACTGCTCGCCTGGCACTGGAAGGCGGCGCGCCAGCGCACCGCACAGGCCGCGGCATGAGCCCGCGTCGTCATAAAGCAGCGTCGTCAATGGCCGCAGCCGAGATGCCACTTGAGGAGCTCGAGCGATGGCTGCAGGCTCGGGTCGATCAGCAACCTGCCGCCACCAATCTCCCCATGCTCGACGGCTACGTCGCCGCAATCGTGGCCGGACCGGTGTCGATGAGCCCACTCGACTGGATCTGCCCGCTGCTCGCCATCGATGCCGATGCCTTCAACCACAGCGGCACCCCGGAGTTTGCAGCCATATCGGCTGTCGCCCTGCGTCACAACGACATCAGCAACACCCTCTCGACCGCACCCGACAGGTTCGCGCCGATGCACCGGCGTAAACCCAGTGGAGACGTGGATCCGCGACCATGGTGCCAAGGCTTCTACGCCGCGATGCGGCTCAAGCTATTGGCGTGGGCACCGTTGCTGGACACCGGCAACGTCAATCACGGCCTACTTCTACCTATCCTGCTGCACTGTCGCGACGATCAGGGCCGACCGCTGCTTGGACCACCACGAAGCGGCCGCGAGACCAAGAAATTTCTGCGTAACGCCCACGCCGATATTCCCGCGGCGGTCGAAGCCTTGCGGCAATACTGGATGCCGATCCGCTACGCCCGCGCTCACTGATCACTGCGGTCGTGGGAGCTCATGCCGGTTACAGTTAGTCGGCTTGGCGCGGGAGCTTCCATTCCCAGGCAGCAGTTCGCGCAGACGCGAAGCGGGAAGATCGGCGATCCGGGCGAGGACGTCGGAGAGCCGGGCTTTGGGATCGACATCGTTAAGACGACAGGTGGTGATCATCGTCAGCATGATGGCGGCGCGTTCGGCGCCGCGCAGGCTGCCGGCGAAGGTCCAATTGCGCCTTCCCAAGGCGATGCCGCGCAACGCTCTTTTGGCGGCGTTGTTGCTGAGGCAGATCCTGCCATCGTCGAGGAAGCGGGCAAAGTCGGCTCAGCGCCTGGCATGTAATTCGTGGGCTTCAGGACCTCGGAGGAGCGCGAGAGGGTTTCTCGCTCGCGCAGCAGCCAGGCGTGCATGTCGTCGAGCAGCGGCTTAGCGCGATCGGGGAGCTGGTTTACCCTTGCTGCCTACCCTGGCGTTCTTCTCGATATCGGCCAACTCGAAGAAGCCCCGCCGCGCATGCGCGAAGCAGAATGCCGGCGTGATCGGCATCGCTTTCCTTTGCGGGTCGAACAACGGCTCGAAGCCGCTATAGCAATCGGCTTGCAGGATGCCGGCGAAGGCGGCCAGATGCCTCTGGGGATGCTGGCCTCGCCGGTCGGGTGAGGCGTAATAGACCGCAGCCGGCGGCGCCGGCCCACCGAAGGGCCGGTCATCCCGCCCATAACTCCAGCTCCGGCGGGTCGTGCACTTGCCCTTCGCCAGGACGCGGATGGTGGTGTCGTCGCCATGAAGGCGCTCGACTGCGAGTACATGACGCTCGATCAGCTGGAAGAGCGGCATGATGGCGAAGGTTCCGTGGCCGACCTGGTCAGCGAGCGTCGACAATGGCAGGTCGATCCTCTCGCACTTGGTTGAGCGGGATATGCATGCCGAACTGTGCGTCCAGCGAAGGCTGGCATGTTCAGCAGGAGTAAGTCCTGCCGGGGAAAAAGTTAGCTCCCCGTAGTGTGGGTAGCAGAGGAGATAGAAATAGAACCTTTGAAGCCTATCGACAAAACTCCCTTGGGGAGACCACGAGTCATCGGGCCGTATCAAAAGAGAACGCGTTGTGGCCTCGAAAATGCTGAAAACCGAAAGTCGAGCCTGCAGTTTAGGGGCGAAGGCAGCATGATCCATCGAATGCTAACTGACACGACGGGTCATTTCGGCGGGGTGAAAGCGACAGCACGGTGACAAGGACATGCCGAGCAACTGGAGAAGCCTTCATCCCGGAGAGAAATCGCCGGAAGAAGGTAGGTCGTATAACCGGAGATCCCGGGAAATCGACCGAAGATGAGAAGGTGGCGGCCGGGACTGGAGTAGCGATGAAGCGGAGTAACTCCCGTGGAGCAAAGGGTCCCTGCCATTTGTGATGTCTCTAACGTAAGGAAGGCAAGGACGAGATGATAAAGGCGTCCATCGATTTGCAAGACCTGAGGCGGAGACTATACGTCAAGGCGAAGGCTGAACCGTCCTGGCGTTTCTGGGGTCTATACGTCCACGTGTGCAAGATGGAGACCCTGCGCGCAGCGTATGAGATGGCGAAAGAAAACGACGGCGCACCGGGAATAGACGGGGTGCGCGGCGGCGATCAGGGTGAGACTCCGTATTGCCTCACCTATCGATGCTCCCGAGTGCGATCGGTTGCCTCATTTATTTTGCTCCCGGCTTGGGTTGAGGAGGAGGCCGGGTGCGGAGATGGCCGGGGTTTCGGAGCGCCCGGCCTCCTCCGCTGGCGTCTGCCACATCATTGGGTTGTTGTGACCTCATGCCCCAGCAGCGTTTCCTCCGTAGGAACGAACAACAACGCGTTCGCTTGCTCGCTGCGCCAGGATTTAAGCCTACGCTGAAGCGTTCGAAGAAGCTTGTTCGGATAGGCTCCAGGATATTCCGCCTGCAACCGGGAGAGCAGTTCGCTACCAGTCCGCCAAGGCTCGGCTTCAAACCATTTTCGCAAATCTAGCGTTGCCCGGATGAGCGGGTCGGGACGCCGCCGGCCTCTTTTCGCTTTCACGATTGGCCGATCCGTCGGTCGCATAGCTCCGTCTTTCCAGGCGGTTCGTAGGCTTGCCAGGAAGAGATCGATCGGTTGCGATGCCGCAGCAGGATGGGCGATTGGCTGCGTATCAGCGAGCGCCGCGAGGCGTTCCTGCGCGCCGCGGATGTCGCGCAACAACGCGACCGGGTCGAGAGCGGCATAGATTTCTTGGAGATGGTGACGAATCGCATCGGGCGTGCGGGCGTCGGCGGCCAAGCGCTGGTGTGGCGTTGCCGGTGCGCTGTATGTCTTACGCACACGAGCACCGTCGCGCTGCTTGGCCATCAGTTTGAATGAGGGTTGGAAGAAGTTCACGAACAGCCGCGCCGATCGATAGAGTTCAGCCAGCAGCTTGGCCGCTTCCAGGCCCTCGAGCCGACGATAGCCGACCATCCTGCGCACGACGGCACCGTTCTTCTGCTCGACGAACGCCTGGTCGTTCTTCCGGTAGGGCCGGCAACGCGTGAAGACGATGTTGGCCGCATCGCAGTAGGCTTTCAGCGTCTCATTCATGAACACCGTATCATTGTCCGTATCGAGGCCGATCAGCGCAAAAGGCAATTGTTTGCGCAATTCCGTCAACACCGTGCTCAACAGTGTTTGTTCGCGCACGATCAGAGGAGCGCACTCCGTCCAGCCGGTAGCAATGTCGGTGAGCACGAGGGTCTGGATGAAGCTGCCGCGCGCCGATAGACCGCTATGCGCTACAAGGTCAGCCTCGACGAACCCCGGCGCCGGATCGTTCCAATCTGCCGACGTCCGTATTGGAATACTGCGACGCAACGAGTGCGTCGCGTGCCGTCGGCGCTTGCGACCTAATCCTTCTCGGACCCGTGCCAACGCGCGGTCGATCGTCGCAGCACTCATTGCCAAAAGTTTGTCGCGGATCTCGGGAGCAAGGTCGAGGTGGCCGTGCCGTTCCATCGCTTCAATCAGCGCAGGCATTAACGCCTTCAGCCGCTTCCCGCAGATCCGGTCTGACGCCTCCCAAAGCAGCAAGAGCGCGTTGTGTTCCGCCTCATTATAGATCCGACGTCGCGCCCGTCGGCCTGCGCTTACGTCTTCCTGGCCTCGAAGTAGACGCATCGCATGTTTGCGATGGAATCCGGTGATGTCGACGAACTCGTCTAATATCCGCGCCTTCTTCGCACGATCCGAACGCCGATAGCGCGCGCCCGCCGCCGCCGTCAGTTCCTTCCGCGTTGCCATGCTCAGCCACCCCATCTGCGCCCCCGCTTGTTCCCGATCCAGGGGAGCAATTTACGTGAGGCAACGGCTCAGCATCCGGTAACAATTAAGGCGAGGCAATGCGCGCTCTCATCCTGATTGTCGCGCTATAACGGGGTGACGTTCGAAGCCATCGAAGCGCGAGGCGTGGAGTCTCTGCTCGAGCAATTACGAGACGAACTGATCGAGCGCACTTATAAGCCACTTCCATCAAGGAAGCGGGAAATACCGAAGGACGGGGGCTCCAAGGTCCGCGTTCTGTCGATTCCGGCTATCCGCGACAGAGAGGTACAGGGGCGCTCAAGCTCATACTCGAACCTGTATTCGAGGCGGATTTCCAACCGGGATCGTTCCCAAGCGGACAACACATGAAGCGATCAAGCGAGTTGCTAAAGCAATAGCTGAGCGGAAGACGCGGGTTCTCGATCTTGATTTGCGGGCCTACTTCGACAACGTCCGGCATGATCGGATTCTGGAGAAGGTAGCCCTGCGGGTTGATGATGGGGACGTCATGCATCTTCTGCGGCTTGTGCTGAAAGCTTCTGGCAAGAAAGGCGTTCCGCAAGGCGGCGTAATTTTCACCCTTGCTCAGTAACCTCTACCTCAATGAGGTGGACAAGATGCTGGAGCGAGCACGTGAAGTTACACGTCGCGGCAAGTACACCAATATCGAATATGCACGTTTTGCTGACGATATGGTTGTCTTGATCTATGCCCACCAGCGACATGACTGGCTGCTCGGCGCTATAAACAAGCGCTTGCGGGAGGAGTTCGCCAAGTTACAGGTTGAGGTGAATGATGAGAAGAGTCGCATAGTTGACCTGGCCCGAGGCGAGAGCTTCGGCTTCCTGGGAATCGACTTCCGCTATCTCCGCAGTCTGCGCGGAGTGATGCGGCCGTATTACACGCCCAAGCTCAAAAAGCGGACGGCGCTTCTGCGGGGGCTCAAGGAAGTGTTTGGCAGCTATCGGTCGCAACCGATTAGTCGGGTGATAAGCCTGATCAATCCAAAGCTCCGAGGATGGGTAAACTACTTCCGGATAGGCGATTCCAGTAAATGCTTCCCTACATCAGAGACTGGGTAGAGAGGAAGGTCAGACGCCATCTGGCGAAGGCACGGAAACAAAAGGGCTTCGGCTGGAAGCAGTGGAGTAACTCGTGGCTGTACGACACCTTGAAGCTGTTCAACGGCTACCGGGCGAGTGCCGCCGAAGTAAAAGCTGCTCCAACATGATAGGTCCATAAGCCTTGTCATGAAGCAAATGGGAGCGCGTAGTGCGGGAAATCTGCATGCTGCGTGCGATGTGGCGGGGGCTGGAAACGTGCATGACCGGGAAAACTGGTTAAGCGGCGCGCCAGTCCTCGACCCCACTGTCGAACAGGATCGTCGCCAGCAATTGCGGACCGATGAAGCCGCGCGGCGTGGCATGGAACGGTGCCGGCGGCTGGCTGATCTTCTCGCAATCGCGGCAAGTGAACTTCTCTCGCACGGTCTCGATGACCTTGAACCGGCGCGGGATCTCCCAACGTCTCGGTCACATCCTCGCCCAGTGCTGCAACAAGCCGTTCCTTCTCATCCTGCGACCACCGGCGCCGCCGCTCGGCCGATGTGATCACCTCCGCCCCTCGAAATCGGCATAGTGCTTCTCCCAGGATTACCCGTAGGACCTGCAGCGTTCGCGTCCGTCAAACAAGACGGCCCGCAACGGAGGAATACCACAGAGTCACCTGCTCTCCTTCTTCAGATGAACTGAAGGGCCACCGCCGCCAGAGGTGCGATAAATGGCTTGCGCCCAGTCGAAGGGCGAGAAGATCTCTCCGCTCGCGTTTGCCAGCACCTTCCGCACCACCATTGGGTCGTTAGGGCGCGCGACCTGCCCCATTCGGACGTAGTTCCTAGGATTGACAAAGTCCGTGTAACTGGGCATTTGCCGCGGCGGCCCGGTGCTACTTGAGTTAGCTCAGAACGGATCGGGTCGCCTCACGGTGAGGATGACCTTCACTCATGAAGCGCGCCCGATGTGCGACACGTGCCGGGCGTGGAATGCGGAGTTTCTAAACGCTTGCGGGCTCCCTGGCGAGTTCGTCAATGACTTGCCTGGTTGCCTGATAGGCAAGCTCGACAATCTCATCAATCTCGCCTTCCGAGACGACAAGAGGCGGAGCAAAACCCAGAATATCGCCATGCGGCATTGCCCGAGCAATAAGTCCCCGCTCGCGAGCAGCCTTCGAGATGCGGGCGCCGACTTTGAGCTGGGCGTCGAACCGTCGCTTCGTGTGACGGTCCGCGACAAACTCGATAGCGCCGAGCAAGCCGACGCCGCGAACTTCGCCAGCGATCTCCAATTGAGCGAACCTTTCCTTAAGCCGCTTTTGAAAGTGCGCGCCGACCACCCTGGCGCGATTGCTGAGCTGCTCCTTTTCAACGATATCGAGCACTGCGTTGGCGGCGGCGGCAGCGATCGGATGACCCGAGTAGGTGTAACCGTGTGAGAATGCGCCAACGCGATCGGCGGCCCCCTCCATAACAGAGTAAACCTTCTCCCCCACGATGGCTGCCGAGAGCGGCATGTAGCCCGAGGTGAGCCCCTTGGCGACCGTTACGAGATCCGGCTCCATCCCGTATAGAGTACTGCCAAAGTCGGCCCCGGTTCGCCCGAATCCACAGATCACCTCATCGGCGATGAGAAGAACGTCATACCGCCTGAGTACGGCCTGAATCTCCCGCCAATACCCGCTGGGCGGCGGTGTGATGCCTCCGGTACCAAGGACAGGCTCGGCAATAAACGCGCCGACCGTTTCCGCGCCCTCCCGCACAATTAGCTCTTCGAGTTCGGCCGCACGCCGACGAGAAAAGGCCTCCTCCGATTCCCCGTGCTCAGCGCCCCAATAATGGTGGGGAGTGCCTGTGTGCAGAATACCCGGAAACGGAAGGTCCATTTGATCGTGATAGAACGACATTCCCGTCATTGATCCAGAAATGACCGAGCACCCGTGATAACCGCGCTCGCGAGAGATGATCTTCTTCTTCTTCGGCTGACCACGCAGATTGTTGTAATACCAGACGAGCTTGGCCTGAGTTTCGTTGGCATCCGATCCGGAAAGTCCGTAGAAGACTTTGCTGGCGTTTCCCGGTGCCATTTGCACGAGGCGATGCGAAAGCTTTGCGAGCTCTTCGGTCGTGTGAGCAGCGTACGTGTGGTAATATGCGAGCTGATAGGCCTGCCTTGCGATGGCCTCGGCAACTTCGGTACGCCCATAGCCGATATTGACACAGTAGAGACCGGCAAAGCCATCGATGTATGTTCGGCCCTCCGCATCCCGAATGGATATCCCTTTACCACCTGTGACGATTGTGGGATCGCCAAGCTTGCCGCTCGCGAAATCCTTCAGCTGCGTGAAGGGATGCAGAACACTGGAACGATCTCGCTCAGCGATGGTCTTGATATCAATCATATAGTTCTCCTATGCCGCCAAATCGCCGAAACAGACGTATTTGTGTTCCATGTACTCTGCTAAACCGTGCTTCGACCCTTCTCGTCCGAGTCCGGACTGCTTCCAGCCTCCGAACGGAATGGGCGGTCCAGTAAAGGAAGCTGTATTGATTCCGAGCATGCCGCACTCGATCTGCTCAGAAAGGCGGAGCGCCCGGCGAAGGTTGTTTGTGTAGATGTATCCAGCCAGCCCCATTTCGCTGGCGTTCGCCCTGGATACAACCTCCGCCTCAGAATCGAACGGGAGCACGGCAGCAACCGGCCCGAAGGTTTCTTCATGCGTGATCAGCATGTGGTCGGTGACATCGCTGAGCAACGTCGGAGGAACGAAGTTTGCACCCAAACTTGCGCCCTTGTCGGCGCAAAACACCCGCGCCCCCTTTTTTGCGGCGTCGTCGATGTGGGCCCTGCATTTGTTGGCAACCGACAGCTTTGTCATCGGCCCTATATCAGTTGTCGTTTCCAGGCCGTGCCCGACTCTGAGCTGAGAAATAGGGGTGGCAAACGCCTCGACGAAGGCGCGGTAGATCTTTCTATGCACGTAGATGCGATTGGCGGCGAGACAGTCCTGGCCCGAAGTGGTGAACTTTGCGTCCATCGCTCCCTTAACCGCCTTGTCGACATCGACGTCGTCAAAGATGATGCACGGAGCGTGGCCCCCCAGCTCAAGCGACACTTTCTTCACGGTTTGTGCCGCCTCTGCCAGAAGCAGGCGCCCAACTTCGGTAGAACCAGTAAACGAAAGAGCTCGCACCCTCGTATCGCGCAACAGTGGTTTCGAAAGCTCGATTGAATCACCGACAAGCACCTGAAATACGCCACGCGGAATACCAGCTTCTTCGGCCAACCTAGCCAGGGCAAGGGCCGACAATGGCGTCTCGGGAGCCGGCTTCACGACGATCGGGCAGCCCGCGGCAAGAGCAGCTCCCGCCTTTCTCGTGATCATCGCGATTGGAAAATTCCATGGCGTGATCGCCGCCGCAACACCGATTGGCTGCATTCGCACATGAAGCAGGCTTCCCGCTTTGTGACTCGGAATGGTCTCGCCATAGGTGCGCTCGCCTTCAGCGGCAAACCATTCCAGAAAGCCCGCGCCATATGTGATCTCGTAGCGTGCCTCCGCCAGAGGCTTTCCTTGCTCGCTGGTCATAAGAACGGCGAGATCCTCTGAATGGCCGCGGATCAGGGACGCCCAAGATTTGAGGATCACTCCTCGCTCGGTGGGCAGCAGACGCCTCCATGCAACAAACGACTTCTCTGCTGCTCCGATTGCCAGCTCCATGTCGGCCGCCGAGCAACGGGCAGCTTCCGCGATTTCCTCCCCCGTCGCGGGGTCGACAACCGCGTCCTTCTGCCCGCCGTCCGTCCACTTGCCGTCGATGAACGCTGCCCCCGCTAAAAAGTCTCGTCGTCTGAGAGTTCGAAGGTGCCGCATAGCGAGGCCACCCCACTCCGGGCGTCTGTGCCGAAAGCCTTGAACACCCATTTTGAAACTCCCGCGCCGTCACTTATTGAAATTGCTGGAGTAATCAGGATACTAGTGACGCAAACAGATTTGCGTCGCATTTTCGGTGCGCGGGATGAATTCCTGCAAAGCATTGATGCCTTGCGACGAAACGCAGCTTAGGGCTGGAGACAACCGCTATGCGTTACGATCGGATAGATGCACGCATCCTGGAGATCGTGCAAAAAAACAATCGCCTCACGTCCGAGGTCATTGGCGAAATGGCGGGGCTTTCCCCCACGGCGTGTCAGAGAAGGTTGAAGAGGCTCCGTTCGGAAGGAATCATTGAGTCGGATGTGTCCATCGTCTCGGCAAGAGCAGTGGGAAGGCCGATTCAGATGCTTGTCCTCGTGAATCTCGAGCGGGAGCGCTCCGATATCATCGACAAATTCAAGAAGGCCATCAAAACGTCGAGTGAAGTCGTAAATGGCTTCTATGTCACGGGCGATGCAGACTTCGTTCTGTACATAACGGCTCGCACGATGGAGGACTACGAGCTTTTCACCAGACGCTTCTTTTACGAGAACCCCGATATTAAGGGGTTCAAAACCATGGTCATCATGGACCGCGTAAAATCGGGGTTTGCAGTTCCAATCGAAATGCCACCGGACAGATAAGCGATCTTTGATCGCGACGTCCCGACGGTCCAGCTGTTTTGAGCACTCGTGAAAGAATGAGAACCATACCGAAAGCTCTGACAATTCTGACTTCTCACAATCCTCTTCAACCCAAAACAGGCCTAACGAACTCGCCCCAGTGGGCTTGGTCGAATTACGTGCCAGAATGGTGCTTGAAAGCAAAAAAAGGAGGGGCCACTCCAAGGGTGGCCCCTTCAAGTTAGGGAGGAAACGCCCCTAGGGGGCCTGGGAGATCAGGCCGCAGCCTGTTCGATCGGTGAAAATGGTAGGCCGAGACTCTCTGCCACTGCCTTGTAGGTCAACCGGCCCCGATAGACGTTCAGGCCAGCGCGCAAGTGCGGATTTTCAAGCACGGCCGCAAAGCCCTTGTTTGCCAAAGCCAAGCCAAAAGGCAAAGTTGCGTTGTTGAGGGCCTGACTTGAGGTAAGCGGGACTGCACCGGGCATGTTGGCAACGCAATAGTGGATCACGCCGTCGACTTCGTAGGTTGGATCAGCATGGGTGGTGGCACGCGACGTCTCAAAGCAACCGCCTTGATCGATCGCGACGTCAACGACCACAGAGCCTTGCTTCATCGAGCTCAGCATCTTGCGCGACACCAGCTTCGGTGCACTGGCTCCTGGGACGAGCACGGCGCCAATAACGACGTCTGCGGCAGAGACTTCCTCTTCAACGCTGTCGATGGTCGAGTACCTGGTGCGGACGCGGCCCTCGAATAGCTCGTCCAGTTCGCGAAGGCGGTTGATCGAACGGTCGATGACGGTGACTTCCGCACCCAAACCGGCTGCCATTCGGGCGGCATGCGTACCGACGACACCGCCACCGATGACAACGATACGAGCGGGCTGAACGCCAGGCACGCCGCCGATCAATAACCCCCGCCCGCCGCTGTACCGTTTTAGGGCCGCGCCGGCAGCCTCGATCGTGAGCCGGCCCGCGACTTCGCTCATTGGCGCAAGCAACGGCAAGCCCCCGTTCGAGTCGGTGACGGTTTCATAGGCGATCGCTGTGCAACCCGATTTCAGCAGTCCTTTTGCCTGCTCCGGATCGGGCGCCAGATGCAGATAGGTGAAGAGGATCTGATTCTCTCGGAGCTGGACCCATTCGGACGGCTGCGGCTCCTTGACCTTGACTACCATCTCGCTCGATGCAAACACCTCCCGAGCAGCCGCGGCGATTGTTGCACCGGCCTTCCGGTATTCCTCGTCGCTTGCCCCGATGCCAGCGCCGGCATTGGCCTCCACCAATACTTGGTGGCCGGCAGCCACATATTCCCGGACAGCTCCAGGGGTCAGGCCCACGCGATATTCGTGTGTTTTGATTTCCTTGGGAACACCGACTTGCATCTTGCAATCTCCGCTTTTGCTGAACCACTTCTAATCGGAACCACGCGGTGAAATTGAGAAGGGACCGGCGAACGACGCAGAAATTCAGCAACCTCGGCGTTCTTGCGCACAATTCCAGCAGAGTGCGCGAGATGGTGATGGTTTGCTATTCCTGGCGCCGCAATCGGCACAGTGGCAGCCGACACATCGATCCAAAGGAAGTTTCGCACAGCGATTTTCACGTATTTAACGGCCTTCGGTTCCTCCACGGGGCTCTGGGCGAAACATCCCCTCTGTCCCGCTCCACGCAAAAGCTGCATGAATCCCGGCGGATATTTATGGCGGAACAGTTGCCCAGCAACGCGCGCATGCCGCCAGGGCTCGCCGATCGAATGGCAACGATACGCTCAGAGATTGTGAGCATCATGGAGCGGCTGTCAATGATCGCTCGAAAGCGGCCTTTCCGATTGTGACGATCGCGTCCACCTTCGGTCTTGGTGATGACGAGCGCAGGCGCGAGCCCGGGATATTGCGATGGACTACGGCTCGGCGCAATCAGCACCGCGACCGGGCCACCTATCTGCGGACGCCTAGTGTTGAAAACCGGTGTCCTCGTGCAAGAAGGCGAGTGCTGCGAGCGAGAGTGGCCCATTGTTCTCCTTTGAGAGACCTTAACGCACTAGCGGCAGGCCTGGAATCGCTGAGGCCGCAGCGGATTGCGCGTCAGAGTTCGAATAGCTCGCGCGGCAACTTCGTGAATGGTTCACCTGCAACGTCGGTATGCGGAAGGTTTCGCTGATCACATAACCACGTCTTCATCGATCCAGTTTTCAAGCATGAGGTGAAATGTCGTATTCGGCTTGAGGACCGTGTTATCGCCGTCCTTCAAGCTAGCTGTAGGTTCCGTCCAATCTATCGCGACGGCGTAGCCGCACCGAGACTCCTTCACCAAGCCATCGCGTTTTCAAGTTGGAGTTGAAAGCTATGGCGACGTCGCTGCAGGTCCTGCCGGGTTTGGCGGCGGCAAGTGCAGCTTCCAACCTGGCAACGTTCCCTTCATGCAACCGGCGTATGTGATCCGACGGCTTACCGATCGCGACATCGTGCGCATCAGCGGAGAGGTCTAGCCATGACGCCCGCCGCTGAACTCGAAATTGCTCTGCGAGCCCGTCTGGAAGACGTCTTCGGTCCAGCGAATGTGACACGTGGAGATGCGTGCGCAGCGCAAAGAAGAGGCCCGCAAAATCCGTGCTGGGCTTGCCGTTAGCGCTGCGCACCAATGTTGCAATGACCTCGGCGGATTCATTGGCCTCGCGCGCGCCTGAGCGGATAACGTCTCTCGCTTTGAGCATGCCGGCGTCGGAAATAGCGGTAGCTTCCCGCATCATCGCGAATTCCGAGTCCGATTTCACGCCGCGGATCCGGGTCACGGCGTTAGTGCAGTAGACGATGTTCGCGCCTGTCGAGCGAGATTTGAACTTCTTAACTGTCAGCGGGCAAGAGCCGTTCTTCCAGACCGGTCCATTTGCGGCCGACGCCATCGTCCAAGATGAAGTCGATGGTCTCCTCCCGTTCGGGGTAGCGATGAGCGCCTCCGAATAACCAGTGACACGACTGCGATCGACAAACATCTGATGGATCGCCGCCGGCCAGACCATTCTGCGCGTCAGGAAGGTCGGCTACTCATCCGTTAAAGTCACGACCAGCCCCCGCGGAACATAGCCCGACCTCGAAGTGTATCCGGAGAGATATATGATGTTAGCCGGAGCCGTGACCACCGCTTCGACCTTCGCCGCTCTATCTCCGACTTGACGGCGGATAATCTCCGCAGATACCCGCCGCGGGCGAATGCTTGCGAAGCCTTAGGCATTGCCATGTGCAAACTCCTTCTGGAAAGAGTGGGTCGTTCTCTCGCGTGGATCGAGGGCGGGCCGGCGGATCTTTTCGTGTCATTTGTGGCGGGATCGTACATCGGCGCCGCTACGAATTCAGCATCTCCAAGCAGTACCTGATCGCGAGCTCAGCTGTCGGAACGAGCAGATCGTCCGAGGCTCCGAAAGTTGGCGTGTGCACGCCGGACTCGTTGCCTTGCTCCTTGCTGCCAAACCAGAAGTAGATCGAGGGCACGCACGCGGAGTAGAATCCGAAATCGTCGCTGCCGCCGCCTGCGCTCGACGACTTCAGGTCGGAAAACTTGTCTTTGCCCACGGTCTCGACCACCAGCCGCCGAAACCTGTCAACCATCACGTCGTTGTTAATGACCGGCGGTTCACCGAATTTGTGGGAGAACTCCGCTTTCCCGCGGTGCATCGTCGCGACCCCTTCAGCTATTTCTCGCACGCGCTGAACCAGGAGCTCTCTCCGCTCACAACGGCTTGTTCTGATAGTTCCGGTCATCGTAACTGACGGGCAAATGATATTTGTGGCTTCGCCACCTGCAATCGTCCCGATTGTGACGATCGCCCCGTCATCGAAGGGCATTTCCCGCGACACGACCTTTTGGACCTCATTGATGAATGCCCCGGCCATCGCAATTGCATCCACGCCCGCATGCGGCCTCGCGCCGTGGGCCATGGTCCCGATAAGTGTGATCGCGAACTGATCGGCGGATTGTGTCACAGCGCCTGGGCGTGCGCCGAACATCCCCGCGGGCAAATCAGTTTTGACGTGGAACCCAACAGCAGCGTGGAAGCCGCTAAGCAGGCCCTGCTCAGCCACTGATCGTCCGCCGAGTGGCTCCGCCTCCTCGGCGGGCTGGAAAAACACGCGAAGCTTGCCAGAAAAGCTCTCTCGCATCCGATGAAACGCAAGTGCGGTACCCATAGCGATCGACGCATGCAGGTCATGACCGCACGCATGCATATGACCTGGGACCCGGGACTGATAGGACAAGTCGTCCCGGGTTTCCTGGATCGGCAAGGCATCGATGTCGCCCCGTATGGCGACGGAGCGCTGCGGCCCGGAGGCTAAACCGTGGATGTCGACGTAAAGGCCGGTTTTGTGAAAGGTCTTCGCATCGAACAGCCCAAACCGTTCAAGCGTTTCGCGGATCCGCTGTTGAGTTTTCCACTCGTTGTTGGAAAGCTCCGGCTCGCGATGCATAGCATGCCGCATTTCGATCACCACGTCCTTTTCGGAACTGGAAAGCAGATTGTTTGCGCTTGTGTTTGTAGTCCTCTTCATCTTCGCGGCCTTCCAGTTGACGCTTGAGTCAATGTAGCAGGTCGGGTAGGCGGGGAGCAGCGACTAGCGTGGCTATCGCGCAGCAATGCTGCAAGGTTGTCGTCCGATGCGCACAATCTGAGAGCATCTGATCCTGGCGGGCGCCGGATCGCAGGGCCTCGGAAGAGGCCCTGCACAACCAAAACAAGCTAACGGCGCGCCTGTCGATCGGGACTACCATCACGGCCCCGGAGCCGTCAGCTTCTCAGCTCTTTGGTCATCCTCTATCCGAGGCCTGCGCCCTGCTCCCTGAATGCTCTCCAGTCGATCGGCCGCTCCAGCGCTGCTCGTTCGCGCCTCTGCCGAAGGAAATGGTGGGTCTTTGGGCAAATATGGCGCCGGCCTTCAAAATAATTGCGGCTGCAAATGACAATATCATTGCGACACGTCGCAGCTCCGTACCCCAGCTCCAGGCTTTCACGCAAGGCGAGGCATCGGCCGGTATTGTGGACAGCCGAGCACATGAGGCGCGGAAATCCGGGACGCCATTGGAACGGTCGTCGCGTGCGAGGGCATCTACGCGGTGACCTCGTTTACCCTCATCGTGCGGGATGTCGCAATAGGAGGTGCGCTAGCCTACATCGATCCGCTGCTTTCCGCTCAGGGTATGCTGGCTGTACCAAAAGCGCTCCGCTACGGCCCACGACTGACGTGGCGCTCGGCGAGCTGGCTGCGGAGATTCTCATGAATTCGTAGCGAGCAGAACGAGTCAGCCAGTATAACTGTTGGCGGGCATGGTTAAGATCTTTCGCTTCAGGTCCTCGATGATCCGGTCGACTAGCGCAGTATCGGGCCGGACCGGCCTCCCTCCCTGCAGATCTTTGCCGGCGTCCACTCGCATAGCGCCGGTGGCTGGAGGGCATGTGGCGCTGATCGTCGTGTGCCGCCCGTTGCCACTGCCACGCATATGCACGCTCGCCTCCAAGGAGGGTTCAATCGTTCGTGCGCTGATCCGCGCTTCTAGTCTAACTCAGCGGCGGGCGAAGCGATAGGGCACCGAATATGGTGTTGTTCGATCTCGACGTGATAGTCGAGCCCGACCCGCCATTCGGCATGGACCCACGGCTGGCCCGGAAGCGGTTTGAGAATTGGCGCATCAATTTCCTCGAAAGCTGGCGCCGTATGCGGCCATACTGACGCAGTACCCGTTCGTCATTGAGCTTGGCCAGCCACTAGGCGATCGCGCGGTTGAGTTCGGCCAGGCTGTAAAAAGTTCGGTTGCGCAACCGCCGCAGCAGCCAACGCTCGATGATTCCCACCGCAGGCCTCGACCTTTGCCTTATCTCTCGGGCGAGGCGGCCGTGCCGGAATGCTGCGCCATATCGCTGTAGCTGCGGTCGACTATGGGGTCACAGAGGCAGGCCTCGATCACCGCGATCTTGGCGTTGTGGGCACCAGCAGTTGCGTCGCGTCACCAAAAAAGCTGTAGGCCGCGTCGTTTCCCGCGATCCAGTCGCCGAGCTGCTCGGTCCACGTCGCTAGCGGGAATGACAAGCTGGATGCGCCCATGACCGCAACGAAGCGCGCGATCATTTCGGAACTCCGCGCGCCATCAAATCGGTACGGTGCGCGCGATGACCTCGGAATCGACAGACCACGGCGGTGAGCGCCTTCTCGGCCATCCGGCGCGGCTCCAGGAAACCCGGGAAGTAGGAGCCCTTGCGCAGCTTGGGATGCGAAGCTCGACCGTGCCGGCCAGGTCTCCCAGGTCCGGTCGAAGCTCACCGTTGCGCTGGGCCAGACGCTCGGGGTTCTTCTCGCCGTAGGCTGCACCGACCTGGCCTTCGACTTCCAGCTCCATCAGCCGCTGGGCAGCAAAGCCGATCATCTCGCGCAAGAGATGGCCGGAGTTCGAGACCCTGACGGCTCGCTTCCGTCTTTCCGTTCCACGCATCACTCGAGGGCGCAGGCGCGCATATGACGCGGGTTACGCTCGGGAAGAGCCGGGTGCGGGAAGTCTGCCCGCCCGGATCTGTGAGGGCGAAGCCGAATGGCTGAGTTACTCGACCACGACCCCGGTACAGGACCACGATGTCAAAAACCGGAAGTTTGCTCATTCGGCGGATTGCGGGTGCGACAATGGAAATTTAGCCCACTCGAGTAGGATCACAGCGATTTCTCGCACGCCGAGCGCAGGCGCTCAAGCACTTAGCGACGTCTGCATCGATGCTCGCAACGGCTGCGCCAGCTCCCCCGTCTGCAAAGGTGGCGGTGCTGACTTATGAGTCGACGCATTGCAGTGAGGATTTGCTCGGCATCGACGACGTCGCGCAGCGCGCACGAATTGGGATTGGCGGCAAGGGTGCTCATAGTGGAGACCATTCGGACGACATAAGAGGACCATTGTCGCCGCGTATCGAAGTGTATGCTGGCGGAGGCTCCGCAGCCGCCGGTGGCGACGATTCCGACACCAAAGGCACGAACGATATTGCATCTGCCGAAGCCGGCAGCACCAGTTGTTGAACGCGCCCGGCGTCGCCAGTCATGTACCTGCTGTGTCCGGCAGCCATGGCGGCGGGCGATATCGATTGCAATCGCACCCGGCTCAAGGCTTTCCGCGGCGATCTGACCCTTCAGGCGTGCGGACGTCCGCTGCCAGGCGCTGGTGAGGCGTTGCCGGCGCGCTGTATGTCTTGCGTACACGAGCACTGTCGCGCTGCTTGGCTAACAGTTTGAACGAGGGTTGGAAGAAGTTTACGAACAGCCGCGCTGATCGACAGAGTGCGGCCAGCAGCTCGGCCGCTTCCAGGCGAGTTCGTCGACATCACCGGATTCCATCGCAAACATGCGATGCGTCTACTTCGAGGCCAGGAAGACGTAAGCGCAGGCCGACGGGCGCGACGTCGGATCTATAATGAGGCGGAACACAACGCGCTCGTGCTGCTTTGGGAGGCGTCAGACCGGATCTGCGGGAAGCGGCTGAAGGCGTTAATGCCTGCGCTGATTGAAGCGATGGAACGGCACGGCCACCTCGACCTTGCTCCCGAGATCCGCGACAAACTTTTGGCAATGAGTGCTGCGACGATCGACCGCGCGTTGGCACGGGTCCGAGAAGGATTAGGTCGCAAGCGCCGACGGCACGCGACGCACTCGTTGCGTCGCAGTATTCCAATACGGACGTCGGCAGATTGGAACGATCCGGCGCCGGGGTTCGTCGAGGCTGACCTTGTAGCGCATAGCGGTCTATCGGCGCGCGGCAGCTTCATCCAGACCCTCGTGCTCACCGACATTGCTACCGGCTGGACGGAGTGCGCTCCTCTGATCGTGCGCGAACAAACACTGTTGAGCACGGTGTTGACGGAATTGCGCAAACAATTGCCTTTTGCGCTGGTCGGCCTCGATACGGACAATGATACGGTGTTCATGAATGAGACGCTGAAAGCCTACTGCGATGCGGCCAACATCGTCTTCACGCGTTGCCGGCCCTACCGGAAGAACGACCAGGCGTTCGTCGAGCAGAAGAACGGTGCCGTCGTGCGCAGGATGGTCGGCTATCGTCGGCTCGAGGGCCTGGAAGCGGCCAAGCTGCTGGCTGAACTCTATCGATCGGCGCGGCTGTTCGTGAACTTCTTCCAACCCTCATTCAAACTGATGGCCAAGCAGCGCGACGGTGCTCGTGTGCGTAAGACATACAGCGCACCGGCAACGCCACACCAGCGCTTGGCCGCCGACGCCCGCACGCCCGATGCGATTCGTCACCATCTCCAAGAAATCTATGCCGCTCTCGACCCGGTCGCGTTGTTGCGCGACATCCGCGGCGCGCAGGAACGCCTCGCGGCGCTCGCTGATACGCAGCCAATCGCCCATCCTGCTGCGGCATCGCAACCGATCGATCTCTTCCTGGCAAGCCTACGAACCGCCTGGAAAGACGGAGCTATGCGACCGACGGATCGGCCAATCGTGAAAGCGAAAAGAGGCCGGCGGCGTCCCGACCCGCTCATCCGGGCAACGCTAGATTTGCGAAAATGGTTTGAAGCCGAGCCTTGGCGGACTGGTAGCGAACTGCTCTCCCGGTTGCAGGCGGAATATCCTGGAGCCTATCCGAACAAGCTTCTTCGAACGCTTCAGCGTAGGCTTAAATCCTGGCGCAGCGAGCAAGCGAACGCGTTGTTGTTCGTTCCTACGGAGGAAACGCTGCTGGGGCATGAGGTCACAACAACCCAATGATGTGGCAGACGCCAGCGGAGGAGGCCGGGCGCTCCGAAACCCCGGCCATCTCCGCACCCGGCCTCCTCCTCAACCCAAGCCGGGAGCAAAATAAATGAGGCAACCGATCGCACCCGGGAGCATCAATACATGAGGCAATACGCGCTCTCATCCTGATTGTCGCGCTATAAGTGCGGCGCGGCGATCAAAGTGAGAGTGCAGCGTCAATCCAGATGAGAATGCCGCCACTGGACGGGAACGTCGGGAGGGCGTAGCCCGACCGGAGTTTCCGTCCAGCGGCGGCGGCCTTTTCGAGGCCTCAGGTGGTCGCGGTCGGCCGGTATGCCGGTGGTTTTTCCGATTCGGAGGAATCACTTTTGTGCCCGGCCGCCACATAACCGTCCATCAATTGAGATGGGATGGTTGCCGCCCTCCCCAGACGGCATCGTAATGTGCCAAGAACGCAGTGTTTGAACCCCGAAGCGAAGAGGACGGCAAATTGATGGATACGGTGATCGGAGTGGATCTAGCCAAGAATGTGTTTCAGCTCCACGGGGCGTCAATGGCGGGACACTTGAAATTTCGAAAGAAACTGTCGCGGCTTCAGTTTCGGAAGTTCATGGCGGGCCACCCATCGGCAGTGGTGGTGATGGAAGCCTGTGGCAGCGCCCACTATTGGGCACGGGAGATGGTCAAGCTCGGCCATGAAGTGAAACTGATCGCTCCGCAATATGTGAAGCCTTTTGTGAAACGCCAAAAGAACGACGCGGCTGATGCCGAAGCAATCGTGATCGCGGCACAGCGCCCCGAGATGCGCTTCGTCGAGCCGAAATCGGAAGAACAGCAGGCCAGGGCAGTGCTCTTTCGGGCTCGGAAGCGCCTTGTTCATCAGCGCACCGATCTGGTGAATGCGCTGCGTTCTGTTCTCTACGAATTCGGCCATATCATCCCGCAAGGAATCGAACAACTTAAACGCATTGACGCAATCCTCGAAGATCCGAACAGCGATCTACCAGAACTGGTCCGCGAGGAATGTCGGAGTCTCATTGATCAGATCGCCTACAAGACGGAGCGGATCGATGCCAAGGCAGAGCAGCTCAAGAAGTTGGCGACGCGGACGGTCACGGCGCAGCGGCTGCAGACAATGCCGGGGGTCGGCCCGCTGACCGCACTCGCGATCGAGGCTTTCGCGCCCGACATGGCGGCCTTTCGACGTGGCCGAGACTTCGCGGCTTGGCTCGGCTTGGTCCCACGGCAACATTCCTCAGGGGGAAAGGAAAGGCTCGGACGCGTTTCGAAGGAAGGACAGGCGGACATTCGCCAGTTGCTCATCGTTGGGGCGATGTCGCGGCTGAACTGGCTCGGGCGCAAGTCGATCCCTAGCGGATCCTGGCTGGCGCAGATGCTGGCGAGGAAGCCGCGCATGCTTGTGGCGATCGCCTTGGCGAACAAGATGGCTCGGACGATTTGGGCCATGCTCACCCGGAAGGAGGATTATCGGAACCCAGCGCAGGCAGTGACGGCATGACTGCATGCAGCACGAAATAGCCTGACGTTGGCGAAGGGGGTGTGAGAAGGCGACGACCCGAATGGGCGCAACGATCGAACAGATCTGGATCAGGAAACCAGCTAGAGCCAAAGAGCCGACGTGCTCGGAGATGAGAATTGGACCTGGTCCGCGGATCACCATACCGGCCAGCGGCTTCTGAAAATGCCGTAAAGGAAGGCCTGACAGAAGACCGCACTCGATCACACGCCAAAGGGTCAGAAACTTCTTGCATTGCGGGCGGCAACCACAGAAGGCTCTACATGAAGCTCAGGAAGACCCATCCGACGCCTGTCGCCGCGGCGAAGGCGTCGATCAGCGTGGCAACGGCCTACCGCATCGAGAAGGATCCAGTACTACCTTCGCAGAAGAAGGAGCCGCGCGCACGACGGCGTCCCGATCCAATCGCCGACATTTTCGACTCTGAAGTCGTGCCGCTGCTGCGGGCAGCGCCCGGCATCCGGCCCGTGGCCATTTTCGAGGAGATGATGCTGCGCCATTCCGAGTTGGGCGAGGGCGTGCGCCGGACGCTGGAGCGGCGCATCCGAGGCTGGCGTGCCATCCACGGTGAGGAGCAGGAGGTCATCTTCCGCCAGGCGCACGAACCCGGCAGGCTCGGTCTGTCGGACTTCACCGAGGTGGCCTCGTTCGGCATCACCATCGCCGGTCAGCCGCTCGACCACCGACTCTATCATTTCCGGCTCGCCTATTCCGGCTTCGAGCACGCCCATGTCGTGCTCGGCGGCGAGAGCTTCGTGGCGCTGGCGGAAGGCCTACAGAACGCACTCTGGTCCCTCGGTGGGGTGCCGCGCGAGCACCGCTCGGACAGCCTGTCCGCCGCCTTCCGCAACCTGGACAAGGACGCGCGCGAGGACCTGACCCGCCGCTATAACGAGCTGTGCAGCCATTACGGCATGACACCGTCACGCAACAATGCCGGCATCGCCCACGAGAACGGCTCGATCGAGGGGCCGCACGGCCATCTCAAGCGGGCGATCGAGGATGCACTGTTGCTGCGTGGCACCGTCGACTTCGATGATCTCGCCTCCTATCGCCGCTTCGTCGACGAGATCGTCGGCCGCCGCAATGCCCGCAACGCCAAGCGCATCGATGCCGAGCGCGCCCAGCTTCGGGAGCTACCTGAGCGGCGCACCACCGACTATGAGGAACTCAGCGTGCGCGTCACTTCCTCAGGCGGCTTCACGCTGCGCAAGGTCTTCTATACGGTGCCCTCGCGCCTGATCGGCCATCGCTTGCGCGTGCGCCTCTACGACGATCGGCTCGATGTCTTCATCGGCGGCACGCATCTCATGACGCTGCCGCGCGGGCGTGCTTCCCCGTCCGGCAAGCATGACCAGGTCGTCAACTACCGGCACGTCATCCATTCGCTCAGAAGGAAGCCGATGGCATTGCTCAATCTGGTCTATCGCGATCGGCTCTTCCCGCGCGAGGCCTACCGGCGGACTTTCGATCTCCTCGTCGAGCGTCTGCCCGAGCGCCAGGCCTGCCGCATCATGGTCGAGCTTCTTGGCCTCGCCCACGAGCGCGGCTGCGAGAGCGAACTGGCCGAGGAGCTGTCCATCTGCCTCGACAATCACCGGCTCCCCGACATGGCCGCGCTGCGTGCCCGCTTCGCGCCCGATCCCGCGCGCCTACCCAACGTAGTCGTCCGCCTGGCGCCGCTTCAGGCCTACGAAGCGCTCATCGGCGCCAGCCTGGGAGACGCAGCATGAAGAGCGCCTCGATTGACCCCGCCAAGCTCAGCCTGCTCCTTAACGAGCTGCGACTGCCCGCCAGCAAGGTGATCTGGCCACAGTTCGCCGAGCAGGCCGACAAGGAGGGCTGGCCCGCCGCGCGCTTCCTCACTGTGCTCGCCGAGCACGAACTGGCCGAGCGCGATCGCCGCCGCATCGAGCGGCACCTCACAGAGGGCCGCCTTCTGCCCGGAAAGACCCTCGAGAGCTTCGAGTTCGACGCCGTGCCGATGGTCTCCAAAGCTCAGGTCATGGCCATCGTCGCCGGCGACACCTGGTTGGAGAAAGGCGCAAACCTGCTCCTGTTCGGCCCGCCCGGCACCGGCAAGAGCCATCTCGCCTCGGCGATCGGTCTCGCCCTCATCGAGAACGGCTACAGGGTGCTGTTCACCCGCACCACAGATCTCGTCCAGAAGCTGCAGCAGGCCCGCCGCGACCTCGTCCTCGAGAGCGTGCTGGCCAAGCTCGACAAGTTCGACCTGCTCATCCTCGATGATCTCGCATACGTCACCAAGGACCAGGCCGAGACCAGTGTGCTCTTCGAGCTGATCAGCGCCCGTTACGAACGGCGCTCCATGCTGATCACAGCCAACCAACCCTTTGGCGAGTGGGGGAAGATCTTCCCGGACCCCGCTATGACGCTCGCCGCGGTCGACCGGCTCGTTCATCACGCCACCATCTTCGAGATGAATGTCGAAAGCTACCGACGCCGCGAGGCCGCTGAGCGCAAAAAGGGACCTGGACGCCCAGCGTCATACGCCACACCCGCCAATATCGCCCCTGATTGACGCGCCGCGACAATCAACCTGACAAAGCACTTGCGCGCGTCAATCAAACCCGCGGATCATCACATCCGCCGCGACACCAGATTCTCATCCAGATTGTCGCGCACCTCTCTCCCAGATCGCCGCGCTACAGTCGAGAGCTATCGCAGGCGCACCGCGCTCGACGGAAAACGCGGTCCGGGACGGCCGACCTCGCACGCGACACCCAAAGCCATCGCTGATTGGGGCTATCGCGGTATCATCTATTGCGAAGGCTATCAGGCCTACAAGACCATGACCCGGGAGACGCGTGCGGGCGCCCTGTCTGGGCCGCTCGCCTTCTGCTGATCGCATCTACGGCGCTAGTTTGTGAAGATCGCGCGTGAGGCTGCTCCGGCGCCAGCTCCAGTTTGCCGCGAGGCCCTTAAGCGCATCGCCCAGCTCAACGCGGTCGAGAAGGCACTTCGGGGCCACTCTGCTGCCGAGCGCTGCGCGGGTCGACAAGCTCATGCCAGACCTCTGGCAGCAGCCTTGAAGCAGTGGTTTGAGGCAACTCTTGATCATCTTGCGGGGAAGAGCGACACGGCGAAGGCTCTGCGCTATTCGCTGCGCCATTGGGACGGCCTGACGCTCTACCTTGATGACGGGCGCATCGAGATGGACACGAATGCGGTCGAGCGTGCGATGCGGCCAATCAAACTCGATGCCAAGAATGCCCTGTTCGCTGGGTGCGACGAGGGTGCCGATAATTGGGCATTGCTGGCCTCGCTCATTGAAACGTGTAGGCTCAATGTCGTCAGCGCCTAGCCCTGGCTCTCCGGCGTGCTCGCAAAACTCATCAATGGCTGGCCTGCGGCGCGACTGGACAAACTGCCTCCCTGGGCATCGACCTACAGGATGCATGCGCACGATCCGAGGCTGGCAGCATGAGCCTGAACACGACCGCCGTCCGGATCAGGATAACCCTCAAGGACGTGAATGACCTTGCCCCACAGGCTTAATCCAGATTGAAGTTCGCGCTGGCCCAAACAAGGACCAGAGCATGAAGCGTAGCCGCTTTTCGGCAGAGCAGATCATCGGGATTTTGAAGGAGCATGAGGCCGGGGTTTCGGTTGCCGATCTGTGCCGCAAGCGCGGCGTCAGCGACCCCAGCATCTACAAATGGAAGGCCACTGGAGTGTCGGAGGCCAAGCGGCTGAAGACGCTGGAGGACGAGAACACACGGCTGAAGCGGTTGGTGGCTGATGCCGTGCTGGACAATGCGGCGCCCAAGGATCTCGTGGGAAAGAATGTATGGTCCGCCCCGGTCCGTGCAAGGGTTCGTAACAGCAAAAATGACGCTTCCAATTGCATAAATGTATCCGGCCTCTCGCGAGTGGACTGCTGTTGCAGCCAGGCCATGACGAGATCCGCGCACGCCGTTCGCGATAAATGGTTCGGGCACGAAGCCCGCTTTTTGCCCGCGGGCAAGCGGAAAGCTGTCGCGTATCTCATGGTTGCCCACGGGATGAGCGTACGGCGGGCGTATAAAGCCATCGGCTGCTGCCGCATGACCATCAGATATCTGACAACCCGGGCGGACGCGTCCGGGGCTAGCAGATGGACTGTGATGGGATCTCAGACGGCTTGACGATCCACTCTGGGGTCTGCATCTTCGGTATCATGGACAAGAGCGATGCTGTGTAAGAGTGCTTCGGCGCTTTGAACAACTGTTCCGTCTCGCTGCTTTCGCAAATTTGCCCATTCTGTAGTACTGTAACTCTGTCGCAAATCTGACGCACGACAGGGAGATCGTGACTGATAAATAACATCGTCAGCGATAGATTCTCTTGAAGGTCTTTCAGAAGATTTAGGATCTGCGCCTGGATCGAGACATCGAGTGCCGAGGTAGGTTCATCGCAGATGAGGAACCGCGGGCGACTTGCCAAGGTTCGTGCGATTGAAATACGTTGTCGCTGACCGCCTGAGAAGGCGTGCGGATAACGGCGGGCGACGGTGGGCTCCAGACCAACGGCCTTCAGCAGCTCTAACATTATCGGTTCGGCCTCTCGCTTATCCTTTACTAGTCCAAAGTGAATCATTGGCTCCATGATAATCTCGCCCACGCGCATCTGTGGATTCAGAGACGAGTACGGGTCTTGAAACACCATTTGAGTTTGACGCCGAATATCTTGACGATCTTCAAGGCTGGCTGCATAAACATCTTTTCCGCCATAAATCAGTTGGCCGCTGCTCGGGCGGGCAAGCCCAGCAACGACTCTTGCGATCGTGCTTTTTCCAGAGCCGGATTCGCCAACAAGGCCCATGACTTCTCCGGGGCGGATACTCAGGTTCACATCGTGCAGGGCCTTAAAGGCTCGCCGAGCGGAACCACCGAACATGCCTGTCGCCCCATATACGCGCTCCACACCCCGGAGTTCTACAAGTGCCTCCGGCTGGCTTGAACTTTGCGGCATGTCTCTTTCCAGCAGCCACTGCATGGCCGCATCGATATTTCGAGCGGCGCCAGACACGGGAAAGCGATGCAGCTTAATGTCGCCGCGCGGCACAACCGAAATCAATGCTTGGCTGTACTCGTGGCATGGATTTCCAAGAACAGCCGCAGTGTCGTTTAGTTCGACGATTTCGCCTGCCCTCATCACCGCGACGCGATCAGTGACCTGGGAAATCACGCCCATGTTGTGGGTGATGAGCATCACACCCACTTGACGTTCACGAGCCAAGTTCTTGATTAGCTTCAAGATCTGTGCCTGAACGGTCACGTCGAGCGCAGTTGTTGGTTCGTCCGCGACAATGAGTTCGGGTTGTGAGCAGAGAGCAAGCGCGATAACTGCGCGCTGTCGCATGCCACCCGAGAATTCATGTGGCCAGTTCTTCACGCGCCGGGCTGGCTCTGGAATCCCTACCGCCTCCAACTGACGCACCGCCTCGATCCTTGCGTCGCTGCGTGATAAGGCGAGATGAGTTCGGATCGTGTCGACCAGTTGTCTCTCAATTGTGAAAAGTGGATTTAAGCTGGTCAGTGGATCTTGGAAAATAGTCGAGACGCGTTTGCCGCGTAACGCCCGCATCGCCTTAACGTCGCGCGCATCGATGATATCTCCGGAAAGCCGAACTTCGCCCGCACTAATATGGCCGGGAGCCTGTAGTAAGCCCGTGATGGCAGCTCCAACGGTCGATTTGCCCGCGCCCGATTCGCCGACGATGCCGAGTATTTCGCCTGGCGCGATGTCTAGGCTGACGTTGCATACGGCTTGCAAGGCGCCATGCCGGCTAGGAAAGTCGACGCTAAGTCCCCGAATGGAAAGAACGCAAGGCTGGGCAGTTGTTGTCATCAGATGCCCCTTGGGTTGATTACATCCCGGAACCAGTCGCCCAAGACGTTAATGGCCAGCGCGAGTGTAAGAAGGGTGGCGGCAGGAAACAGCAGGATCCACCACTGCCCAGCAAAAAGAAAGTCTTGCCCACTGCGGATCAATGTTCCAAGAGATGGTTGGGTGGGGGGCAGACCTGCGCCCAAGTAGGACAGCGTGGCTTCGGTAATAATTGAAAGCGCAAGTGAGATTGTCGCGATCACGAGGATCGGTCGACGCACGTTTGGCAATA
The DNA here is from genome assembly GCF_015291645.1 of Bradyrhizobium sp. CCBAU 53340. Taxonomy (NCBI): domain Bacteria; kingdom Pseudomonadati; phylum Pseudomonadota; class Alphaproteobacteria; order Hyphomicrobiales; family Nitrobacteraceae; genus Bradyrhizobium; species Bradyrhizobium sp. CCBAU 53340. The sequence goes on from NZ_CP030056.1 coordinate 747,233, forward strand.
TGTGCCGTACCAGCACTGTGCCCGTCGGAAGGCCTATCATTAGGGCTGCCTGCACATACTCTCGCTGTTTCTCCCCCATCACGGCGCCGCGCACCGTGCGGGCATATGTGACCCATCCGGAAATTCCAATCGCCAATATTACCATGTAGACAGCAAGGGCTTCGCGCGCGCTCGGTGGCAGTAGCGACCGCGTTAAGCCGGAAATAAGGAGCGCAATAAAAATGGCGGGGATGGACAACTGGATGTCTGCGATACGCATGATCGCTGCGTCAATGTGTCCCCCGAAATAACCGGATATCAGGCCTAAGCTGACGCCGATCGACATTGAAACCAAAACAGAGGCAAGGCCCACTAGGAGTGAAACCCGTGTTCCATAAAGGGTCGCTGAAAGCACGTCACGTCCCTGATCGTCTGTGCCGAAAGCGTAGAAGCGGTTCGTGAACTCATTGATGCTCCAGGCCGGTGTATTTGACGAAAGCAGATCGAACGTGCTGGCGTCGAGAGTGTTCTGTGGTGCCCATAAAGGAGCTCCCAGGGCCGCGACAATGAGAGTTAGCAGTGCGAGCGTAGACAGAACTGCTCTGGGGGAACGGATGTAAGAGTGCCCGATATCAGAGTTAAACAATGCGGAAAGCTTGTGAATGGTCATCTGACTACTCCTCCCGTCCGCAGGCGAGGATCTAGAAGGTAGTAGACGCAATCCACGACCATGTTGATGGTAACGAAAATGATCGACACGATGAGAAGGTATGCGGCCATGATTGGGACGTCGGAAAATCTAATGGAATTAATAAAGAGCAGCCCAACGCCTGGCCATTGGAATACTGTCTCAGTAACGACGGCGAATGCGATGATGGATCCCAACTGCAAACCTGCAACCGTGACGACCGGAATCATCGTGTTCTTCAAAGCGTAAGAAAAATAGATGAGCCGGTCTGGCAGCCCTCGCGCGCGTGCGAACCGGATATGATCGGAATGCATGACCTCAAGCATTTCAGTGCGGACTAAACGCAAGATCAGCGTGAGTTGATAGGTGGCCAGTGAAATCGCGGGAAGGATGATAGCCTGCCAGCCGGTCTTAGTCAGTAACCCGGTGGTCCACCAGCCGATCTTCACCGTGTCGCCCCGTCCGAAGGACGGCAACCAGCCAAGTTTGACCGCGAACACGTAGATGAGGCCGATGCCGATTAAGAAGTTAGGCAGGGATACTGCGATCAGCGAGACCGTCAAGCTGAAGCCCGATAATATGGAGCGCGGCCGCAATGCTGTCACGACGCCAAGGGCGACTCCCGCTATCATTGCAAATATAAACGATAATATAGCTAGTTCCAGAGTCGCAGGCAGCCGCTCCAGGATCAAATCCAACACCGGCCTTCCAACGCGAGTGGAAATGCCGAAGTCCCCATGGAGTGCCGAACTGATAAAACGAAAGAACTGGATGTAAAAGGGGCGGTCGAACCCGAGTTCCGCCGCTAGCCGCGCGCGGTCCTGCGCGGTCGCCTCCGGTCCGACCATATTCTGGAGCGGATCGCCGATAAAATGAAAGGCGGCGAACGACAGAAACGCCGTCATCAGCATCACCGGCAACACGGACAGCAATCTGCGCAGAAAGAAACCTGTCACTTGTCCACCTTGATGGTTTTCACGGAGATCTGATTACCAACGTTTGGCGTAACGTGAATCTTCTTCTGCGTTGCACGCGCCAACACCTGCGCGTGAATCGGTAGATAGAAACACTCGTCCTGAACGGTCTTCCAAATTTCGGCGATTATGGTTTTACGTCTTTGAGGATCGGCTTCCGACCGGAGTAATTCAATTTTGGCATCAATCTCCGGGTTTTTGTAATTCGCTGCAGCCCAGGCGCCCCGAGAGTGGACGAGATTATCGAAGATTAATTGAGAATCGTATGAGCCCCACGTCATCAGGTAAAAGTCGGTCTTCCTATTGAGAACTAGAGGCCAGACGACTGCGCTGGGTTGGACATCGAGATGCACGGTGACACCGATCTTGGCGAGCATTGCCACCACGGCCTGACAGATGCGCTCGTCGTTCACCATGCCGTCATTTGGACAGTTTAGAGTGACCGAAAATCCGTTGGGGTAACCTGCCTCGGCCATAAGCTGCTTGGCTTGGTCAATATTGAGCTTTGGGAACTTACCCAATTCTTCCGTATAGCCGTCGGCGATCGGCGAAATGATTGTACCGAGCGGAACCGACTCCCCTCGCATGATTGCCGACTTGATCGCTAGACGATCAATGGACATGTTCATTGCGTGGCGCACCCGCTTGTCGGCGAAAGGATTTCCCTTTGCTTCCCCGCTGGCAAGTGTGTTCGCGCTTGTATTGACGCCTAAAAAAACCGTGCGAATCTCTGGGCCGCGAACCACCCGAAGGCTTTCATTCTGCTCCAACCGTGAAATGTCTTGGGGGGGGACGTCTTGGAGAAAATTAACTTCTCCGCTGATCAATGCGGATACACGCGTCGCGGCCGACTGGATAGGGGTATAGATGATCCGATCGATATCGATTGGGAACTGGCCGATACCCCAGTATTTATCGTAAGCTTCCAACTCCGAACGGCGATCCGATTCTCGGCTTACAAGGCGATAGGCGCCAGTGCCGTTCTCATGGCGAGCAGCATAGTTTTCTTTCCCGCCTTTAAAATCCTGCGGAACAACGGAGTCGTTCTTCTCGGCCCATGCTCTATTCATTATGAAGATGCTTGCCAAGTTTTCGGGCAGAAGAGGGCTGGGTCCCTTTGTCTTGACCTGCACGGTGTAGTCGTCCTTCGCGATGGCTTCCTCAACCGCGGCGGCAGCCAGATAGGTCCGCACATTCGAGGTTGGTGCCATAGCTCGCTGGATTGAAAATGCGGCGTCGTCGGCCTTAAATGGTGCGCCGTCGTGGAACGTAACGTTCCGGCGAAGCTTGAACTCCCAAACGTCGGGGTGATCAGGCAACATCCGCCATTCGGTCGCTAGTACTCCAATGAGCTTTCCGTCGTCGGAGCGCTCCACAAGGCCTTCGTACATCTGCCGATTGAACGCAAAGGTCACGTTCTCATTATAGGCGTGAGGGTCTAGAGTCTGAACGTCCAAGCTCCGAGCCCATTTCAGCGTTTCCGCGCCCCCGGGTGAGACGGTCATTAGTAGTGCCGCCACGCTTGCTATGGCGGCAAAACGCCGCTTGAGACGGGCTGGTCTGTGAATGAAACAGCGCGCAGTGGATTTCGGCATTTGGGACATTCCTCTCTTGATCGCAGGGTAAACTGCGCCGCTAGATGTGGGCTATCACATCGGACAGGCTTCGGCCGTTTTTTGCTGCAGTTTGCCGGCCGAGGGCTGCCGTGGGCTGCGAATTCAGGGCGTCCTCTGCAGCAATTACGCGTATTCCCAGCGATTGCGCAGGATTGCGACAGTCGGCTGAATATTCCCTGCTCCTGGTCTAGGTCTCGTTATAGGTCCTGTGACCGTTGGGTTAGGAACGTCCGATCCCACTGAACTGCGGGCCTTTTATCACATTATCTCATCATGTGCCGACAGCCGGTTTACGTCTGGCGTGAGTTTCCGGTTTGGGATCGAGCTTTGAGCAAGCGAGTGTCTGATGGCCGGCCCTTTGGGGATACCGTCCGCGGCCGGCTTCCGCTTCTGAACGGGAACGTCTTAGCAAGCTGTTTGGCGCACTAGTCACGTGAATCGTAGGCGCTGTTCAGCGGCCACCTACCGGATGAAGGGGCGATCTCCGACTCTGCGGTTCGGTTTCCCGGGTGGTTGCGTGTACTCCGCACGATCCCTCCCAAATATGCCTGCCGCGCCTGTGAGGGCCCGATCGTCCAGGCCTCGGCACCAGCGCGGCTCGTCGAGGGCGGCATGGCGACGACGGCGCTGATCGCGCATATCGCCGCGGCCAAATATGCCTGGCAATCGACGCTCTACCGCCAGACGCAGATCCTGGCGGGCCAAGGTGTTGTCGTCGATCGTCAGACGCTGGCGCGCTGGATGGGCAGCGCGGCGTGGCTGGTCAGGGGCCTCTACGACCTGCAACTGAAGACCATGCACGGCTTTGAGCGGTTGTTCTGCGATGAGACGCCGATGCCGGTGCTCGACCCGGTACGCGGCCGCACGAGGATCTGCCAGTTCTGGGCGCATGCGACGGACGATCGGGCGTGGAAGGGTCCGGCGCCGCCGGCGGTCGCCTACGTGTTCGCAGACGGTCGCGGCAAGAAGGAGATCGTGGCGCAGTTGGCCGGCTTCGAAGGCGTGCTGCAAGTCGACGGCTATGCCGCCTACGCCTCGCTGGTGGGCGATGCGAAGGTGCCGGGCAGATCCAGCTGGCGTATTGTCTCGTTCACGCGCGCCGCAACTTCGTGAGGGTGCACAAGACGACGAACTCACCCTTCGCCGCGGAGGTCATCGAGCGCATCGCAGCCGTCTACGCGATCGAGGAGAGGATCCGCGGTCTCGGCGCCGGGGAACGCCGCGCGGCGCGACAGGCCGAGACGAAGCCGCTCATGGAGGCGTTGAAGGCTCGACTGATCGCGGTGAAGGACGGGATCTCCCGCCGCTCGACGCTCATCAAGGCGATCGATTATATGCTCGAACGCTGGCAGGGCCTGACGGCATTCCTGGACGACGGGCGGCTCGAGGCGGACACCAACACGGTCGAACGATCAATCAGGCCGATTGCGATCGGAAAAAAGAACTCGTTGTTCAGTGGTGACGAAGGCGGAGGCGAGACTTGGTCGATACTTTCTTCGCTTCTTAACACGGCCAAATTGAATGGCCTCGACCCCGAGGCCTATCTCGTCGACGTTCTCGAGCGCATGGTGAGCGGCGCCGCGAAGGCCAACCAGCTGCACGAACTTCTGGCCTGGAACTGGAAGGCCGCACGCGAAGCCGAAAAGCGAGCCGTGGCATGACGAAGCCGAAGCAACGGCGGGGAACGCGAAAAGCACGCAAGACGACGATGGCGAACTATGCCATGTCATTCGAGCGGCTCGGGCAATGGATGAGCGAGCGCGCCAGGTCGCCGACGCTTCGGCATCCGCGGGCGACGTCGCTCTCCATGCTCGACGGCGCAGTGGCCGCTGTCGTCGCCGGGCCGGTCTCGATGGCCTCCGAGGAATGGGTGTGCCCGCTCCTTGGCGTAGATCCCGACGCCTTCAATCACGACACCGAGGAGTTCTCGGCGATCGCTGCCACGCTGATGCGCCACAACGCGATCAGCGAGACGCTGTCGACGAGACCGGAGAGCTTCGAGCCGCTGTTCCTGCGATCGCCGGACGGCGACGTCGACCCGCAGCCCTGGTGCATGGGCTTCCACGCCGTCATGAAGCTTCGGCTTCTCGTCTGGTCGCGGCTTCTCTCCCCGAACGGAACCGAACACCTTATGCTGCGGCCGATCCTGGTCCATTGCATCGATGACGCCGGTCGACCCTTGCTACCCCCGGCCCGCCATACGCTGGCAACGCTGCCCGTCGCTCAAAACGCCTGGCGCGACATTCCAATAGCCGTTGAGGCCCTGCGGCAGTTCTGGATGCCTATGCGCTTCCAGCGGCGCGCGTAGGCCGTCCACGCCAGGTCCGTGGTCTGCTCGTACCGCTTACGGTTGTTCAGTGATACCGTGGACGGAGCCGAGGCCAGCGCCGTCGTCTATAGCCTGATGCTGACCTGCCGCGCCTCACGTGTCGTGCCGTTAGCGTGGTTGCGCCACGTCCTCACCGAATCGCCTCAGCGCGCCGGCGACGCCGATATTGCAGACCTGCTGCCCTTCAACTTCCACAAAGCCGCCACCGCCTGAACGGCCCCGCATCGCCCGATTCAAGGCAGTCCATCAAAACCGCCGGCGTGCGGAGAAAATCGCGCTTACAGATGATCCGCTATCGCTCCAGCCGCCCGCCGGACGCAATTCTGCGTGGCCGATTGCGCGATTTCGCCAACGAGCGGCGGCGCTTCAGCTACCGCTGACCTGAGGCCGGCAAACTGGACCAATTTTGGCTAGAGTCTTGCGCTGCCGAATCCCCTCGGCTGGGAGGAGCGGACGACGATGAAGGCCTCGAAGTTTTCGGACGCCCAGAAGGCGTTTATCCTGAAGCAGGGCAACGACGGGGTCCCGGTTGCGGAGATCTGCCGCAAATCCGGGATCAGCCAGGCGACCTATTTCAACTGGAAGAAAAAGTACGACGGACTGCTGCCGACCGAGATGCGCCGGTTGAAGCAGCTCGAGGACGAGAACGCCAAGCTGAAGAAGCTGGTGGCGGACCTATCGCTCGACAAGGAGATGCTGCAGGACGTGATCCGCCGAAAGCTGTGAAGCCTGGTCGGAAGCGCAAGCTCGTCGATGAGGTTTGCGGGGAGTGGCAGGTCTCGATCCGCAAGGCTTGTAAGGCCCTCGAGTTCGATCGATCGACCTATCACTACAAATCTCGTCGCTCCGGCCAGGCGGCCCTCGAAGCTCGGATCAAGGAGATCTGCCATGTTCGCATCCGCTACGGCTATCGCCGCGTCCATGTGCTGTTGCGCCGCGAGGGATGGCGTCACGGCCAGAACAAGACCCGTCGCATCTATCGCGAATTGGGCCTGCAATTGCGCAACAAATCGCCCAAGCGCCGGGTCAAGGCCAAGTTGCGCGACGACCGACGGCCCGCGACGCGGGTCAACGAGATCTGGGCGATGGACTTCGTTCATGACCAGCTGGCCACCGGCGGCAATCTCCGGGTGCTCACGATCGTCGATATCTTCTCCCGCTTCTCGCCCGCACTGGAGCCGCGGCTCACCTTCCGCGGCACCGATGTCGTGGAGGTACTGGAAAGGGTTTGCAATGAAGTGGGACTCCCGGCGACGATCCGGGTCGATCAAGGCAGCGAGTTCGTGTCGCGCGATCTTGACCTCTGGGCCTACCAGCGCGGCGTCACGCTGGACTTCTCACGACCCGGCAAGCCGACCGACAACGCCTTCATCGAAGCCTTCAACGGCCGCTTCCGGGCCGAATGCCTCAACACCCATTGGTTCCTGTCCCTTGCGGATGCCCGGCAAAAGGTGGAGACTTGGCGAAGATACTATAACGAAGAACGGCCCCACGGGGCGATCGGCAATCGGCCGCCGATTTTGCTGCAAAATCACGTCGGCGACACCAGCCCGCCAACGTGATCAGAGGCGCAAAACTCTAGTTCCGGGTGGTCCAAAGTTCGGTCTCGCTGCACAAAACTCCGAGACTCTAACTGCCGCTGGATGAACATTCAGTGGCAGGTCACTCCGCTTACACATTCACGGTCGCACCTGATGGCGGAGAGCATTTGGATGAGAGGCTGTCGCGAGCTCGTCAAACCGGGGCTCCGCGGCCCGAAATCAAGTCTACGTATTGTTGCATTTGTTCTAAGTGACCGAAGTCGGCATTTTTCGCATCCAGGTGGTCTCTAAGTTGTTCAATGCGCATCACTTTGTTATCGCCCCTGTAGAAGATATTTCTAAACAAAGGAGTAGCGGTGACACTTTCGATGTAAGTACGGCTTCCTGCACTTGTATCACCTTTTGCGAACTGAAAGTTCAGCATCAAGCTCAAAATTAAATGTGGAGCCGTATACCAGTCCCAAGTTAGGCTACCCAAGGAGTAAGCGATGACCGCAACTCGGTTGGGATCACGTGTAGTGCGGTAGTACTCGATCGGCTGAACTACGTGAGGATGATGGCCCAAAATTATGTCGGCGCCTTCCTCCACAAGCGCATGAGCGAGCTCAATTTGCTTTCGTCTTGGAAAAAACTCGAATTCGAAGCCCCAATGGATTGAGGCGATGATGACATCGGCATTCTGATGTTTACAGCTCCTTATTTGCGATTTGAGTAGCTCAAGATCGGCCACGACACGTTTGGACATGAGCGGTGACGCGTGCACACAATAATGTTCACCGTCGGGTAGGGGTCGCCCATTGAGACCGAATGTGACCGACACGAACCCGAACCTGATGCCCCTCTTCGTGAAAACCGTGCCCCGGCCGTACTCCTCGGCGCATCGAGGGGCGCCGATTTCAATGATCCCATTCGCTCTGCAGAGCTCTTGAGTGGTTCGAAGACCCTGAACGCCCAAGTCCAATGAGTGATTGTTCGCGAGGTTAAGAATCGTGAAACGTCTACCCTGGTGTTCTGTTAATGCGGAATATTGGGCCGATGAGCAACACATCATCGAAGAGCGGCCGTCGCCTATAGCCTCGCTCACGACATGATCGTCTGCCACCACAGATTCATAATTCGCGAAAGAGATATCGGCATTGAAGACAGCGGCTTCGATGCTCTCGAACAAAAGATCCTTAGAGTGTTCTAGCCCGCGCGCCTGGATCAGATCCCCCAGTGCACTCAGAGTCGCAGTCTGCTGCTTTCGAAATGCAGTCGGTAATTCCACAATAGACTTGTCGTTCAAGAACAACGCATCAGAAACATCCCGTGATGTTCTCGTAATTGGGCGCGCGCTTTTATAGAACCAGTACGCGCGGTCAATTCCATCCATTTCTGCCGAATCTGTTGCAGCGCTTTCGAGCGGAAAATCCCACCAGCCAAATCGCTTGGCGTTTTCCGCCAGGTCCAACGTTTCCGGAGTTGTGCGCCAGACATCAACAGGCGTGTTGGGAAGTTTACGCGGCACGGCTTGCATCTCCTCGTCGCATGGCTTTTGATCTACGGTTTATAGTCTGCGCAGCACGCAAACCAGGCTCTTTCGCATCCGAAGTCTCCGCAATGCACAAGCGCCACAGGTGTTAACGTTGACGCGCGTGTCATACGCTTCAACGCAGCTCTTCGAGATTCCCTCTCAGGGGTAAGACGTTAGGATCTCGTTTTGCATCTCTTGCTCAGCGGAAAAGAGACAGAAAACAAACCGCTCGGCTTACTGAGGGAATCTCAAGAAGGGAAATCTCAGCTGTTTCGGGCGAATAACTTGCCTGAGAGTTCCGATACAATCTCCTCCGTCGTCACTTTCCGGACAGCGCCATATTGCATACGAAGAGAGTAATTGTGTCTCTCTTCAGTATAGGCGGCGCAGCAGTCGGTGACGCAAATCATATGGAAGCTGCGATCTACACCGTCGCGCAGCGCCATATCGATGCATTGATCCGTTAAAACGCCAACAACAATTACCTCCTCAATGCCCATGTTACGAAGAACCCGCTCCAGGATGGTCGAACTGAATACCCCAGAAGCTGTCTTTGGTAAGACGATGTCGTCTTCGCCAGGCGCTATCTCGGGAATTACCTGAGCTCCCCATGACCCCTTTGGGATGACTAGCTTACGGTGGCAAAGCGAACGATCGCGCCCATCCTTGGTGAGGCTTTCGATTACCGTGTACATCACTTCCACGCCGCACGACCTCGCGGCTTGCAGTAGCCGCTGGACGTTCGGCACGATCTGATGTTTCACGCGGTCCACGTACTCCGGATATTTGCGCTGTTCTTCCTCAGAAATCTCGTGGTTCTGCAGGTCGACAACTAGCAATGCTGTTTTTTGAGGGTCAATGGGGCCGTCATAATTCTTCATGTATCGCTCCTGGGTTTGATCTACCCTTCCGATCAATCTAGCAAGGATCGTTCCATCGGGCCTGGGCCTATCATGTGACGGCGACTCGCGCTTCTTGAGACCGACCTTCGGTCGGCCTATGAGCCAAGTTTCGTTGGAAAGCCTTGATCAAGAGCGGGCTGCCTGTTGCTCGTTCACAAGAGTGTTTTCTTATCGCGGGTTCATCCATAACTGGCCCTGTTCGCTCGCGACCAGAAGCGCCAGCTCTTCCGCATTAGTCCGGCCCACGACCTCAGAATTGCTGCGCTTTTGCAGGCAAGAATTCGGCGGACCGGAAATGAGCGCTCAGCCGCGGTGATTGCCGCCTTTGTGTCGCCGGCGCTACGGCGAGCAACATCGGCGGTTGGCCCGTCTCTGTGCGTGCCCGCTTCCTACGGGCCAACAAGAAGAGCCGCCCGGCACGAAAATCGCGGCGATGGAAATGGTAGAGATGCTCGTGTACTGGAGTAGCGCCAATCGCTTGCGGGCTGTTGTGACTGTTCGATTGGAGCGTCATTTGTCGGTCCCCGCGAGGTCGTCTCCGATATATTCCATGCGCTTAGGATACTAGTATCGTACAGAGATTTGCGTCGCATTTTCTTGCCGACTTGAAGAATTCCTGCAGCCCTTGTGGGATTTGCGAGGGATGGCGCCTGGAAGGTGAAGCAGATGATGTAATACGATCCGATCGATGTGTCATCGGCAAGCGAGAAAATCATCAATTCGTCGGTTGAGTTGATCAGTAGGTTTTATGTGACCGGTGATAGTTCGTGCTCCACATTGCTGCTCGCGCCATATCGCGCCACGCGGGTTAGAAGACGAGAAGAGTTGCCGAGTAGGTGGAGGCAATTGGGCGGGGTTATCCCGCCGCCTTATCAGGTGTATTCGCAAAACGAGCGGCTTCCGCCACGAGATCTGCGAAAACGCGTCCGCCAGTCGTGAGATGATCGTGCATAGCCTGAGCAGCCGCCATGGCATCTCCTCGGGTGATCGCTGCCACAATTGAGCAATGATCTTGATAGGACTGTTGAATGCGACCTGGTTTTTGGAATGGGTACCGACGATAGAGACGCAGGCGAGCGCGGGTCTCTTTTATCGACTGTTCCAAATATGAGTTTTGCGCACCCTCGTAGATAGTTTCATGGAGCTCTTTATTAATTGCATCGTACAGCTGCGCATTGTGAAGCGCGCTTTCGCTGCGAGAGTGTATGTCGCGGAGGCGCGCCTGTAGGTCCGTCGGCATTCGCGCCGCGGCCAGCCTTGCAGACATTCCCTCAAGCTCCGTCATAACTTCGAACATAGCGACAATTTGCTCCGCACTCAGAACCGAGACGGTCGCACCCCTCCGCTGCTTCAGATCTACCAAGCCACGCGATGCCAGCTGTATCAGGGCTTCCCGGACAGGGGTCTTCGAAACGTTAAACCTGTCGGAGAGTTGCTTTTCATCAAGCTTGGATCCTGGCTGCAAAGCACCGGAATCAATTTCGGTCTTGATCCAGTTGGCGATTTCGCTAGTTCGGTTGAATTTGAGCACGGTCCTGCCCGCGGGTATGGGAGTTCATACCACGATCCGCGAGTAGATAGCGAAAAGTTTCGCAATTGTATCGCGACGAGAGGCGGACCGGTTCGTCAACCGGTAGCTCAAAGGCTCGAACCTTTAGCCCAACAATACTCGAAGGAGCACGCGATTTGCCGGCCCGGCGCTCAACCTAGGCGCTACTTCCCCTACCTATGGTGAGACGATCGACGAACATACGGGCCCGAGATCAGATGCTGCCGAATTTACCTCGCCAAGGGCCCATGCCGGTCGAACTCAGAATGAGCCAGCAGAGATTAGACCGATCGCGCCGGAATAGTCTCGCTGATCCAACGCCCTAAACCTACAAGGTGCTGATCGGTATGCTGCTGGCCAATAACCTGAATTCCGAGAGGCATTCCCCTCACCGCAAGAAGCGGAAGCGTGATAGTTGGCGCCCCTAAGACGGAGGTAACAGCATTGTAACTCGGCAGGCCTGTTGTATGTGAGATGCCCGAGTCAAGTCCTTGATTGTCTAATTTTGGAGCTGGTCCAACGGAGGACGGAGCAACGATAGCGTCGGCGATATGAGCAATTGCGGCGTGGGCTGCTCTTGCCTTATCGCGCTGGGCGAGTAGTTGACGATAGTCATCTATGCTCATCTTTCTCGCGAGTTCCAGACGAGAGGTCAAGCTGTCACTCAGCCCTCCGCCAAACCTTTCTACAAGGTTCTCCAGTGACCAGCGCATCTCGTAGGCACAAACGTCACGAGTAATTTCAAGACTTTCGTCGATGGCACGTTCGAACGAGTCGACCAGCGAGTGGTTGGTTCTGTCGATGGTGTGGACGCCGGCGTGGCGAAGCTGAGTGAGGAACCGTTCAAATGCGTCTCTGGAATCGTCGTCCAATTCTGCCGCACCTTGGGCCTCCATCACAATCACTCGTAGTGGCCGGGTTGCCGGATGAAGAGTTGTCTCACCGTAAAGGCCGGGATAGCCGGGATCGCCGCCTGATCTCTTTGCGACTTCAATCGACACATGCCACATGTCACGAAGGTCGCCAGCATGGATCCCCACGTGGCTTTGGCTAAGTGCCAGACGCTCCCCACGATGGATGGCGCCCATTGTCGGCTTGATCGCATAGTTCGCGCAAAAGCTCGCTGGTCGAATCACCGAGCCAGCCACTTGCGTTCCGATTGCCGCAGGTATCATCCGCGCGCCGACGGCCGCTGCCGATCCGCTCGACGATCCGCCGGGGGTATGGCGATGGCTGAACGGGTTGGTAGTCGGTCCAGGGTAGGACATGCCGAGTTCCGTCGTCACTGTCTTACCGAGCACGATGGCGCCCGCGGCTCTCAATGCCTGGACGCAAGCCGTATCTTGATGAGTGTGATTGTCTCTGAACAAGGGAGATCCCATACGCGTGGGCATATCCTTTGTCATAAAGAGGTCTTTGATCCCGACCGGCATGCCATCGATGGTCGAAAGCTCTCGTCCCGCGAGGTAACGCGCTGTGGATCGATCAGCCACGGACCTCGCCTCTCGCACGTTCATTTCGACCCAAGCTCGCACGGTGGGCTCGCGAGCGTCGATCGTTTCGAGACAGCGCTCAAGGTATTTGCGCGGGCTATCTCGTCCTTCTCTGAAGGCGGGTACCGCATCATGAAATGTCAGCGCTTGAAATTCAGCGGGATGGTATGCGCACAAGTGTGCAATCTCCAGTTAGCCTAGGGAGGCCGATTATCTATTGGCGTTATCCGAGCCAAGCGTGGGAAAGTCCGCTAGTGTCGTCCGGAGCTCCTTCTTCAAGACTTTTCCCATAGCATTCCGTGGAAAATCATCGACTACGATGACCTTCTTGGGGGTTTTGTAACTTGCCATGTTTCGCTTGACCTGCTGAATCACCTCGCTTTCGCTCGGTGGGTCGCTCTTATCGCTAGCAATTACGAAGGCAACGACGCACTCTCCGAAATCCGCGTGAGTTGCTCCGACAACGGCTGACTCCTTAACGGAAGTCAGTTCATCGATTACAGCCTCAACTTCTGCGGGATAGACGTTGTATCCGCCGCTGATGATGAGATCCTTGGCGCGGCCTGTAATCGAGACGTATCCCTTCTCGTCGACGAGACCCATGTCGCCGGTACGGAAGAACCCGTCTGCTGTGAGCTCGGCTTTGGTTTGCTCAGCATTGTTCCAGTAACCGGAGAAAAGCCCCGGTCCTCGCGCTTGAATGATACCTACTTGTCCGACAGGCAGAGCTTCATCTCGCTCGCCTGCAATACGCAAATCAACACCGGGAATCGGTAGCCCTACCGAACCTGGTCGACGATCACCTTCCAGGGGGTTCGAGCAGAGAATCATTGCCTCGGTCAAACCATAACGCTCCAGGATACGGTGCCCTGTCCGAGTTTCAAAATCGCGATGCATCGGAGCCGATAGTGGTGCCGAACCGGATATGAACAGTCGCATGTTTCGGCAAAGAGAGCTGGCCAGCGAAGGGCAGGTCAATAGACGATGATAGTAAGTTGGCACTCCCATAAAAACGGTTGAGCGAGGAATTGCGTCGAGCACTGGACTTACATCGAATTTATTTTGCAGGAGAATTCGCGCTCCGCCTGCCAGCGCGACGTTGAATGAGATGAATAGACCATGGCTGTGGAAGATCGGCAGCGCATGTAGCAGAACATCCGAAGACGAGAAGCCCCACAATCGACTCAGCGTTTGAGCGGTGTACGAGAGCGCAGCATGGCTGATCAGAGCACCCTTGGGCCGGCCGGTTGTGCCTGAGGTGTAGAGGAGAGCTGCGGGAGCCGCACCATTGAGTTCGACGGTGCTAAACGAGGTCTCTCCTGCTTTGACAAGTGATGCGAATGTTCCTTCACCCCGGATGCCAAACGTTAAGACCTTGGTTGACCGAGGCACCGTCATGTCGGGAAGAGCTTCCGTATTTGGTCCTCTGAGAAGGAAGGAAGGCTGCGCGTCCTTTAGAAGGTAGGCCAACTCAGCTGAGCGATAAGCTGTGTTGATGGGCAAATAGCAGAGCCCAGCACGGAGGCAGGCAAGATAGAGCGCGAAAGCATGTGCGGACTTCTCGACCTGGACGGCCACGCGATCACCGACCGCACATCCGAGCCGCCGGAAGACGCTGGCATAGCTACCACAGAGCTTGTGCAGCCACTGAGCGGATAGCGTTTCGCCGCTCTCAAGCTCTAGGAGCACGTCTGTCGGGTTTGCCTCGGCCCTCCCCTCAACCAGGACATAGAAATTGCGGTTGGACATGACTTACGCCTCTCCTCGCCGCGCTGCCGGCAGGGCCAGTTTCCGAGATATTCTATTGAATGTAAAAAAAATATCTGTCAACGTAAAAAGAATACGGAGGGGCTGAGGGCATAGGGCCGAAGCTTCTGTGCTTCATCGTTGACAACCGCGCCTCACCTACCCGTCCCTGCAGCGCAGGTTTCGCCAGTCGAGGGAATCGAATGAATAAATTTGGAAGTGAGGTCGCAGCAGGGAAACAAAGGAATGAAGAAGCATCTGAGCTCGGGAACTTGCCGACCTTGCATGTGTCAAAAGGGATCGCGAGAATTCAATTGAACCGGTCTCGGCAGCACAATCGGTTCGAGCCAACAGACATCGAGACTTTCTCTGAAATCGTCGCGACTTTGGCTCGGCAGTCGAGCGTGCGAGTACTAATGATAACGGCTCAAGGTCCAAGTTTTAGTTCAGGATTTGACCTGGATACATTGTCGAGTGATCGTGCGGCGGCATGTACAGCCCTGTTCGCCGCGATGTGCGATCTTGTCGAAGAATGCCCCTTTCCTACTATATGCGGCCTGAATGGAAACATTTACGGAGGCGCTACTGACCTCGCGCTTGCATGTGATTTTCGTATCGGAACGCGGGGATGTCTCTTGCAAATGTCTCCTTCTCGCCTCGGTATTCAGTACTACTATTCTGGTTTACGACGTTACGTGGAGCGGCTTGGCCTGTCGCAAACGAAACGCCTTTTTCTAACAGGCGAGCAAGTTGACAGCATCACGTTGTTACAGATGGGTTATCTTACCGAGGTGTGTACTTCGGATGCGCTTGAAGCGCGATTAGAGCATTTTGCCGGGATGCTCGCCCAGCGTTCGCCGGCTTCTCTCCGGGGCCTGAAGACGTCGCTCAATTCAATTCGTCGAGGCACTGCTGACCCGGTCGAGATCAATGCGAAGTTTTTCGAAAGCCTAACATCACCTGATGCCCGAGAGGGCCTAAAAGCGTGGTGTGAGCGCCGGCCTCCTTCATTTGCAGACGTGTGAGGCCAAGGCTCTTCGCACAGCAAAAATAAACTGCCTAAGCCTTGCCTCGTCCTCCGATCGGTTGGCTTTTGCGCGGCGGCGATCAGGGTGAGACTCCGCATTGTCTCGCCCTAATTGTTACCAAATGCTGAGCCGTTGCCTCACGTAAATTGCTCCCTTGGATCGGGAGCGAGCGGGGGCGAAGATGGGGTGGCTAAGCATGGCAACGCGGAAGGAACTGACGGCGGCAGCAGGCGCGCGCTATCGGCGTTCGGATCGCGCGAAGAAGACGCGGATATTGGACGAGTTCGTCGACATCACCGGATTCCATCGCAAGCAGGCGATGCGACTACTTCGAGGTGAGGAAGACGCGCGCCCAAGCCGAAGGGCGCGACGTCGAATGTATAATGAGGTAGAACACAACGCGCTCGTGCTCCTTTGGGAGGCGTCAGACCGGATCTGCGGGAAGCGGCTGAAGGCGTTAATGCCTGCGTTGATTGAGGCGATGGAACGGCATGGCCACCTCGACCTTACCCCCGAGATCCGCGACAAACTTTTGGCAATGAGCGCTGCGACGATCGACCGCGCATTGGTGGGGGTCCGAGAAGGATTAGGTCGCAAGCGTCGGCGGCTGTCAAGCGACGTCCGGATTTGACCCCGCAACGACATGAGGAAGCGACCCCCTTGTTGTTTGCAGGACTGAAGCAAGCCGCTCGCGAAGCGCGCCCTTCATAGCGCTGTAGCGAGCGAGCGGCTTGCGTCACGACTTCTTCTCCGATTTGGCTTCTGGTACAGCGGGCTTCTGCAGAAGTCCGCTGCGGCGCTTCTCCTTCAAGCGATAGCTGTCGCCGCGGATCGTGATTACGTGACTGTGGTGCAGCAGACGATCAAGGATCGCGGTGGCGACCACGGGGTCGCTGAAGACCGAGCCCCACTCGCCGACGCTGCGGTTGCTGGTCAGCAGGATCGCGCCTCTCTCGTAACGACGGCTAACGAGCTGGAAGAACAGATGCGCGGCATCGGGTTCAAAGGGCAGATACCCGAGCTCGTCGATGATCAGGAGCTTTGGCTTGGCAAATTGCGCGAGTCGCTCCTCGAGCCGGCCTTCGCTGTGACCTTTGGCAAGCTGCGCAACGACAGTCGTGGCTGCGACGAACTGAACGGAATGCCCAGCCAGGATCGCTTCGCGCCCAAGCGCGACCGCAAGGTGCGTCTTGCCAACGCCAGGTGGCCCAAGGAGCAGCACGTTCTCGCCATTGGCGATCCAGCGGGCGCTCGCAAGCTCGCGTATCTGCTTCGGATCCAGCGAGGGCTGGGCCGAGAAGTCGAAGCCCGACAGATCGCGAACGAACGGGAAGCGAGCAAGTTTGAGCGTCATCTCGATGCGCCGCTCATCCTTGCGGGCGATCTCGCGCTCGCACAGCAGCACCAGAGTCTCGCGTAGGCTCAGCTCTTGTCGACCGGCCTCATCCAACAACCCATCCAGTTGGTCGCGGACAGCCGTCAGCTTCAGGCGCGTCAGCATATCGCTCAGGCGGTCGGGGACAATGGCTCGCATCAGAAGCCCCCTCCCACAATCGCTTCGTACTCGCCGAGTGGCCGCAGCAGCGTCGGCGACGGCGGCGCGACAGGCGATAACGCGAGCTCGCCAGCACGGCTCGGTTTAAAGCCAGTCAGGCCCTCAAAGTGTTTAGGGTCAACGACGCGACGGCGCCGACCGACACAGATCGGATGAGCGGCCACCTCATGGATCCCGTGGTGGATGCGCACCACGCCATCGGCGATCGTCGCTCTCACCGTCTCGCCGATCAGCCGCCATGGCACAGAGTAGGCGTTGCCATCGATCTCGACCGCGCAGTCGGCCTGCACGCGCCGGATCAGTTCACGTGCGGCCTGGAAGGGCGGCCTCCCAGCGATGGGCTTCAGCGCGTGCGCCTCAGCGCGCCTGAAGCGCTCAATTGGTGCTTCGCCAGTCGTGCCATGCTGGCGTAGGTCGGCGATCTCCCGCGTCCAAGCTTCAAGATGCGCCTCAAAGGCTTCCCAGCTCGGGAAGGTGCGGCCGGCGACCGCGTTCCGTTTGACGTAGCCGACGCCATTCTCGGTCTTACCCTTGGTGCGGGCTCGATATGGCGCGCAGGCCCGTGGCCGGAACCCCCAGTGCTTGGCAAACGCGGTCAGCTTGTCATTGAACACGACGGTGCGCATCGCGGCATCGTGCTCCACGACCAACGCACGCGCATTATCGAACAGTACCTCCTCGGGCACGCCACCGAACTTCACGAAGGAGCTTTCCAGGCCATCGAACCAGCTCTCTTGCCGTTCGTTGCGGAATGCTCTGACATGGTGCCGGCGCGAGTAGCCCAACGTGGCGACGAACAGGTAGGCGCGAACCTTGCTGCCACCGATCTCGACCAGCCGCTCGCCAAAATCGATCTGCAGCTGTTTGCCGGGCGGTGTCTCGAACCGCACCGTCGCGCGCGCCTCGGCCGCAAGCTCCTGGCGATAGCGCTGTACCGCCCGCTCGACCGTGCGCAGGCTGACGATGATGCCTTTCTCGGCTGCCAGCTCCTGGCGAATCACATCGGCATTGCCGTGGTGCTGCCGCAGGCGCTCCTTGAGCCAGGTCTCCTGGCCATCGAGCGCCTTTTTGCGCTGCGGCTGCCGATAGGGTGTCCAGCCGCCGGCCGCCACGTAGTCCTTCACCGTGTTGCGACTAATCCCGAGCTCCCGGGCAATCCGTTTGCTACCCCACCCCAGCTCGTTGAGCCGGAGTATCGCCGAAACCTCGTCCGGCTCCAGCATGGCCTCCCTCCGCGGATCTTTGAACCGCAGAGGACCTGAACTGAGTCGCTGCATAAAAACCCCCGTTCTGACCGTGTCGCGAGGGGGGCAATTCCTCGTGTCGTCAGGGGGTCAATTTTCCATGTCGCCCGACAGCGGCACGCGACGCATTCCCTGCGTCGCAGGGCTCCAATAAGGACGTCGGCAGATTGGAATGATCCGGCGCCCGGATTCGTCGAGGCCGACCTTGTCGCGCATAGCGGTCCATCTGCGCGCGGCAGCTTCATCCAGACCCTCGTGCTCACCGGCATTGCTACCGGCTGGACGGAGTGCGCTCCTCTGATCGTGCGCGAACAAACGCTGTTGAGCACGGTGCTGACGGAATTGCGCAAACAATTGCCTTTTGCGCTGCTCGGCTTCGATACTGACAATGATACCGTGTTCATGAACGAGACGCTGAAAGCCTACTGCGAGGCGGCCAACATCGTCTTCACGCGTTGCCGGCCCTACCGAAAAAATGACCAGGCGTTCGTCGAGCAGAAGAACGGCGCCGTCGTGCGCAGGATAGTCGGCTATCGTCGGTTCGAGGGCGCCTGGAAGCGGCCAAGCTGCTGGCTGAACTCTATCGATCGGCGCGGCTGTTCGTGAACTTCTTCCAACCCTCGTTCAAATTGATAGCCAAGCAGCGCGACGGTGCCCGTGTACGCAAGACATACAGCGCGCCGGCTACACCACACCAGCGCCTGGCAGCGGACGCCCGCACGCCTGACGCTGTCCGCCATCATCTCCAAGAAATCTATGCCGCCCTCGATCCAGTCGCGTTGTTGCGCGACATCCGCGACGTGCAGGAGCGCCTCGCGGTCCTCGGGGACACCCAACCAATCGGCCATCCTGCTGCGGCATCGCAATCGATCGATCGCTTCCTGGCAAGCCTGCGCACGGCCTGGAAGGACGGAGCTATGCGACCGACGGATCGGCCACTCGTGAAGGCGGAGAGAGGCCGACGTCGTCCCGACCCGCACATCCGAGCAACGCCAGAGTTGCGAAAATGGTTTGAAACCGAGCCTTGGCGGACTGGCAGCGAACTGCTCTCGCGCTTGCAGGAGGAATATCCTGGAGCCTATCCGAACAAGCTTCTTCGAACGCTTCAACGTCGGCTGAAATCCTGGCGCAGCGAGCAAGCGAACGCGCTGCTGTTCGCTCCTAGCGAGAAAATGCCGCCAGGGTACGAGGTCACAACACTCCAATGACGTGCGAGGTACCAGCGGAGGAGGCCGGGCGCTCCGAAACCCCGGCCATCTCCGCACCCGGTCTCCTCCTCAACTCAAGCCAGGAGCAAAATAAATGAGGCAACCGATCGCACCCGGGAGCATCAGTACATGAGGCAATACGCGCTCTCATCCTGATTGGCGCGCTATAGGCTTTGTCAGTCCTAGATCAAGTGGCTCCGAAGGCGTCGCATGGATGAACAATCTGGCGTGTCTGTTGAGCGGCTCGTGCATTCTAAACAGAAACACGTGACTGAGCTGCTGCCGGTTTGATGGACACCCGGTCAAGCTAATCCCACCTTACGCCCGAACTCAACCGGGCTGAGATAGCCGATGGTCGAGTGCCTGCGCGTCGTGTTGTAAAATCGTTCGATGTAGTCGAACACATCGGCGCGTGCCTCGTCTCTGGTTCGATAAATCTTGTTGGCCGTACGCTCGGTCTTGCGCGAGGAGAAGAAGCTTTCCATCGCCGCGTTGTCCCAGACGTTGCCGGAGCGGCTCATGCTGCAAACGATGCCGTTGTCGGCCATCAGGCGCTGGAACTGCTCGCTTGTGTACTGGGCGGATTCAAGCGGTCGTCGCAACACCTGAACGAAGGAGGTTGCGATGGGATTCGAAAGCGACGATCACACCGTTCTGGACGGGCGCCGTTGCCGTCACGGGGACGACCGCCGGTAGCGGGGCGATCTGCACTCCAGCGATTTTGGTTGGGGATCGCGCAGGGGATGACCAGCGAGGATGCTGCATTGGCGGCTGGTATGTCGCAGCCTGTCGGAACCAGATTGTTCCGACGCGGGCGGCATGGCACCAGCGATGTTCAGTACTTCGACCAAGCCGCCGTCCGGGCGGTACCTCTCGTTTGCGGAACGTGAGGAGATTGCACTTCTTCGCGTTCAGGGCCTTTCGAGCCGCGAGATCGGGCGCCGACTTAGCCGATCCGTCTCGACTATCTCCCGTGAGCTACGACGCAATGCCGCGACGAGCAGCGGCGGCCTGGAGTATCGTGCGTCGACAGCCCAATGGCACGCCGAGCGATCGGCCCGTCGACCCAAACCGAGCAAGCTTGCGCTCAACACAACCTTGCGCACTTATGGGGAGCAGCGCTGGCTGGCGTCGTCACGACCCTGAGTGGCGCTGCCGTTCCTGGTCCCGCCGTTCCGTGGAAGGGCCGCCCGCCCGCGCAAGGATCGGCGATGGGCCAGGGCTTGGAGCCCAGAGCAGATTGCCCGACGCTTGCCGATCGACTTCCCGGACGACAAGACGATGCGCATCAGCCACGAAGCCATCTATCAAGCCCTCTTCGTTCAGGGGCGGGGAGCGCTACGCCGCGAACTGTCGGCCTGCTTGCGAACGGGGCGCGTGTTGCGGGTACCCAGGGCGCGCGTACGCAGGCGAGACAGGAGCTCTGTCTCGCCGGAGATCATGATCAGTCAACGCCCCGCCGAAGCGGCCGATCGCGCGGTGCCGGGTCACTGGGAGGGAGACCTCATCCTTGGTCTTGGCAGCTCGGCGATCGGCACGCTGGTTGAGCGTACGACGCGCTTCACGATGTTGCTGCATCTTCCCCGGCTTGCGGGGCATGGCGAAGCTCCGCGCATGAAGAATGGGCCTACTCTCGCAGGGCACGGAGCTGAAGCGGTGCGCGACGCGATTACGCGCACCATCATCAGCTTGCCCGAAGAGCTGCGTCGTTCGCTGACCTGGGATCAGGGAGCTGAAATGGCTCAGCACGATCGTCTTAAGATCGACGCGGGTGTCCAAATCTACTTCTGCGATCCGCACAGCCCATGGCAGCGTGGCACCAACGAGAACACAAATGGGCTGCTGCGTCAGTACTTCCCGAAAGGCACCGACCTTATCGTCCACGGCGCCGACGAGATCGCCGCTGTGGCCGCGGCCCTCAATGCTCGACCGAGAAAAACCCTGGGTTGGAAAACGCCGGCAGAGGCCCTTGACGAGTTGCTATCGTGAGTGAACACAATTGGTATTGCGACGACCGCTTGAATCCGCCTTGGCTGCCCCGGTCGGAGTGATGCAACAGCGCATCCGGCTTGCCGCGTCGCCAGACGACCATCAACAATGCGTCCGTCACGAGCTGTGCGGTCATGGCGGCACTCATCGACCAGCCCACCACGCGGCGCGAGAACAGGTCGATCACCGCTGCGACATAGAGCCAGCCTTCGGCCGTCCAGAGATAGATGAAGTCGGCGATCCATTTCTGGTTGGGACGCTCGGCGGCGAACTGCCGGTCAAGGAGGTTCGCCGGTACGGTCTCGAGCTGTCGATCGCCGCTGTCCTTCGGCAAGCGCCGACGTCGCGGCCGCGCCCGCAAGCCTTGCAGCCGCATCAGCCGCTCAATCCGGTGCAGGCCACAATCCGCCCCTTCGGCGAGCAGGTCGCGCCACACTCGGCGTGCGCCATAGGTGCGGTCGCTGGCGGCGAAGCTGGCCTTGACCTTGCCGCCGAGCTCCTCGTCGCTGCGGGATCTGGCGCTGGGCGAACGATTCAGCCAAGCATGGAAGCCCGACCGCGACACCCCCAGCGCATCGCATAGCCATGCCACCGGCCAGATCGTCCGGTGCTTCGCAACGAAGGGGAACTTCATGTCGCTTCCTTCGCGAAGTAGGCTGCGGCCTTCCTAAGAAACAGCCGGATTGGCGTCGCCCGGGATGGCCTGCAACACGAAGCCTAGCGATTTCGCCCGGCGCTGTAGGTTGGCGAGGACGCGGCTACGATATTGCTGCTCATATTGGTCGGCGCCAGGATCCTTGTAGCTCATGCCGTGCCGGAGTGTGTTGTAGAATAAAACCGCAATCTTGCGAGCCGTCGCCGTCACCGCCTTCGATTTACCCGCACGTGCTGACAACCGGCGATAGAATGCTCCCAGCGCTGTCTCGCTCCGCCCCACGGTTGTGGCTGCCAAACGCAACAACGCAGCTGCGCGACTTGAAGATCTCCGTGTGCGCGAAGACAGCACCTTGCCGCCGGAGATCTTGTTGCCGGGTGCGAGGCAGAGCCAGGAAGTGAAGTGTTTGGCGCTCGGCCATGCCGTTAGATCGATACCGCACTCGCCAATGAGCTTCAATGCGAGCGACGGACCCAACCCGTGGATCTCAGTCAAATCGACGCCCCGCACTCTGTACAGTGCGGTCCTGACATCGAAGGTGGGGGTGTTGACCTGCTTGGTCTTTACGCGCGGCTTGGCTAGGTTTCCGACCGGTCTTGCTCCTTTGGTGTTCAATGCACTGATCAGGACTTCGAGCTTGCGATCACAGTCGAGCATCTTTGCCTGATAAACGTCGTAGAGCTCCAGTGATTGAGCTAACGCGAAAACATGTTCGTGGCGGTCATTGCCTACGAGCGCTGCGCGGATCGTCTCGATCGATGAGTGGCAGCGCACGTCCCGATAGGTTGCCGGGACGTCGGGATTGCGTTCGCCTGCAACAATGGCTCGGATAATCCGCATGCCGGTCGCGCCGGTGATATCCGACACAACATGATGGAGCTGCAGGTTCATCTCCATCAGAGCCTTTTGCATATGTTGGATATGGGCGGCAGCATATTCCACGAGCCGCTCGCGCTGGCGTAGATAGGCTCGCAACGTTGCGATCTCGGCATCGGTCGGAAGCTGCCCCGTAACAGGCCATAGGAGTGGAGCTGGCGTAACCAAGCGGCATCGCTGAGATCGGTTTTACGGCCAGGTACATTCTTGGCGTACCGCGCGTTGACCAGAATGACCTCAAACCCGCGCTGTTCTAGGATCTCGTAGACTGGGATCCAATAGACCCCAGTGGATTCCATCGCGACACTGGTCACGCCGCACATCTTGAACCAGTCCGCCAGTTCATGCAGGTCTTGCGTGAATGTGCCGAATGCACGCACTGGCTTGTCGGTGCAGGCCGGGTTTACCGCGGCCATGTGCATCTTTGATCCGATATCGATAGCGGCCGGGCTGAGGTTGACCAGCTTTAGGTCCGGGCCGCGGTCGGTTGTCCTGTTAGGCATCGCAACTCCTCCGTCCGATGATGGGCTGGAGGGTCAGGGCTATGCCAATTTGTCATCTTCCTAATCGGGATCGCCGTCGAAACGGCGTCACCACTCTCAAGTCCGCATGCGCCCATGGACCACGTTTTTTAACGGGGACAGTGCCTCCAATAAGCTGACGGCCGCTACCCTCCGAGCTAAAGGATAGCACAAGGCTGTTTCTATCCCGCGCAGGCGCGCCACGACGCTGGACAGTTATTTAGGATATCCCGCTCGGCCTTCAGCTTGGCGACCTCACGGCGCAGCCGCTCGATCTCCTGCTGCTCCGGCTTCATCTGCCCGTGACCGGGAAAGGCCTGCACCGGGTCGGAGCCGAACTTGCTGATTCCAATGATCTCGCCGGGGTGTACCGATTTGATCTCGCCCAGGATTGAACGAACCCGCTACGCGGCAGTAGGGGGCAAACCTGCTGAACTGAGGTGTCCTGTCTGAGAGGATGTTGGTCTTCGCACCACCCCTCTCAAGACAGGAGACCCAGATGGCTACGATGAGCCCTCTTCGGCAGCGCATGATCGAGGACATGACGGTCCGCAATCTGTCGCCGTCGACTCAACAATCCTATATCTATGCGATCGCAAAGTTTAGCCGCCATTTCGGCTATGCCCCGGACCGGTTGAGTTTCGAGCAGGTCCGCGCCTACCAACTACATCTCATCGGCCAAAAGCGCTCGTGGTCCCACATCAATCAGGTGGCCTGCGCGCTGCGGTTCTTCTACGGCGTCACACTCGGGCAGACGGAGGCATTCGAGCGGATCATTGGTGGCCAGAAGCCCGACAAGCTCCCGCTCGTGCTTAGTGCCGAAGAGATCGAGCGCTTCCTGGACGCGGTTACAGGGGTGCGCAATCGCGTCGTGCTGGCGACGGCTTATGCGGCTGGCTTACGGGTTAGTGAAGTCGTCCGCCTGAAGGTGAGCTCGATCGACAGCAAGCGAATGTTGATCCACATCGAGAACGGTAAGGGCGGCAGGGATCGTTACGCGATGCTTTCTCCGCGACTGCTGGAGATTCTGCGTACGTACTGGATGCGAGCCCGACCGGGGCTGTGGCTATTTCCAGGCCAAGACCCAAGTGAACATGTCAGCGTCCGCTGCGTCCAGGCGGCCTGCCGCGCCGCCCGCCGCCGCGCTCGGCTTGCCAAGCCGATTACTGTCCATACGCTCCGGCACTCGTTTGCGACCCATCTCCTGGAAAGCGGGATCGACATTCGCATCATTCAAGTTCTGCTCGGACATGCCGACCTGGGATCGACCGCGCGCTACGCTCAGGTTGCGACCAACCTGCTCGCCCGCACGACCAGCCCATTCGATGGACTCTCCGTCAGGGTGATCCCACCCGACTGAGCTGCGCATATGCGCCCCGTGCTCGAGGTGGCGGACATCCTCCGCCGCCACGGCGGCGCCTTCCGTGCCGCGCAGGGTCCTCGGCTGTCCTCCGATCAGCGCCGTGTGATGGCGGCCATCGAGGCGTGTCGCACAGCGACGCTCGGCGGCCACGTCGAGCGGTGCGACGACTGCGGCCTGGTCCGCGTCGCCTATAACAGCTGTCGCGATCGGCACTGTCCAAAGTGCCAAGCGCTCGCGCGCGCCCAATGGCTCGCCGAGCGCCAGGCCGACCTGCTGCCGGTCCCCTATTTCCATGTCGTCTTCACCGTGCCGGCGCCGGTGGCCGCCATCGCGCTGCAGAACAAGACGGCGGTCTACGACATCCTGCTCAAGGCAGCAGCCGAGACGATCCGTCTCATCAGCGCCGACCCGAAGCATCTCGGTGCCGAGACCGGGATGATCGCCATTCTCCATACCTGGGGCCAGACCCTGACGCATCATCCGCATGCCCATTGCCTCGTGCCAGGCGGCGGGATCGCCCCTGATGGAAGCTGGGTTCATTGTCGCCCCGGCTTCTTCCTTCCCGTTCGCGTCCTGTCACGATTGTATCGTCGGCTGTTCCTGGAGCGCCTGCAGGCGGCGTTCAATGGCACCAAGCTCCAGTTCTTCGGCCATCTCGCGCACCTCGTCGAGCCAGCGGCATTCGCCCGCCATCTAACCGCCCTCCGCAAGGTCGAGTGGGTCGTCTACGCCAAGCGTCCCTTCGGCGGACCAGAACAGGTTCTGGCCTATCTCGGGCGCTACACCCATCGCGTTGCAATCGCCAACGGCCGGCTCCTTACCTGTGACCAGGGCCACGTCCGCTTCCGGTGGAAGGATTATCGCGCTGGCAACAGATCCAAAGTGATGACGCTCGACACTGAGGAGTTCCTTCGTCGCTTTCTGCTCCACGTATTGCCGAAGGGGTTTCGCCGCATCCGTCATTTTGGCTTCCTGGCGAACGCCTGCCGCGTCGCCAAACTCGCGCGCATCCGAGCGGCGCTAAAGGCGCCAGAGCCGCCTCCGCCTGCCGAAGCTGTCGACTATCGTGAGCGCTGCGCCATCCTCATTGGTCACCGCCTCGACTTGTGCCCCATCTGCGGAGGCCGCATGGTCGAGATTGGGCCTGTGCCGCGTGCGCAAACGCCGCGACGCGCAGCACCTCGCTGCGATACATCATGACCGACTACCTCGACTTGTTCGCTCCCACTGCAGGCATCGCCATGCCGACGTTCTCCGTCGGAACGATCAAGCACGCTCACAACGCGCGGCGAACGGGCGATAGTCAGCCGCTTGGGCTTGACGCGCCGTTCGACGCTATCGACGCCGGCATCCTCTGCTGCCAATATCAACGGCAATCTGCGGCCACACTCGCTCGCGGGCCCGACATCGGGTCAATCGCGCCTACCGGCGCCTAGATCGAGCCCCCATAGGTCCTCGCTCACAAGACGCGGCTTCGTTCAATCCAGCTTCAAATAGGTCCCGCGCTGGACTTGCGGCGAGATCTGCGACGCGGGACCTATTTGAACCCTCCAGTATTCCGAGATGATCTCGCCCACCATTCCGATTTGATGTCGCCCGGGGCGCGAGGCGTTCTGGCTGTCTGGTTTCTGGCATCGGCGAAGCCGCGTGGTCAATCTTGAATCGCGGCTCGACGGGCGGGTTTTTCTGTTGTTCCTGCTGTGGGCATGTGGGCAACGCTCTTGCGTTGTCCAAGCGTAGCGGCATGTCCACAGCGCCACAGGCTCAGGCCTTTCGGTCAGGTTTGCGGGTTCGCCGCATGCTTTCGCCGTTCAGATCGATCCGGTGGGCGTTATGGACCAGGCGGTCGAGGACGGCGTCGGCGTAGGTGGGATCACCAAACACAACAGAGTGCCCCTATTTTGGAACGGGTCGTGTCTCACGTCACGATCACTGACCCGCATCATTTTCTTTTTGGGCACCGGCTTGAGGTGCTGAAGGAGCGGTCGGGGGCGGTCCCGCCTACGTCGTTGTCGCGCTGCCGGACGGCCGGCCGCGGGCAGTTCGGATCGCGTCGACGGATCTTGTCGAGACGCCGATCACGCCTCGCCCGAACGCCGCCGATCTGCCGCGCATCAGTGCCCGTACGCTGATCCCATTGATGCAACATTTGAGCGCGAGTCTGAGCCTTCTCGACGAGAAGGTGATTCGCGATGACCCACCGACCGCTTCCAGGTCGCGTTGCGTATCGACCCCTGCCGATATTGGCAAATCCACCCCGCCGTCCGACGGCCGACATTCCGCGCCTGTGGCCGAATCTGTCGACCGCGACGCAAACCCAGATCGCTCAAATCCTCGCCACGCTGCTGCGGCGAATGCAAGCGGTTCCCGGCACGGCCGGAAGGAGACTGGGTCGTGCTGATCAGCTCGACCGTCGCTGACGAGCGGCTCACGACCGCACACCGAGCCAAGTTGGCCTACGTCTACGTGCGGCAGTCATCCGTGAACCAGGTGCGCCAGCACCAGGAGAGCACCGAGCTGCAGTACCGCCTCGTCGATCGGGCCATCGGTCTGGGCTGGCCGCCGGAGCGCGTCCAGGTCATTGACGAGGATCTGGGCAAGTCCGGAGCTGGCGCTGTGGATCGTCATGGTTTCCAGAAGCTCATTGCCGAGATCGGCCTTGGCAACGCCGGCCTTGTGGTGAGCCTCGACGCTTCTCGCTTGGCCCGTCGTCTGGCAGACCGCCACAACCAGCGAGCATCACGTACAACGGCGCGTTCATACCTACCGCAACTACATTGACATTGATCGGTTGCGGCGACGGATCGTCGAGTTGAATGCTGAACATAAAATGGATGCCGAGATCGCGGCAATCCTCAATCAGGAAGGCTTTGTCGCGGCCCGAGGCTGCGCTTTCAAAGGCGAGAACGTCCGGCTGTTGCGCACCCGCTGGGGCATTCCCACGGTCAAAATCAACGGCGTAGACAAGAATCCGATGCGCTGGCCCGACGGCAGCTTCTCGATTCAGGGCGCAGCGGCTGAGCTTGGAGTAACCCCGCAGACGGTATTCGACTATCTCGCGCGCGGAATGCTGGCAGGTCGTCAGTTAACCAAAGGCCAGCCATGGCAGATCGAGCTCTCAGACGAACAAATCAGTCAGCTTCGCAATCGAGTACAACACACCAAGCGTTCGAAGGAGGAGGCATCATGAAGTCATCGGCTCGCCGATCAGCGCGTGCCATTGATCGATCGGGAGCTGGCTGGTGACGATGGTGGAGCCGCGGCCGTAGCGGTCCTCGAGGATCTCCAGGAGGTCGTGGCGGGCCGCGGCGTCAAGCGGCTCGAGGCCCCAGTCGTCGTATGTGGACGGCCTCTGATGGCAAGCACAATTTGGCACTTCGAACGACTTGGACGGCTGCGATCGTATGTCCGGCGTTTAGCGCGGATCATATCTCCGCTGGCCCTGATGAAGTCCGACAACCAAGGGGTCACATCAAGGATGCGAGCTTTGAGGCTCACACGACTGGTCGGGTTTTCCTGGTTTTCGGTGGCGACCGTTGTCTTTCATCATGCCTTTCTTGCACTTACCAAGCTTATAACTCTTCGATGCGGCTGTCCGACACTCAAAGTTTGGCGAACATCTCGGTGCGGAAGCATTCTCCGGTTTTCATCATTGCCCAGATGATCCGAGCAAGCTTGTTGGCGAGGGCGACGGTCACAAGCCGCGCCGGCTTTTTTAGCCAAAAGCCCGACAATCCAGTCGCGCAAGCCGCCGCGGCGTTTTTCCACAACGTTTAGAAGCGATGTTGCTCCGAGAACGAGTAACTTCCTTATATATCGATTACCCGCCTTGGTGATGGTTCCGAGAGTTGGTTTACCCCCGCTTGAAATTTGCCTGGGCGTCAGACCCAGCCAGGCAGCAAAATCCCGTCCCGAATTGAATACGCTTGGGTCTGGTACACTGGCTGTAATTACCGAGGCAACAAGCTTGCCAACGCCGGAAATTTCTCCGAGCGAACGGCTCGTCTCGCTGAGCGCGTGAGCCTTGGCGATCTCCCTCTCCAAATCATCGAGTGCGCCTCCGAGCGCATCAATTTGCTGACCGAGAACCCTCGCGGCCAGGACAGCGGCGTCGGGAAGAGTCGCATCGCCTTCTGCGAGGCCTAAAGGCTCGTCGACGCGGCCGGTGCCCTTGGCGACGACAAGACCGAATTCGGCCAAATGGCCGCGTAGAGCGTTCACGCTCATCGTTCGCTGTTTGACCAGCAGCTCGCGCGTCTTGTGCCACATCAGGGTCGCTTGCTGATCAGCGCTCTTGATCGGCACAAAACGCATGGCAGGGCGCGAGACCGCTTCACAGATGGCTTCCGCATCGACGGCATCGTTCTTACCTCGCTTGACATAGGGTTTTGTGTAGGCCGGCGGCATCAGAGACACATCGTGTCCCATGGCCTTCAGTTCGCGCGCCCTATAGTGGGCTGAGCCGCAAGCCTCCATGCCAACGCGGCACGGCTCGATCCTCGAGAAGAACTCGCGCATCGTCCGGCGCGTCAGCTTGCGCTTTACGGCTGGTGCATCCTCACTAGACAGCGCATTAATCTGAAAATAGTTCTTGGCGAGATCAACGCCTATTCTAATAAACTTCATCTCGGACGGTCCCCCTTCTTTGTGGCGCTCTGGCGACCACGCCTTGGCACTATGATGCCGTTGAGGTGAGGCCGTCCACACCATCAAAGATGAGGAGATCGACGCGGCCAAGCGCGCGCAGCAGGCGGGAGTGGCGGCCGTCGCCGCGCGCCAAAGCGAGATCGCTAAACAGCCGTGGGACGCGCTGATAAAGCACGGAGCGATTGTCGCGGCAGGCCTTGTTGCCGAGCGCTGAGGCGAGCCAGCTCTTACCGACGCCGGAGGGCCCGCAGATCAAAAGGTGGCGTGGTCGTCGATCCATTGCCCTTCGACCAGCATCGTCAGCAGGCTGCGGTCGAGGCCGCGCGGGGTGCGATAGTCGATGTCCTCGACGCAGGCCTCCTGGCGCAGCTTGGCGTATTGCAGCCGCTTCGACAGCCGCTTGTCGCGTCGCAGCGACGCTTCGCGTTCGAGCAGGAGCGCGAGCCATTCGGCGTGGCCGAGGCTTGCGGCCTCGCCGCCGGCTTCGATGTCGGCGAAGGCGCCTTCGCCATGCCATGCAGGCCGAGCGTGTAGAGTTGATCGAGGGGCGGATGCGTGAGCAAGGCGTGATCTCCTAGTTGTAGTAGCGCGGCCCGCGGTTGTTGGGATGGAGGATCGGCGCGTCGTCCGCGGGCCGCTTGGGTGAAGGCCGCCGATCGAGATTGTTGGCGAGGATCGATTTGACTGAGCCGTAGGTGCGCGCCGATGTGCGAAAGCCCTGCTCGGGGTGCGTGCGTTCATCGAGGATCAGGTCGCACAGCGCGGCGGTGGCCGGCCCGATCGCGGCGGCCTCCTTGCGGATGCGCTCGATGGTCCAGCCGGCGTAGCGCCGATGACTGGACGCCATGTGTTCCGGCACGGTGGTGTGCTTGTGGTTGCCGCTCATGCGCTGATGCGCGGCGATCCGCTCGCCCTTGTGGAATATCTCCACGGTGCGGGCGGTGAAGCGCACCTCGACCTCGGCGCGGACGAAGCGATGCGGGACGCTGTAGTAATGCGCCTCGACCTCGACGTGGTAGTCGATGCTGGCCCGGCAGATCCGCCACTCGGCGAACACGTAAGGGCTCTCCGGCAAGACCCTGAGTGCCGGCCGGTCGATCTCCTCCAGCAGCTTGCGGCGGGTCACGCCGAGCCGCCGGATCGGTCGCTCCTCGTTGAGCCGGGTCATTAACTCGGCGATCGCCGCGTTGACCTCGGCGAGGCTGTGGAAGGTCCGATGGCGCAGCCGTCCGAGCAGCCAGCGCTCGACCATGAGGACCGCCTGCTCGACCTTGGCCTTGTCCCGTGGCCGCCGTGGGCCTGGCCGGCAGAATGGCGGTGCCGTATTGCGCCGCCATGTCGGCGTAGCTGCGGTTGATCTGCGGATCGTACAGGCAGGCCTTGATCACGGCGACCTTGGTGTTGTCCGGCACCAGCAGTGCCGGCACGCCGCCGATCGCCTCGAAGGCGCCGACGTGGCCATCGATCCAGTCGGCGAGCCCCTGCGTCCAGGTCGCCTGCGCGCAGGTGAAGCTCGATGCGCCGAGCACCGCGACGAAGATCTGCGCGGTGCGCCGCTCGCCGGTAAACCGGTCGATCACCACCGGCACGCCGTCGCCCGCATAATCGACGAACAGCTTGTCGCCGGCTGCATGCGACTGGCGCATCGTCGCCGACAGCCGGCCTTCCCAGGCCCGGTAGAGCTCGCAGAACCGCGAATAGCGATACCCGCCGGGTTCGCCCGCGATGTACTCCTCCCACAGGATCGACAGCGTCACGTGCGTGCGCCGGAGCTCGCGGTGCACCGCCGCCCAGTCCGGCTCCGCCTGCCGGCGATGGCCACGCCGGGTGCCGAGACCGGCTCCCGCGCTGGCGAACAACCGGGCTTCCAGCACAGCGTCGGTGATGCCGTCGGGCAATGGCCAGGTCAGCCCCGCCGCTTCAAACCGGCGGATCGTCAACCGCACCGTCGAAGGCACCGTCCCCAACCGCCGCGCAATCTCGCGGGTCGGCATCCCAGCCGACTTCAATCTGATCACATCGCGCACATGGCGCATCGCAAGCCTCTCCGTCGGCATCCAGGTCCCCCTTCGCAACGAAAGGCGGGACCGTATCGGAGCCAGAAGAGGCCTCGTCACCCCGGGTTCGCTCTTGCGATACCCCGGGCGACATCATCCCGGAATGGTGGGCGACATCAAGCGGAATCAGCAGCCGAACTCCTTGACCCATTTGCGCAGAACGTTCTCATGAACGTCCAGGTCGCGGCCGGCTTGTGCCACCGACACCCCGCGTTTCCGGACCAGCTTGACCGCCTAGATCTTGAACTTGCGACTAAACTTCC
This sequence comes from Bradyrhizobium sp. CCBAU 53340, assembly GCF_015291645.1. NCBI lineage: Bacteria > Pseudomonadati > Pseudomonadota > Alphaproteobacteria > Hyphomicrobiales > Nitrobacteraceae > Bradyrhizobium > Bradyrhizobium sp. CCBAU 53340. Next base: position 778,969 of record NZ_CP030056.1, read on the forward strand.
GTCTCTTCATCGCCCACCTCCGGCTTCATGAAACACCTAATCTCGGTGTCCATCAAACCGGCAGCAGCTCAGACTGAGGGAGCGTGCCACGCGCCGTCGGCGGCTTGGCAATGATGATTGTTTGGTGCAATTCACGCTTGATAGCGCCGTCAGGCAACAGCTTTGGCCAATGTCAACGGCGCGTCAGTCCTGCGAGCGCCGGCTCGGATGTACAGGTTGTCTTCCAATTGTCGCTGAAGTCAACCCACGCTGAGCTTGTCCATATGCTTAAATTGAACTCCGCGCGGCAAGGAGTCTCAAGAGTGCGCGATCACGTTCACCTTCTAATTCGGAAATCGATCTGCCATCCGCCTCTGCATGGACGCCAGCGACCAGACGGGTACAGACATCGGGAGTAAGCTGTGGCTGACCTAGCGTGGCCCATCGGCGTTCCTGGCTAGGCCCGAGATGTCGCAGGTAATGCTCAATTCCCCCAGGACCCCCACCAAGGTGGTAGGCCATATGTGCACCGACCACTGACCAGCGCAGCCCAGGTCCATGCACGAGCGCCGCGTCGACAGCGGCGACATCAGCAATATTCTCGGCGACTAAGTTGACCGCTTCACGCCAGAGTGCTGAAGCAAGCCGGTTGGCGATGTGCCCTACTACGTCGCGGGCTAAAAGAACTGGCTCGCGGCCGAGCCCGCGAAAGAACGACACAGCCGTCGTCCGAAGATCAGCATCGGCCCCATAAATCTCCACTAGCGGCATGATGTGTGGAGGATTGAAGGGATGAGCAGTAATGAATCGCGAGGTTCGTTTTAGGCTGGTGGCAAGCTGTGACCAAGTTAGAGAGGATGTACTGCTTGCGAGTACCGTATCGGGATGGGCTGCCGCCTCAACGCGGCCGTAGAGCTCTCCTTTTAACTCGAGCACTTCGGGTGCGTTTTCCTGAACCCAAAAGGCGTCGGAAACCGCCTGTTCCGGTGTCTCGACAAGGCGAAAGGAACCAAGGCCTGATTCAAGTTCCGAGGGACGAAAAACCTGCTTCTGACATCGAGAAATCGCTTCTTGCAACAGGGACTGCGATTTTGGCGCTGGATCCCAGCCGACGACGTCATAACCATAGGCAGTGAATAGCGCCGACCAGCTTTGGCCTATAAGCCCGCAGCCGAGAACCGCGATTGTGCCATTCATGTTGCGAGCCCCAGATCGATCGGCGTACTGCCGAGTAGCCCCAAACTATCTTCAAGCAGTTTAGCACCGGCCAATAACTGCCCGTCGGCTCGAGGGGGAGCGACCATTTGCAAGCCTACCGGAAGGCCGGAACTCGTGAAACCGCAGGGCAGAGACATCGCGGGGCAACAGACGAGGGTGATTGCAAAAGCGATGGCAACCCAATCCACGTAATTCTCAAATTGTCTGCCGTCGCACTCCATGACGTGGCTGTTGGCCACGGGGAAAGGCTCTACGATTGTTGCCGGCGTCAAGAGAAGATCGTACTTCTCGAAAAACTTAAGTACGCGCACCACCATGGCAACTCGCTGCTCCTCGGCGCGTTCGAGTTGCTCGATAGAAAGCTTCAGCCCTTCTTCGATGTTCCAAACGACGTCCGGCTTGAGCAGATCGCGATGGCTTCGAAGTAGAGCAGCTTTGCTAATAGCGAAATCGAATGCGCGGAGAACGTGGAAGCACTCTTGAGCTTCTCGAAGATCGGGGTGAGCTTCTTCGACGATTACACCAAGTTCGACGAAGCGCGCTGCAGCGCCGCGGGTAATTTCCACAATTTGAGGATCCACGGGTGTAATGCCCAGATCGGCCGAATAGGCAACCCGTCTTGGTCTCTTTGCCGTGCGCGTGGTCGTCAGGAACGATTCTGCGGGTGCCGGCAAGGACAGTGGATCGGCAGGATGCTCACCACTCATTGCGTCCAACAGGAGCGCAACGTCCTCGACATTGCGCGCCATTGGTCCGTGTATGCCGAGGTTGCGGTCGATTTTAGATTTGGGAGTTCGGGCCACTCGGCCCAAGCTCGGCCGAAGACCCACTACACCGCAAAAGCTCGCCGGATTTCGGAGTGAGCCCCCCATGTCAGAGCCATGCGCAACCCAAGCCATGCCGGCGGCGATCGCAACCGCGGCACCTCCGGACGAGCCAGCAGCAGAGCGAGCTGGATTCCACGGATTGAGCGTTGCTCCGAAGAGTTCATTGACCGTGTTGGCCCCCGCTCCGAACTCGGGGGTGTTCGATCTTGCATAAACAACACCACCATTCTGCTCGATGCGCTCGACCAAGATGTCCGACGTCTCAGCTATTTTGTTCCTGAAGATCGGGGAGCCCTGTGTGTTGCGAGTGCCGGCAACGTCAATCAGATCTTTGATGGGAACGGGAAGACCGGCCAGCAGCCCACGTGCGCCGGTAGGTCGCTCCATCAGCGTACGAGCATGTGTGCGCGCGCGATCAAAACAAAGGATGGGCAGCGCGTTAAGCTTGCCGTCGACTTGCCCGATCCGCTGCTCCAGCGCGTCCAGCAGCTCCAGGGGGCTTACTTCGCCATTCCGCAATTTTTCGACAACACTGCAGGCGGTCTGCCTGATCAATTCATGCACTTCAGAACCCCGTCTCTTGCCGTCGTCCCCTTAGTTGGCGATCGAGAGCAATGATCGCAAAAGTGTAGGCATTTTCGAAAGGCCGCTTCGACGACGCATAGAAAAGTCTCCAACTGGACGGCGAGCAGAACGCTGGGCGGCGCTTGACGCGCACGGCCCCGTCTGCCTACGAAAAATTATCTCTTAGCTTTTCCTCAGCCCCGCCTCGCCTGCCGTAGAGAACGTAGGACCACTTTGGGAGTAAATCCGCGAAGAATCCCGGCGTACGCGCATTTATCCTGCCAAATTCTGCGATGAGCGCAGGACTGCGGCCTCTAAGTGTAGTTGCGTGTGTGGAAGATGACCGCCAAACTATCAGGGCTTGTCGTCCTTGCGCTCTTTGGCGGTTCTCGCCTACAGAACCGCCCAGAACAGTGATGTCGGTTGCGCCGTGTCGAAAGTGGACGTGAGCTGAATAGGTGCAGCTCGATCGCTGGTCGGTTAACAGTGTGACGTCGCGAGACTTTCGAACAACTTGCCTTTACGCAGCAAAGGGACTCGTAACGTCGCTCATCTTCTCTACCGAATCGTATGCGAATGAGCACGCACCGTATCTTCCAAAATTTTCTCAATCTGCTGATCAACGCGAACCACGCTGATGGCTTTAGCGACGCCTTGGCGGTCACCGGACGCGCACTTGAGCTGCCATGTTTGGCTTATCTGGCCTGGCCGAAGAGACGGGGTGAGAACGCCCTCGTGATTTCCACGTATCCCGCCAATTGGGTTGCGCATTATGTGCGCAGTCACTATGAGCGCCTCGACCCCATTATCGAGCGTGCGCTGGAGACCACGGAGCCCTTTAGCTGGGACCACAGGGAACCTCATAGATTGATTTCTCGGGCGCAGCGAAGCTTGCTCGACGAAGCTGCTCAGTGTGGGATCCGATTGGGATTCACCGTTCCAATCCACAACGGCGCCTCCATGGCCGCCTTGACGTTTGCCACCGACCAGAATGACCGAGCATTTCAATTGAGCATAGAGCGCCGCTCGGAGGTCCTCCAGTTCATGGCCATTTCTTTCGACCGGCGCGTGCGGCAAAAGCTTTCTCATGAACTGATGATCGCTAACGTTGAACTCTCACGTCGCGAAATGGAGTGCCTCGACTGGGTCGCAAAGGGCAAGACCACATGGGAGATTGGGCAGATCCTGCAGATATCGCCAAATACCGTGAAGTCCTATTTGAATAATGCAAAGAACAAGCTGGGCGTGAGGACATTGGCCGAAGCGACTTCACGACTTGGCGCTGCTAAGGCAGTTAGGCAAGATTAGGGCCGCGCCGCCCCTCTAGTTGTACGTGGTGCCATTTGCACCCGGCTCTCCCATATAGTCGAAATCCGGACAGGAGGGGTCATGATTCAACTGATTGCCGAACCATTTCACGGCGCGTTCTCCCAAACGCTAGCGGCCATGCACAGGCTGCGGCATCGCGTCTTCAAGCAAAGATTAGATTGGAGCGTTCACAGTTCCGGCGAGATGGAGACCGACGAGTTTGACGCGCTAGGTCCGGTATATCTCGTCCAAACGTCGGTCGAGGGACTGGTGCAGGGGTCGGTTCGCCTTTTGCCGACAACCGGCCCGACGATGATCCGCGACACCTTTTCTGTGCTCCTGGGAAAGTGCCCTGCCCCATCGGATCCTCATGTGTGGGAGAGCAGCCGCTTTGCAGTTGATCTTCCTTCAGATGCTCCGAAGGCGGCACACGGGCTTGCGAGGGCAACTTACGAACTCTTCGCGGGCATGATTGAGTTTGGTCTGTCTCGACAGCTCACGAGCATCGTCACAGTCACCGACGTCCGGATGGAGCGAATTCTGAGGCGCGCAGGATGGCCGCTTCGCCGGATTGCATCGCCTTGTGAAATTGGAAACACGCTTGCTGTCGCCGGCCACCTGGAAATCACGCTCAATGCTTTGGACAGGATACGTGCGGCCGGTGGACTCGCCGGCCCAGTTCTCTGGACTCCAGTCCTGTCGCACGCCGCCTGACTGCCGGCTCGCTGCCCGCAGAACTCATCCGACTTAAATCGCCGCACCTTGATTTGTAAATGCCTCCAATCGACCACCTTGCCTGTCAGACACAGCGACCAATATCCAATCCAATAAGTTTACAACATCTGCGCGTTGCTGTGACAGTCAATGAAGCGGGCAGCATTCGGAGCGCAGCCAGGGTGCTGGGTGTCGAACACTCGGCCATCAGTCGGGCGATCGGACGATTGGAATGCCTGGTTGGTACCCGCTTGTTCGAGCGATCGAGATACGGGATGAATCCAACAGCCTCTGGTACGACATTCCTGAGGACGGCAAAGCTTATCATCGAGCAGGTCGATTCATTATCGAAGGCGACAGTCTTGACCCTGTCCAAGCGGGCGGATCACCTGGCTATCGGCTTCTGCCCATTCGTCTCCGCAGGACGAATAACACCTGCGATCGCCGAGTTTCAAAGCCGTTATCCGGAAATCAAGGTCGCCGTCCTTGAACGCGTCATGCCGGAACTCCTGATCGCGCTTCAGACGGGCTCGCTCGATATCGCCATCGCGCCAGACGGTCTATCTTCCATGCTGCTCACGGCGGCCTTTCCCCTATGGCGTGAAGGTATTCTCATCGCACTCGCCAAGAATGATGAGTTAGCTCAGAACGAGTCGGTCTCCTGCGCCGATCTGCACAGTCGAACCGTTCTCGTCAGCCGCGATGATCCCGCAAGAGAAGTCGAAGACCTTCTGGTCTGCAAACTGGCGGCTCATGGAAACGGGGCCTTAATCGAAGCCTGCGACGTGAGCCGCAGCAAGCTGACCAGTCTCGTCAGCATTGGCCGCGGCGTCACGCCGTTATTGGCATCCGAAGCTCACGCCGGATTCCCAGGGGTGGTGTATCGCGAACTGCACGACGCAAGGGGACCCAGTCGGATCACAATGTCAGCTCATGTCAGAACCGGCGATGAAAGATCTGTTGTCGCCCACTTCCTAGCCCTTCTGAGAGAATGTTATTCTTCAGGAGGGGAAGAGCGGGCTTGACGTTTTGATTTCGCAAAAGCCCGGTCTGTCGCCATGAAGCGCGCCAACATCGGGCCAATGAGCTTGGCAGGTTCGACGGCCTGTCCGGTTTGCTTCGCCAGCACATCGGCATAGACGTGCAAATCCCGGTGAACATGGGCCGCGAGTTCGACCGTCATTTTGACAGGCCGATCGTCCACAAGCGCTGCAATCTTCAATTTAGGCATGCGGCTAGCCTCTATAAGGTTCAAGAATGAGATCACGGTTGACCAGGACGCGGACCGGGTAACCCGGGCGTATCGTCAAGGTCGGCTGGATATTGAGGCTACGGCGGACCACTTGTTGGCCGGCCTGGTTCAGCGAATCTGATGCACCGCGCCTGAGGGCACCAATGATTGCGCTGTTGCTATTGCTCGCATCGGAACCTGCACCCGCTTCCGAGCCAACAGCCAGGAAGGTCGACAGCGCCGCCGCCTTGAACAGCTCACCCCAATGGTTGTCAACCTGATCTTCAAGGCCGGCATAGCCTTGCGTGTCTGTCCCCGGTTGGCGCTCCAAGACGACCGAGCGGCCGTTCGGCATGATCAACCGGGTCCAAACGAGCAGCACGCGGCTCTGGCCGAAGCTCACCTGACTGTCATAGATGCCAGTCAGTCTGGCGCCCTGGGGGATGAGGAGAAAGCGCCCGGTGGGCGTATCATAAACATTCTCGCTTACCTGAGCTGTGATCATTCCAGGCAGATCGGAGCGAATGCCGGTGATCAGGGCCCCGGCGATAACCGATCCGGCCTGCACCACGTAAGGTGATGGCGCCTTCACGAGGCGGTCTGGACTGGTCGTTCGTCGATCGGTGGCCGCATTTACGAAGGCGAGCTTCCGGTCCTGAGCGTTTTGCAGTGACCCATCCTCGCTGCTGGGGATCAGGGAGGGAGCATTGGCGCCACCTGCTTGGGCTCCGCTCGACGCTGCCGTGTCCCTCACATTGGTAGAGGCGAACAGTCGGCTTACACGAGCCGCCTCTTGTTCCTGGTCACGGCGTTGCTGTTCCTGGTCGGCCGCAGCGCCTGGCGCGGCGATCTGGCCTTTGGCGGCCAGGATTGGTCTGCCGAGATCGCCGGGAAGAGGTGGACCAAGCTGGGGGACAGGAGGGGTGACCTTCGAGTAGTCCGGCGGCAACGCTGTGACGCTCTCAGCAACATTGTGACGCTCAGCCAGATAGAGCTCCTCGGAAGCGGCCTCACGCGGCCGTTGTTTCTGGAGCGCCCACGTCGCCGCCGCGGCGACCAGCGCCAGGCAGAGCGCGGATCCGGTCAGCAGCACCTTGCGAGACAAGCGGGTGACGCTCGGGTATTCGGGCCGGAGCCGAAACCCATCCTCGAGCTCACCTGTCTCCTGTTCGCCGTCCGGGGAGGTCTCATCTTCGCGGTGTTCTTCCGTCATGACGAAAACCTCCCGTCGGTGCGGACGATCCTAACCTTTTGTTGATGTTCTCCACCAAGCCGCAGTTCGGCAGCCGCAAACAGGCGGTCGACGATCAGGACGCTGCCAAAGGTGCGATAATTGACGATTTCGCTCTTACCGTCAGGCCCGAGCACAAACAGCGGCGGCATTTCGCCTTGGACGATACCTTGCGAGAACTCGATGTAGACTTTTCGGCCGTCGTCGTAGGCTGCAAGGGGGCGCCACGGCGGATTGTCCCCCTCGATCGCATACCGAAAGCGCCGTTGTGCAAGCTCTGGGAGCAGCGGAACAGGAGTCAATTGCTGCCGCTTGATCCGATCTTGCGGATAGTACCACGCGACCGATGGCATGTAGGGCTTCTCGCGCGAGCGGAGCTCGAGGAGATAGGTGCGCCGATCAGTATTGATCACGAGGTTGGTTTCGATGGAGGCGCGCGTCGGCTTGACCAGCACGTGCACCCTGCGCTCCTCGCCGCTGCCGCTTTCGGTGTCGCCGATGACCCATCGCACGGTGTCGCCGGCTGCGAGCGGGCCGGAGCCGGTCAACTGCTCCCCCTCCTCAAGAGCAATGTCGGTGATCTGTCCCGGCGCGGCATAGACCTGATAGAGCGCGCCCGGGCTATAGCTGTAGATCTGTGCGGCGTTGAAATAGCCTCTCCGCCTCGGCTCGACGCGCGCCGCACTGTTGGCGATTTCGATCCGGTTGACCGGCTCGACATCCTCCTTGGTGCCCGGCTTGCCGCCAAGCGACGGCTTCCAGGATGGAGGCACATGCAGGGGACGCGGACGATCATCCGCCGGCGCTGCCGCCACAGGCAGCGGCGGCACATCTGTGTCATAGCTGATTTCGGGTGGAATGAAGGTCGAGCAGCCGCTGAGCATGCAGCCAAGCATGACGGCTGCGGAAGTGATGCCCCTCTTCATTGGCGCTGTCCTGAACTCGCAAGGATATACTTTCACTGCCCCAACTCCTTGGACCAATTGATCGAATTCACATAGATTCCGAGAGGATTTTTGCGCAGCCGATCGGCATCACGCGGCGTTCGGATGACGATGCTCAGGATGGCTGTCCATCGCTCGGTCGAGGCGAGCGAGCCGTTCTCGTAAGCGCGCTGAATCCATGCGACACGAAAGCTGTCGGGCGAGGCCCGTATGACGCTGGAGACTTCCACCGAGATCTGCGCCTTGCCGAGCCCGGCGAATGGGTCGTTTGCCCTGGCATATTCATTGAGTGCGACGGCCCCGCGATCGGTCGTGAAGTCGTAGGCCCGGAGCCAATTCTGCCGCAGCACGATGGCATCGGATGGCAGGGCGCGCACATCTTCGATGAACCGCGCCAGGTGCCAGGCAATTTGTGGATCCGTCGGGTCGTAGTCGGAACTTGCAGGCGAGACCCGCTGAGCTTGACCGAGCCGGTCGACCTCGACGATCCACGGCGTTATCGTTCCTTGTGTCGATTGCCAGATCAGCCCGCCGGCAAGGCTGCAAGACAGAGCAAGGCAGCCGAACGCCATCAAGCGCCAGTTCTTCGCCTGCAGGCGGGCCGAGCCGATGCGCTCGTCCCAGACTTGACCTGCCTTCTGATAAGGGGTGAGTGCCGCCGGCGCGCGGCCATAATGCGTTGCTGATCTCTTAAACATTGAACTTCCCCTGAGTATCCCTGATCCATCGTAGCGAGCCGGCAGCAGACGGCGTTTTGCTCATGTCGGCTGCTCGATGCGGATCACGCGCGCGAACACGCACAAGCACCGTACGATGTGGCAGCTTCTGCACCGCCGGCGGCGAATGCTGCGACTGAGTCCCCTTACTTCCGGGAGCTGCGCCGGATTGCGCGGCAAAAGAACCGAGCCCAATCCTGCCTTCGCACCCGCGACACCGAGAAGAAGGGGCCGTTGGCGCAGCGACGTGTCGGACGGGATCTGGCCATGGATCGCTTGCCAGATCAGAGCTGGCGTCAGCGTCAAGGACAGAATGCGAGAGGCTTGAATGACGCATTGACGACCCAGCCGACGCACTGCAGAGGACCCACGAGAACAGCTGATCATCGGAACAGGCCGAGCGGAGTTCGACGGCCATGCGCCGTTCTCGGAAATCCCTCTCATCGGCGCTCTTCCTGGGAGAGATCGACCGAGCTGCCGCTGCCACCGGGATCGCCGGATTTGACTGCATGAACTGCCGCCGATACCCCCCGATCAAGGCCCTGACCTTGCTTGATGCGCTGAGCCCAAGTGGGGCTACCGCTCGCGGTCTGAGCTGAAGTGCTCGTCGATTGACCGCCTCCGCCAACCGTCGAGGCCATCCTGCGAAGTGGACTTGCTGCTGCAGAGGCGGCCGCATTTGCGACGCCCGTGAGGCCGCCACTGCGATATGCCGCTGCGGTGCCCGTGACAGCGCTTGCGCCCATCCTGCCGGCGCCCACGAGCGCTCCGCCGGCGAGACCTGCCGCACCTGCAGCAAGCCCGGCTGTCGCCACCGCGGCGCCGCCTGCGGCAAGTGCTGTACCGACCGCAGATCCTGCGCCGAGTTGCGGCCCACCGGAGACCAGCCCGCTTGCGATGCTCGGTCCGAAGATCCCCAACGCCAACAGCGAGAGCGCCGCAAGAACCAATGTCATGGCATCTTCGATGGTCGGTTGGGCGCCGTTGAAGCCCGACGTAAATTGCGAAAACAGTGTTGAGCCGATGCCGACAATCACAGCCAGCACCAGCACCTTGATGCCTGATGAGACCACGTTGCCGAGGACGCGCTCTGCCGCAAAGGCGGTCTTGCCGAACAGGCCGAAGGGAATCAGCACAAATCCGGCCAATGTAGTGAGTTTGAACTCGATCAGTGTCACGAAAAGCTGAACGGCCAGAATGAAGAAGGCAAGAAGCACGATTGCCCAGGCAAACAACAGAACCACGATCTGGACGAAGTTCTCGAAAAAGCTGATGTAGCCAATCAGGCTGGAGATCGAGTCCAGGAGCGGACGGCCTGCATCGAGGCCCACCTGCGCGATCTTGCCCGGCCGCACGAAATCGCCGGCCGACAAGCTGGTGCCGGAGGCCTTCAGCCCAAGGCCCGCAAAGCTCTCGAAGACGATACGGGCGAGACTGTTCCAATTTCCGATCAGGTAAGCAAAAACCCCGACGAAGAGCGTCTTCTTGACCAGCCGCGCGATGATGTCGTCGTCCGCGCCCCAGCTCCAGAACAACGCTGCAAGCGTGATGTCGATCGCAGCGAGGGTCGTTGCGAGGTAACCGACCTCCCCGCCCACGAGACCAAAGCCGCTGTCGATGTAGCGTGTAAAAGTCTCCAGGAATTGGTCGATGATGCCCGTGCCGGTCATTGGTCGCCCCCTACCGCAGGACGGGCTAGATAGCCTTGAGGCAATCGGCTCTGATCCTTTGCTTCCAAAGCCTCTTCCGCCGAAGAGCCAACTGACGAACCCTTCGAGTCCGTCTTCTGCCCAAGGAAGCTCCGGCGGCTTTCTGCCCAGACCTTCCGGCAAGTCTCATAGGCATCAGTTTGCGTGGATGTCACGGCACGGCAACGGATCAGGTCAGCCTCGTGCACACTCGGTATTTGGGCGGTCATCGGCTGGTGTTCGAGCTCACCCGCATGATTCTGCAGCGTGAGCGTGCATGCGATGATCGCCACTATGCCGCCAAAGACGGTGATTGCGATCGACACCGCCTTGATAGTTTTCGGATCCCTCATCAGTGAAACATCTGTACGTTGGAGGATTGATAGCCGGGCCCAGGAGTCAGAAAGCGCTGCAGCTGTTCGCGGCCCTGGTCTTGGGCCGCTGCGCGTTGGGCTGCTTCGAGAGCCTGTGCCCGGCCGTGGGCCGCGACGGTCGCGGTGAGATCGGCGAGCTGTTGGGCCTGAAGAGCGAGGAGCTGATTACCGGCCTGGGTTGCCTGGAGCGCGCCGCTGGCGCTCTGGCTCGAGCTCACCAGGGCGGACAGCTGAATGCGATTGGTGTCGAGGTTGCCCACAACGCCGGCTTGGAGGCGAAGAGCGTCCTGAAGCGCTCCGACGGAGTTCTGCCAGCGCGCCTGCGCTCCCGCAAACAGCGCGGCATCGGACTGGCTGCTTGTTGCCGGCGCATAGCTTGTGGCAAAGGCGTGGTCGATCTGTTGGACGTCGTAGGCGATGTGCTGCGCCTGACCAAGGAGCTGCTGGGTGCGCTGGATGGAGGTCTGAAGCTGCAGAAGCGAAGAATAGGGCAGGCTCGCCAGGTTTTTTGCCTGGTTGATCAGCATCTGCGCTTCGTTTTGCAGCGAGGTGATCTGGTTGCTGATCTGCTGCAGCTCGCGAGCGGCGGTCAACACGTTCTGAACGTAATTGTTGGGATCGAACACAATCCACTGGGCACGCGCTGTGCCGCTAGAAAAAGCCGATGCAACAAGGATCGTGATGGCGAAACGCAAGCGTCGAAGGCTCATCGTGATGACTCCAGATTTTTCAGATTCGGGATGAGGTCGATAGCCCAGCTTGCTCCGCGGTGCTCAAGCCAGACCGCTAGAAACCCCTCGGCGCCGTGCTCGGCGACCAGGTGCTCGATTGCGAGTTGATCGGACTTGGCTGATGCGGCTGTAAAGGCGAGTGCGACCTCGCCGAGGCCAAGCTCGAACATGCGGTTGCCTCGGCGAGACTGGCAATAATAGTCGCGCTTCGGCGTTGCCCTGCTCAGGAGTTCGATTTGGCGATCATTGAGCCCGAACCGGCGATAGATGGCTGTGATCTGCGGCTCGATCGCGCGCTCGTTTGGCAAGAGCAGCCGCGTCGGGCAGCTCTCGATGATTGCGGGGGCGATTGCCGAGCCGTCGATGTCGGAAAGGGACTGGGTGGCAAACACCACCGAGGCGTTCTTTTTTCGGAGCGTCTTCAGCCACTCCCGCAACTGTCCTGCGAAATCGGCATCATCGAGCGCTAGCCACCCCTCGTCGACGATGATCAATGTAGGCCTGCCGTCGAGCCGGTCACCGATCCGGTGAAAAAGATAAGCGAGTACGGCCGGCGCAGCCCCCGTTCCGATCAGTCCTTCGGTCTCAAATGCCTGGACTGAGGCTTCCCCAAGCCGCTCGAATTCTGCATCCAGCAGCCGCCCATAGGGCCCACCCAGACAATAGGGCTGGAGAGCGCGCTTGAGGACGTTCGACTGCAGAAGGACAGAAAGCCCGGTTAGCGTCCGCTCGGGTACCGGTGCCGAGGCAAGCGAGGTCAGGGCCGACCACAGATGGTCCTTGCCTTCTGGAGAAAGATCGACCTTCTCTCGTGTAAGAAGAGCGGCCACCCAGTCAGTCGCCCAGGCCCGTTCGGCGGGATTGTCGATCCAGGCCAGCGGCTGCAATGCGATCGGTGCGCCATCATCGGCCGACAACGCGCCACCAAGGTCGTGCCAATCGCCGCCCATGGCGATCGCGGCCGCCCGGATCGAGCCGCCAAAATCGAACGCGAACACCTGCGAGCCGGGATAGCGGCGGAACTGAAGGGCCATCAACGCGAGCAGAACCGATTTGCCGGCGCCGGTCGGTCCCACAACAAGAGTATGCCCGACGTCGCCAACGTGAAGGGAGAAGCGGAATGGCGTCGAGCCTTCCGTCTTGCCAAAGAGCAGCGGCGGCGCGTTGAAGTGCTGGTCCCTCGCCTCGCCTGCCCAGACGGCAGAGAGAGGAATCATGTGCGCGAGATTCAAGGTGGAGATCGGAGGCTGCCGAACATTGGCGTAGACATGGCCGGGGAGGCTGCCGAGCCACGCCTCGACGGCATTGACCGTCTCGACCATGCAGGTGAAATCGCGACCCTGAATGACCTTTTCCACTTGGCGTAGCTTTTCGTCGGCCGCCCTTGCATTCAGATCCCAAACGATGACAGTGGCGGTGACAAAGGCCTCTCCGATCTCGTCGGATCCAAGTTCCTGGAGCGCGGCGTCCGCGTCCATCGCCTTGTTGTGCGCATCGGTATCCAGCAGCGAGGATGCTTCGTTCGTCATCACCTCCTTCAGGATCGCGGCAATAGACTTCCGCTTGGCGAACCACTGCCGGCGAATTCGGGTTAGCAGCCTTGTGGCTTCTAGCTTGTCGAGCATGATGGCTCGGCTCGACCAGCGATAGGAGAAGGCAAGCCGATTGAGGTCATCAAGAATCCCAGGGGTCGTGGCGGTCGGGAAGCCGACGATCGTGAGCACCCGCAAATGCGCCGCTCCCAGCATCGGCTCCAGCCCTCCCGAGAGCGGCTGATCCGCCAGCAGAGCGTCCAGGTACATCGGGATCTCCGGGACGCGGACACGATGGCGCTTTGTCGAGATCGTCGCGTGAAGATAGGTCAGTGTTTCGCTGTCATCGAGCCAGCGGCATTCGGGCATGAAGCCTTCGATCAACTGCAGGAGGCGCGCCGTCCGATCAACGAAGCCAGCCAGCACCTGCCGCGCATCGGCATCTTCGTTGCGAGCGCAGCCCTCATAGAGAAGCCGCTCGGCCCTTGCGGCATCTTCCGGCGGCGGAAGATAAAGGAGCGTAAGATAGTAGCTCGACTCGTAGTGGACGCCCTCCTCCTCGAACTGGGCCTTGCGCTCGGCGTCAACGAGCGCGGAGGCGACGTCCGGGAACATGCTCGGCGGGTATGCTCCCGCGGAGTGACGCTGGGCTTCGACGAAGACCGCCCAGCCCGAGCCAAGGCGGCGCAGCGCATTGTTGAGCCGGCCGGCGACTGCGACGAGCTCCGCCGGTACCGCGCTGTCGAGATCGGGCCCGCGAAATTTGGCCGTGCGTTGGAACGAGCCATCCTTGTTCAGGACAATGCCCTCATCGACCAACGCGGCCCAGGGAAGGAAGTCCGCAAGGCGGGTGTTCGACTTGCGATATTCGGCAAGATTCAACATGGGAAAGGTTCCTAAAGATCGAAATGAGCGGGAATTCGCAGGTGGCGGTGTACGACCTCGACGAAAGCGGGATCGCGCTTTGCGGCCCATACAGCTGCGGCGTGGCCGAGCGCCCAGAGCAGCAGGCCCGCGATCCACAGGCGCAATCCCAATCCAAGTGCCGCTGCGAGCGTGCCATTGACGATCGCAACAGCTCTCGGCGCTCCGCCCATCAGGATCGGTTCGGTCAATGCGCGATGCACCGGCACGAGGAAGCCTGCGACGCCCTCCTGCATCAGATCACCACGCCGCCGCCAAACGAGAAGAACGACAGGAAGAAACTCGAAGCCGCAAAGGCAATCGACAGGCCGAAGACGATCTGGATCAGCCGGCGAAAGCCGCCGGACGAATCGCCGAAGGCCAGCGTCAAGCCTGTGACCACGATGATGATGACCGCGATGATCTTGGCGACAGGCCCCTCGACCGATTGCAGAATCTGGTTGAGCGGCTGCTCCCAGGGCATGTTGGAGCCGGCGGCCATGACGGGGGTAGCGGTCGTGGTCATGGCAATCAAGGCCAGGGTGAAAGCTTGCGAAGTCTGGAGGCGATGGTTCACTTGAGATCTCCTGCTGGTGAAAGACTGTAGTCGCCGCCCGCACTGATGCCCTCGACGCGGGCGAGCTCGGCAAGGCGGCGATCGGCGCCGCGCCCCGAAAGGACGGCGATGACATTGATGGTCTCGGCAATGAGCGCGCGCGGGACGGTGACGACCGCCTCCTGGATGAGCTGCTCCAGGCGACGTAGCGCCCCGAGCGCAGAACCTGCGTGGATCGTGCCGATGCCGCCGGGATGCCCCGTGCCCCAGGCCTTGAGGAGATCGAGCGCCTCCGCGCCTCGGACCTCACCGATTGGAATTCGATCCGGCCGCAGCCGAAGTGAAGAGCGCACGAGGTCAGACAGCGAGACCACGCCGTCCTTGGTTCGCAGAGACACGAGGTTTGCTGCCAGGCATTGCAGCTCCCTGGTATCTTCGATCAGAACGACCCGGTCGGAGGTCTTGGCAACCTCCACCAGCAGCGCATTGGTCAGCGTGGTCTTGCCTGTCGACGTGCCGCCCGCGACGAGGATGTTCTGTCGCCCGGCAACGGCGTCCCGCAGCATCGCGGCTTGACCGGCGCGCATGATCCCGGCGGCGACGTAATCGTCGAGCGTAAAGACAGCGACCGCTGGCTTTCGGATCGCAAAGGTCGGCCGAGCCACGACCGGCGGCAACAATCCCTCGAACCGCTCTCCGGTTTCCGGCAGCTCGGCCGAGATCCGGGGAGCAGCTCCATGGACCTCTGCACCGACATGATGCGCGACCAGCCGAATGATGCGCTCCCCGTCCGCAGGTGACAGCTGCTGGCCGGTATCCTCCAAACCGCCGGACAGGCGGTCGATCCAGAGCCGCCCATCGGGATTGAGCATCACTTCGATGACGGCATCGTCTTCGAGATAGCGCGCGACCGCAGGCCCGAGCGCGCTGCGCAGCATGCGCGCGCCGCGCGAGATCGCCTCCGCTTGAGCCGACTGGATTATCACGAGAGCCCCATTCGCTTGAGAGCGCCCCCCACGAGCGCCTCAGATGGGGACGATTAGAAAAACCACGATGGAAGATGACGCAACAACGTGGCTCGTCGGATCGTAGGCTAGCGTAGAAAGAGAAACATTGGCGCAAAGCCTCAACAACCGATGTCAGTTGCTGTCTCCGTCCGCCGGCTGCCGAACGATATCTTCGGGAATCTCGCGCAGAAAACTCTGCCCCTTTTGCAGGCGACGGCCGAGCGTCTCGACAAAACCCTCGAAGCGCTCACGCCCCTTGGCTTGGGCGGCAGCCTGGGCGTCGGAGGGAAGCGGGGGCGTGACTGTCAACCAGAACCGCACGAACAGAGCCAGAGTTTCAGCGGTAAGTCCGAGGTCGCGTTCGAGGCGTTGCATTTGGCGCGATATCCTGTCGAGACGACGCGAAAAGGCGGCTTCCCGCCGGTCCGAGCCATCTGGGGACAGGAACGAGCTGACTGCCGCCTCGACGATTGCAGAGCGTGAGATGTTTTTTCGATCGGCAAGTTCCGTGATCTGTGCCAACAGCTCTGGAGGGAAGTAGACGTTCATGCGGTTGCGCATGATCTTCTCACAATTCAATGCCATCATTCGGGTCGAGTGCGGCTTGCCGCGCAACGCCGCGCATCTTCTGCCGCAGCAGGCGCGACTGGCGCGCGGCATCTTCGTCGTCTTCCAGCACGGCGAATTCCTCGGCCGGCGCGACCTCCGTCGTTTCCTTAACGATGGCGAGGTGATCCGGAAGCTCGGGCTCTCGCCGCAGTCCGCCATTGGCCGTGTCAGCGTCGCCACCGCCAATGTCCGCGGGCGTCTTATCGGGAATAGCGGCCTTCAGCCCTGACCAGCTGTCGGCGCGAGAAGACCTTCGGATCTTGACGGGATCTGGCGGGGGAAGTACGCGCTCGGCAAATCGCTCATCCTCGTAGTAGCGCACTTTTCTCGCACGGATTGGAGGAGTGCCTGCCACCATCACGATCTCCTCTGACGGCGGCAGCTGCATGACCTCTCCCGGGGTCAGAAGCGGCCGCGCGGTATCTTGGCGAGAGACCATGAGATGGCCGAGCCATGGGTTGAGCCGATGGCCGGCGTAGTTCTTCATGGAGCGTATTTCGGTTGCCGTGCCTAGCGCATCGGAGACGCGCCTTGCGGTGCGCTCATCATTGGTCGCAAAGCTTACCCGGACATGACAGTTGTCTAGGATCGCGTTATTCGGGCCGTAGGCCTTCTCGATCTGGTTGAGCGACTGGGCAATGAGGAACGCCTTGATGCCGTAGCCGGCCATGAAAGCCAGTGCCGACTCGAAAAAATCAAGTCGTCCCAAAGCTGGAAATTCATCCAGCATCAGCAACACGCGGTGACGGCGATCCTTATCCTGAAGGTCCTCGGTGATCCGCCGCCCGATTTGGTTGAGGATCAAGCGGACTAGTGGCTTGGTTCGCGAAATATCCGAGGGCGGCACGACCAGGTAGAGCGTGGTGGGGCAGTTGTCTGCGATAAGGTCGGCGATCCGCCAATCGCAGCGGCTTGTCACTTCGGCGACGACGGGATCCCGATAAAGTCCGAGGAAGGACATCGCTGTCGAAAGCACACCCGAGCGTTCATTCTCGGATTTGTTCAGCAGCTCTCTTGCCGTAGAGGCGACGACCGGATGCGGCCCCTGGTCCTTGAGGTGTGCTGTCGTCATCATCGCGTTCAGCGTCGTTTCGATCGGCCGCTTGGGATCCGATAGAAAAGCGGCGACGCCGGCGAGCGTCTTATTGGGCTCGGCATAGAGGACGTGAAGGATTGCCCCGACGAGCAGGGAATGACTGGTTTTCTCCCAATGGTTCCGCTTGTCGAGCGAGCCCTCGGGGTCTACGAGCACATCTGCGACGTTCTGGACGTCCCTGACCTCCCACTCCCCGCGCCGGACCTCCAGAAGCGGATTATAGGCTGATGATCTGGCATTGGTCGGATCGAACAGCAGCACACGGCCGTGCTTCGACCGAAACCCGGCTGTGAGCTGCCAGTTCTCACCCTTGATGTCGTGCACGATGGCCGAGTGCGGCCATGTCAGCAGCGAGGGGACGACGAGCCCGACGCCCTTGCCGGACCTCGTTGGAGCAAAGCAGAGGACGTGCTCGGGCCCATCGTGACGCAGGTCGTTCTTCTCCAGTCGGCCAAGCACAACCCCGTCCGCGCTCAGCAAACCTCCCGCCCTCACCTCCTCAAGCTTGGCCCATCGGGCCGAGCCATAGGTGGCAACGTCCTTGGCCTCCCGGGCGCGCCAGACAGACATGGCGATGGCCACGGCGATGGAGAGAAAGCTTCCAGAGGCGGCGATGTAGGCGCCCTCGGTGAATACGTCAGGTGCATAGGCGTCGAACACGAACCACCACCAGAAGAACTCGGGCGGGTAATAGACCGCAAATCCATACATCTTGAACCAGGGCAGACCGAGCTCGGGTTGGAAGGCCAAGCGCCAGGCCGTCCACTCCGTCGCGCTCCAGATCGTGAGCAGGACGATCGCGCCGACAGCCACGAGCTGCCCCCACAAGATCTTGGTTCCGGACATCGACAAGGCTCTCCTTCGCTGAATGACGCTCTGGCCAAGGAAATCAAAGACCGAGGTCGCGCTTGCGGCCGAAACTCCACTCGATCCCACCGCCATCCCTAACGCTTCCCGTCACATGCTGGCCGAGGCGTTTTTCCAGTTCGCGCGTCCAGGGGACGAGTTGAAAGCCAAGCCCATTGTCGATCAATGCAAAGCGGCCCGACGTGAGGGACAGGCTCTTTCGGTATGTTCCTGCGACCTGCTCACCGACTGCGGCTTGCGCGTGAGGCAAGCCGGTCTCGGCCGCGATTTCGGCACCGGCCGCCTCTAGCTCCCGGCGCCGCAGCGTATTGAGGAGATCGCGTTGCAGGATGATGCGCCCTCCCGCTCGGTGTGCGAGCCCTGCTTCTGCAAGATGTTCGGCTCGCGCCTGCATCGCTTGCCGAGCCTCCCGCCCGAAGCCGCCCAAGGCGAGCGGCATCGAATCGCGCTCGACCAGTCGGTGGTCGAGCCAGGTTGCTCCCGGCGCACCTATTTGCGCGGGAAGATCGAAATCCGAGCGATTGGCGAGCACGCGCGTCGGCCGCTGCTCGTCCATCCCACCGAACTGCCTGACTTCGACAATGCCGCCAATGGGGGGCGCCTGTTCGAATGCCTCAAGACCACGAAAGCGGACGTGATGGAGCCGTCCGTCGGTCGCATCAATGAGCGCATAGGCTTCGCCGGTGAGCTCGTCGTGTAGCCCGGTTGCCAATAATCGCCCGATAATCGGTGCGGTCGTTCTTTCCCCCGTAACGGCGAATTCCGAGAGACTTCGTTCCTGTCCCCGCTCTGTCATCGCTTGATGCATGGTCTTGATGATATCGCCCCGAATTGCAAGGTCTCTGAGATGGGGTTCTGCGTCCAAACCCACCATCCACTCACCGGGTACCGCCGATGAGGCAAGGCCCATCTTTTGCAGATGCTGAAGGCGCCCGATCATAAGGCGGCGGATTTCGGGGTCAGATATCCCTTCCCGATCGGGCCGCAGGTCGAGATAGCCGGTCTCGTCGGCAGCCAGACGGATCTCGCGGTCGAGCCGTGTCCATCTTTCGGCGAAGACTTCGCGTTCGAGAGCCCTGCGGATCTCGTGCTCGGCTTTGGGCCCGAGCTCGATGGATGCCAGCTCTTCCGCGCGAGAGCGTAGTCCCTGGCTGATATAGTCGCGGGAGATCACGAGGTCCTCAACGTTGTCGCTGACCCCGCGAACAAGCAGGTGAATGTGTGGATTGTCCGTGTTCCAGTGATCGACGGCGACCCAGTCGAGCCGTGTGCCGAGGTCCGCCTTCATCTGCCTGGCGAGATCGCGCGTGAACGCTTTCAGATCGCTCATCTCGCCCCCGTCCTCGGGTGCGATGATGAATCGAAAATGATGCCGATCGCCCTTGCAACGCTCGGCGAAGGCGCTGCCATCAACCTCTTCGCGTTCGGCGTCAAACAGCGAGGCTCTCTCGCCGCTGCGGGTCACGCCATCGCGCCGGAGGTACGAGATATGCGCCGCGAGTGATGCCGAGCCGAATGCCAATCCCTTATGCCGCGCGACCCGCGCCTTCACGGTCACGCGGCGCGCAGCGCTAAACAGACGGTTGCGGGCAAACTGGAGCCGGCCGCGGCCGAACGTCGAGCGCCCGACGCGTCCTCCGCGGCTCATCGAGGAGGCGGAGGTGTGGCCCGCCTTCTGCGCCGCTTGCAGTACCTGATTGAAGAAGCTCTTGGCCTTGGGCGCGCGCGTGCTGCGGATGCGGCCGGGCCGGATGTGAAGTTCGCTGTCCTTGGTATTCACGGTCGTTCTTTCCTCGTAAATCTTAGTCAGTACCGAAAGATGCATTGAATTTGCTTGTGAATGTTCAAAGCGCGGCACGCGCCACGACCGATCGGCACGCCAGAACCCAAGCCATGGCAATGGCTTGGCGTTCGACGGGCGAGCCGCTTTTATCTTGCCCTAGCCCGTCGTTCTTTGTTACTCGCTCTTCCTTCCTCTAGTTGACGAACATTTCGTCTGCTGGTCCACGGATCAGCAGACAAATCTCCTGCCTTTTCGCCTGCAAAGGAGGGAGATTTACGGCAAAGAGCAGTTGGGATTCATTGTGGTGGATCCTCCAACAGCGCCTGCAGAAACACGTCGGCTGGTGGCCGATTCATTGGGAAAAAAACAGCCGCGACGTGGCAGTTAGTTTGCGAAGCGCACACTGTTTGCGAGCGCTTGCGATAGCGATCGTTACCCGAAGGGCCGAGACACCCATAGGGTGGCTCGGTGAGGAGCGAAGCGACGAGTAGAGCGCGGGCCGAAGGCATCGCCCATATGCCGTATGCAGATGCCGGACGCTTACGGTCGTTCACCTCCGCCCCTCTCACTTCTCGCCGATCGCTCGCTGACATGTGTTCCGCTCCGCAACCGCGCTTCTGATCATTGCATGGTGCGAGAATCGGTCCGCGCCACGAATAGACCAGTCGAGCTTGGAACGATCCGCAGAATATCTCGCGAGGAGATAGCGTTCATGATGTCTGCCGAAGGCACAATCCTTATCGACCGGTCGTCCGTTCTCGGCATGTCAGTTGGCTTATGAGTTGACTGCGGAATGAGCAGCGACGATGCTGATGACGTGACGCCAGCCTTCCAGGTCGGTTGCTGATCGACGTCCAGCACGGACCCAAGCCTCTTCACATAGGCTTGGGTTTCGACAGGCAATGGACGCCCGGCAAGATGCTCCTGATAGCGCAGCGGTCCTGCGTGATAGGCAGCAAATACGCCGTTCGGTCCGAAGCGGTCGAGCATTTCACGCAGATACGCCGTTCCTGCCAGGATGTTGTCACGGGGGTCGAACGGATCGCTGCCGAGGGCGTGCCGGCGGCGCAATTCGGCCCAGGTGTCGGGCATGAGCTGCATCAGCCCCATGGCGCCTTTGGGCGATCTGGCACGAACGTCTCCAGTGCTTTCGACAGCCATCACCTCGACAATCCAGGAGACTGGAATGGAAAAACGCTGTGAAGCTTCGATGATGAAGGTTTCGAATGGCTGGGCCCCTTCGTGCTCCGCCCCTGTTGCTGTCTCCTCGGCGACCGAAGCACTGCAAAGCGCGAGCACGAGCAACAGGAAGGGTGCAGCGAACAGGCGCGCGCCAAACTGTGCCAGGTACGTCCTCCTGCGCGCCTCTTCCCGATGGAGAAAGCCTTTGTGCGCGCCATTCAGCAGCGGGAGGTGTTCCTCCCTAACATCGCCTTTGCATGGAGGAGCCGGAATGGAGAAAGGGCCTTGCGGTCCATCGAACAAGCGCATGGTGAAATGAATATGACGAACACACCTCATCACTCCTCCGAGGTCCACACCGGGTCCGCACGGCCGATCACGGCTGCGGCTGGAAGAAAGCCAAAATACCGGCCGTCGAAGGACTCATCCGATTGCCAGTTCATGAGAAAGAGCTCGGCCGGCCCGACGACGCGGCAGCCCTGCCAGTCTGGCAGCGGACGGCCGCGGCCGTCACGCTCACGCGCCTCACCCATAGCAATGTTGTCCACCGAGATGGCGAGGCCTGTTCTGCAAACCGTCTGCCCGGGGAGCGCGAGGATACGTTTGAGCATAGGAAGGCCGAGCGGCAAATAGCCCTTCAGGTCGAGGAAGCTCGCCAGCGGTTCAGGCGGCTGAACCGCAACCAGCTCCGTGACATACAAAGTCTCTGCGGAACGCAGGCGGTAAAGGCCGATGGGCACGCTCGGCGATGCATTCCAGATGAAGGCCGGCGTTCGCCCTTCCACGATGGTTACGGCGATCGCTGCGGCAGCCCCGCACATCGCAAGCAGCGTCATCATCCGCCCTCTCATCGGATGATCCTCCGCCGGCGAAGCCAGGCCTGATGGCGAGCTTTCGTGTAGGGACGTGGGCTTTCATTGACGGAAAGACGGTTGTGGACATGCTGCCAATGATCTGGGGCGACATCAGCCGGATCGATACCAAGTGCCTCGACGGCATCGATCATCTGCAGCACGCGCTCGACCTTCGGCCAGCCAGAAAGGCGAAGCAGAATGTCGCCTCCTGGCTTCACATAGGGCACGGTCGAGCAGCGCTGACCCGCGGCGACGGCACGCAGGATATCAATGCGCGAAATCACCGTCCCGAAATCATTCGACGTCCAACGAACGAACGCAAAGATGCTGCCTGGAGCAAATGCCAGGACGCGACGATGGCGATCGAGCTTCCGTTCCTCGACATTGCGGCCAAATCGAACCCGGTTCTCGATCCGCTTCTCCAGCCACAGCACTTCCACCTCGGTGAGATCGCTCATGCTGTCTCTCCCGGAAGCTCGAAAAGCCAACGGCTAGTGATGAGGACGGACGATTGCGGGATTTGAACCTGAAGGCAGCTCGACCGTCCGTGCCACTGCCGCTCTTCCACAATGTGGGCAACAGCGAGTTCCGTTAGAAGAAATCCGAAGGATTTCTGGTTAGTAAAGTTAGGGGGCCAGGAAAGCGCGCGTTCACAAGCCTTTAGGTTCGCTTTCGGTCCCCGATAGCACGATGATCTGGTCCCTGATGGCACGAGGGTTGCGGTCCCCGATAGCACGAGCTGATTCACAGGTTGTCCCCTGAAATTGGTCCCGAACGACGCGCCGACAGGCGCGCCGTAACGGGAAGGTTTGGGATCGAGGCGAAGTTCAGCCGCTCGCGGCCGTTTGGATCGCGCGTGAGGACGAGCCGATAGCCCGGCAATGTCTGCCGCTGGACAATCTGTCGAACGTCGTAGGCAAAATGCTTGAGCGGCGAGAGGCTGCCGGACTTGGCATGAAGATGGGCAAGGTCGAAGCTCCAGCCGCCGCGCTGCCGGCCGCCGTGCTTGCGCACCAGCCGGTAAAGCCAGCGCTCAAGGCCACCTGTCAGGTCGAAATAGGCGCGGTCGATCGTCAGAACGAGAGCGTCATCGATCACGCCGGCATAGAACCAATCTGGCAGGATCAGTTCGATCCCAAATGGTCTGCCATATGCATCAGCGGCTTCCTTCCACTCGTTAATCCAGGAGAAGCGGTGCCGCCGCCGTTCTGCGGGTTGACGGATCGAGGTCAGCACGGTCGTTGACTGAAGTCTGTCAAGACCTGCCTTCAGCCGGTCGTAGTCGCGTGCGCTGGTGCCGCGGCCGACGAACGTCAGAATCTCATATGGCGTTGCGGCTATCAGGCGTGATGTTTTCAGACCGGCATCGCGAGCTTCGACGATCTGGGAGGCAGCCCAAATCAGGACGTCGGCGTCCCAGATCGTTGCCATGCCGTGCTCCGGGACAGCTTCGACGCGGATTGAGGTTGTTCCGGCGCAGAAATCGATGGGCACGATCCTTTTGGTCTTAGCCAGCGAAAAGAATGGATAAGCCATCAGATCCTGCGCATCGCGTGGAGCAAGATCTCCCGGCAGGGCGCGGAAAAGCTCAAGCTGATGGCGGTCGGCTTGCTGAATGCGTCGCATGATGATTGCCTTCAGAGCGACCATCAGCGGTGTTCCTGGCCGGCATAACGACGTAGTTGCGAATGCTTTTTGGCCGGCAGCACCGTGTCTTTGCCAGGGTCAGAAGTGGACGTTTTGGCGCCGAGATCGGCCCACGCTTTCAGGTCGTCCAAGGCGTAGACGACGCGGCCGCCGATCTTCCGGTAGGTCGGCCCGGTACCGTAAGTGCGATGTTTTTCCAGCGTGCGGCCAGACAGGCCGAGGTAGCGTGCAGCCTCGGGAGTGCGCAGGAAACGCGGAGGAAGTCCGGCGGTCGGATCGGGCATTTGAGAGCTCCAAGATGGCGGCGCACCACCCATGAGGGCGCCGGCGTGGGTGTGGTCATCTTGGAGAAGCAGGGCTTCGGAGGGGGATGCCGAAGATCGGGGGTGCATGTTTCGACACCCCCGCGATGAGGCTATTTGTTCCTGCGCCCGGAGCGCAGAAGCCTGCAATAGCCGCCCCGCATCAAGGAGAAGCCGTCGTGTACCAGACGGATGATGAGGCTACGGGAATCGTGGGTCTTCCAGGCTTGCTTTGGGACGCTTTTCTTTCCAAGCAGTGCCAACGCGATCACACGATAGCTGCTACCGGCATGACGTGCGTCGAGCGCACGCGCGACTTGCCTTAGGCGATCCCGGCGCTGTTTGGAAAGTTCGTGGAAAGCGGGGCCTGCCGCGCGTCCGTTGAGCGCGCGCCACAATCTGCGAGCTGCATGCGCTCGCGGCGGCAAGTTCTCATCGAAGGGAAGTTTGGCGGCATAGCGATGACCAATGGAAGGTTCATCCTTCAACCAGACACGGTGGTTCACGGTCCCGATGCGCAGCACGGCGTGCCACCCATCAGCGGCGCGACGCATTTCGGCCGTCGAGACGTTGAATAGAGGTAGATCTGGCGCACTCGGGTCAGCGCCTGACGTCGTTACCGCAACCGGGACGACATCCGGCAGCGCCTCGGGCGCCCAAAAGATTGTCTGTTGATCAAAGGACCGCTGCGGGTCATGGGCGAAAGCAGATGCCCCACTTCCTCCTGAATTCCTCGGTGACTTCACCCGTCGGGCTCTTGGCGATCACAGCCTGGTAGTCACGTTGGTATTCAGGATTGCGACGCACGAACTCCCAAGCGATATCAGTGGGGTCAGCATTATTCAGGTAGTCGTAGGAGTCCGGGGAGCGCCAATCGACTTGGGCCATAACATCCGCCTCATTGCAAAGAGCTAACAACGATGACGGCGCAATAGCTGCGAACAGGCCTTTGGGAAAAGATGCCAGCTTGTCACCACGTGGTGCACGTGAGTCACCACGCCCGAGTGCCGAGAAAAAGGTGTCGTCAGAACCAAAGCCGTCTAGAAAACTATTCTAGGTTGATCTAGGTCCGCGCAACAGACGTCCCTGTTCGGTCAACCACTTCGCGCGCTGAACATGTGTCTGGTATGCAGTACGCGCACGCTCCGGCTCGCGATCGGAGTCGATGTGCAACACGATCCGAGCGACCTCGGACCAATCGGCCCCCTCGCTCTCCGCCTGCAGAAGGCGCATGTAGGTTACGACATGCTGTTCGTCGTAGGAGGTCATGGCGTCCCCAGCGGGAGGGGCATCGGCCACTTCGGGATTTAAGTTGAACTTGGTCATGGGCTGACAACAAACATCGAATAATTGCAAGGTTCCTGGACGCGCGATTGACGAGCGGTCTCATTTTAGTCGTATTCCGGGGTCGGTGCAGATACATACTATAGGAGATAAACCTCATAGTATGTAAGACGCAACTTGCGCGAATGGACATGCGCAAGTTGGTCGGCCGGAATTTCGCAAAGCTGCGGAAGCAAAAGCGCTTTACGCAGGAGAAGTTCGCCGACCTGTCCGGCTTTACTCAACAATACATCAGCGACTTGGAACGCGGCCGCCGCAATCCAACCGTCGTAAGCCTGTTCCAGCTCGCCAGTGCGTTGGGCGTCACTCCGGTTGATCTCATCGCGCCGGACGAGGAGGCGCGAAACGAAGGAAAACTGGCCAAGCGGAAGTAACTGTTTCCGAAAAAGCCAAAGCACCTGCCCCAAGTGAGGGTAGGACGCTTCCCACAGGTGCGACGATGGTTCGGACAGCACTGTTCGCACGTCGACGGCTCCAACGGCCTACAAAAGTCTTACCGTTTCAGCTGCGCCAGCAACCTCCTTGGGAGACACGGGATGTTCTGGTGATGGCGTGCTGAACGGTCTCTCTATCGAGAGCCTACTTAAATAGTCGGGCCATATCCAGTGGTTTAATGGGCCACCAAATGGCTGCCTGCGCAAATGAAAGCTCGCGCACTCGTAGCCTGGAATATACGCCGGATACGCGTCGATCGCGGTATTCCGCAGGAGCAATTGGCTTATGACGCGGGAATAGATCGTTCGTATATGAGTGGTCTTGAGCGGAAGTTGGAAAATCCTACGATTGATTTGCTTGACCGGTTGGCTGACACCCTCGGTGTCCAACTCAACGAGTTATTCCTTCCATTACCAAAGGGCGCTACGATCCATAAAACATTGCCTAAAGGGCGCAAATCGACCCGACTTGACCGCAAGAAGAAATAACACCCTCTGTTTCGACAATCGCGGGATATACGCCTACGTCGCTTGTGTAACGCGTGGGCCGTCTTTGGAGCGAGATGGCCCTGATCGTAACAGGCCGGTGCGAAGGGGTTTGCCGATCTCAGTGGCGCCGACCTGTGGCTAGTGCTGAATCCATCGCAAAATTAAGATTCGCATTCCGAGCCCATGGAATTCGCGCCGATGTGCGGAAAGCCCGCCCGGCGAACCGGGCGGGGCTTGGCGGAGGATCTCACTCGCCGTTCTTGCGCGGCCGGGACCAGAGCAGGTTGTAGCCCTCGCCACCTTCGTCGTCGAACAGGCTCGCGTAGATCGGCGCGTTGAAGGAGGGATCGTCAAGCTTGATCGAGAGGTAGTCGCGGCCCTCTTCGGAGCGCTTCGACCAGGCTGCGCCGATCTCGGCCCGACCCACATAGATGCGGTGGCTGGGCGCGTTCTCGTTGGAGCGGTTGGTCTCGGCGACGATGCGGACGCCCCTAGCCTGCAAGCTCAGCGTGACGATCTCGCCCTGGAAATCATTGCCGACCTTCTTGAAAGTTCCGATATTAGCCATCTTGCTTCTCCGTTGTGTTTCGAGCCCGCGACCACCGCGGCCTCGATGGCGATCTCAAGGGCGAGGACGATCGGCGACGCACCCGCTCGCGGGCTGAAGCGCAGCGGAGGACGCCGTTGAAGAGACTTTCTTGTCTCGCGAGGAATGGGCGTGAGCCCAGGGGAAGAAAGTCGCAGCAACGGCGTTGCGGCTCAGCCGATCGAGGCGCAGCCGGTCTTCGGCCAGATCGAGCCATCAAAGAGGCCTCGTGCGTCCGCGTGCTGAACCTCAAACCCGGGGAGAAGCTTGGCGAATTTCGGTTCCTCTGCACAAGAGGTCGGAACGGTTCGGGAAGGAAGAGAAACAATCTGCGGGAATGGGCGGCATCGTCCCCGCAAAGCCGGTCAAGCGGTGCGCTTCGTCCCGGCGCCGGAGCTATGTGGGGCGAGACGTGATAATCGGTGCTGCTTGTTCGTAGCACTTCATAGGCAAGCCGTTAAGCTGCTCACACGACATCATGCCTCGTCGGCTACCAATCTTAGAAATCTGTATGACGATGAGGAACGTCCTAACGGTCCGGCTTTGCGCATCGCGGCCGCAATAACTGGGTGAGTCGGTAGTTCACCGCCTCGGCCGTCCAGTCGAGTACGTCTATCCTAGCAGCGTCATCCATGTGAACGCTGCCTCACCGTTGCAGATTAAGGCCATTCAGGTGATGACCCAGGCCA
Source organism: Bradyrhizobium sp. CCBAU 53340 (assembly GCF_015291645.1). Classification (NCBI taxonomy): domain Bacteria; kingdom Pseudomonadati; phylum Pseudomonadota; class Alphaproteobacteria; order Hyphomicrobiales; family Nitrobacteraceae; genus Bradyrhizobium; species Bradyrhizobium sp. CCBAU 53340. Next base: position 806,374 of record NZ_CP030056.1, read on the forward strand.
GTGCTGCGTGCACGTACCGCAGGACATCTGCGAGAACTGATCAGTACGGCCCCCGGACGCCGAGAACCAGATATCGCGGCCCTCAGCTCATCGTCGAGCCACTGCACATGTCAGATATGTTTTATCCCGCCTCACGGGCATTTGTTCTCGGTGCGGCAATCCGGCGCGAAGTAGGACTTCGTCACTGCAATTCTTCGGCGGGCATGGGTATAATGTGTGATTCTAAGGGATCGGTAGGACCGCGAAAAGGTCCGCCGAAAGGCAGACCTTCGTGTGTCCAGATAATTCGCTTCGCTCATTGAACGGCCCTGTCCTGGCTCCGGGCAAGCCGAAAGAGCGGTCGACGACCGAGGAAGCTGAGCCAACCTCGCCTGACCTTGAAGCTCGCCTCCACTCTGCCAAGGCCGATCGCATTACCGCCCCTCTGCGGCACCGCACGTTCCGCCGCATCTGGACCGCCAGCCTGGTGTCAAATCTCGGTAGTTTGGTACAGGGAGTCGGGGTGGCCTGGGCTATGACCGAAATGTCATCGTCAGCGGACAAGGTCGCGCTGGTCCAAACCGCTCTCGGATTGCCGGTGATGCTCATTGCGATTCCGGCCGGCGCAATTGCTGACCTGCATGACCGGCGCATCGTGGCATTGATTTCACTCGGTATTGCACTGACCGCCAGCGCTACGCTGGCGGTACTCGCTTTGCTGGGATTGCTTACGCCGGACCTCTTGCTTGGTCTCTGCTTTGCAGCAGGCTGTGGCACCGCGATGTTGGGACCCGCGTGGCAGGCGGCAGTGGGCGAGCAAGTGCCTCCACAAGCCCTGCCCGCCGCAGTTGCGTTGAATGGCATCAGCTACAACATCGCGCGGAGCGTAGGTCCGGCAGTCGGGGGTATCATTGTGGCCTCCGCCGGGACCGTAGCCGCGTTCACATTCAACACGATCTCGTTCGTGCCACTTATCGCCGCGCTCTATCTATGGAAGCGCGCAAGTGAGCGGTCGCGTCTCCCACCGGAACGGCTCGGCCATGCCATCCTGTTGGGCGTCCGGTACATCACGAACTCGCCACCTATTATGATCGTGTTGGTCCGAACGATCATATTCGGGTTGGTCAGCGGAGCTATCCTGGCGCTGTTGCCAGTGGTCGTACGTGATCGCCTTCTCGGTGGCGCGCCAACTTACGGCGTGATGCTGGGCGCCTTTGGCCTGGGAGCCATTTTGGGAGCGATCAATATCTCGCTGGTGCGCGAGCGCTTAAGTAGCGAAGCCGCCATGAGATGCTGCACGCTGTCCATGGCAGCGGGTATTGCAACTCTGGCACTAAGCCACAATCCGTTGATGGCTGCGTTCGGATTGGTTCTGGCTGGTACAGGGTGGACGTTGTCTTGGACGCTCTTGAACATCGGCGTACAGCTTTCTGCACCCCGCTGGGTTGCCGCGAGGTCTCTGGCGGCGTACCAGGCCGCCGCATCCGGCGGTCTTGCCATAGGCAGCTGGGGGTGGGGACATCTCACCGACATCGCCGGCGTTGAAACAGCGCTGCTTGTCGCAGCCTCGCTGATGCTGGCATCTCCTCTGGTCGGCCTACGATTGCGGATGCCTTCTGTTGGTGAGGGTGCCGAAGAGGGAAGCCTCCTCGAAGATCCGCAGGTGCGGTTGCCGGTCAGGGGGCGCGACGGACCTGTGGTGATCGAGATCGAATATCGGGTGGAGCAGAAAAACGCTCCGGACTTTCGGGAGGCCATGCAAGAGCTTCGGCTCGTCAGGCAGCGCAATGGCGCCTACGGTTGGTCGATCGCACAAAACATGGCAGACCCAGAAGCGTGGATCGAGCGCTATCACTTCCACACCTGGCACGACTACCTGCGCCAGCGCAACCGCTCCACCATGGCCGAGCAAGCTCTGGAAGGCGCTGTGATAAAAGACTACCACGTTGGTCCCGGCAAAGTGCGTGTCCGCCGCACGATCGAGGGTTTTGCTCGGGGATAGCTTGACGCCCGCAGTTGCGGACAACCGGCGGATGCGACCGCAGTGTCGCGTATTAGCGAGATGCTTCTCCGATGGAGATATTACCCCGCCCGGCGAACCGGGCGGGGCTTGGCGGAGGATCTCACTCGCCGTTCTTGCGCGGCCGGGACCAGAGCAGGTTGTAGCCCTCGCCACCTTCGTCGTCGAACAGGCTCGCGTAGATCGGCGCGTTGAAGGAGGGATCGTCAAGCTTGATCGAGAGGTAGTCGCGGCCCTCTTCGGAGCGCTTCGACCAGGCTGCGCCGATCTCGGCCCGACCCACATAGATGCGGTGGCTGGGCGCGTTCTCGTTGGAGCGGTTGGTCTCGGCGACGATGCGGACGCCCCTAGCCTGCAAGCTCAGCGTGACGATCTCGCCCTGGAAATCATTGCCGACCTTCTTGAAAGTTCCGATATTAGCCATCTTGCTTCTCCGTTGTGTTTCGAGCCCGCGACCACCGCGGCCTCGATGGCGATCTCAAGGGCGAGGACGATCGGCGACGCACCCGCTCGCGGGCTGAAGCGCAGCGGAGGACGCCGTTGAAGAGACTTTCTTGTCTCGCGAGGAATGGGCGTGAGCCCAGGGGAAGAAAGTCGCAGCAACGGCGTTGCGGCTCAGCCGATCGAGGCGCAGCCGGTCTTCGGCCAGATCGAGCCATCAAAGAGGCCTCGTGCGTCCGCGTGCTGAACCTCAAACCCGGGGAGAAGCTTGGCGAATTTCGGTTCCTCTGCACAAGAGGTCGGAACGGTTCGGGAAGGAAGAGAAACAATCTGCGGGAATGGGCGGCATCGTCCCGGCAAAGCGGTCAAGCGGTGCGGCGGGTCCAGCCGTGGCAGCTATGTGTGCCGGATCGGAAATCTCCAGCACGTGTTCGAAGGTTTCTGAGAGGACCGTCCGCCTCCTCTGCTCTGGTGAGCATCATCCATCGTCGAGGGTGCTTATTCTGCGACCTGTTCGACGACAAAAGCGCGGAAAGTTCATCCCTCGTTTGCCGCGGCCGTGAGAACGGGGCGGGACGGCTCTCCGCCCGTCCTTTCCGGCTCGATCGGGCGGGTCTTCGAGATGAGCGTCAAGCGCGTGAATGTTGACGAGCCGATGCAAACCGCGCCCAGCCATGCGAAGACCTCGCGCCAAGCCAGCGACGGCGCTCCGATCTGTGAGAGCGCGAACACCACGTGATAGCCGGCAACGGCCGCGGGAACGACGAACACGGCCGCAATTGCAAGTCGCAGGGCCACGTGGCGGCTAAGGGTAATGGCCAGCTGGCCGGCTGCGAGTGTGAGCACAGCGCAAACTGTGCCGACGAGCAGTGCGCCGACAATGCCCGCACCGCTGTTGAACGCCATCAATCCGATATTGATCGCAACAAAAAGCGCAGCGCATAGACCGCTAGCACAACGATCAGCCAGCAAATAGGCCGATACCAGCAATATTGAGAAGAAGCCCGAGGGCGAGCATGGTGGTGGCTCCAAGGCACGCGTGTGAGCGCTCGCGCCTTCCACCACCACCGCAGCCCAGCCGCCGACGTATAAACAAAACGAGGCGGAGTTACGGCGGGTGCGGCCTCGCCACTCGTCGGTTGACGGCAAGACGGCGCTCACGCGCCGCCAAACTTCCAGACCGGAATGCCAAGCCGCTTTGCCTTATCGGCAAGGTTGTCCTGAATGCCCGTGCCGGGGAAATGCAGGACGCCGATCGGCAGCAGTTCGAGCATCGCGTCATTGCGCTTGAAGGGCGCTGCCTTGGCGTGTTTGGTCCAATCCGGTTTGAATGCGATCTGTGGCACTTGCTGGTTGCCCATTTGGAGCCGATCAGCTCGGCGCCTTTCGGTGAAGCGCTGTGCAGCAGAACCATGTCGGGATGCTTGGCGTGCACCTTGTCGAGCCGATCCCAGACGAGGCTATAGTCGTTGAAGTCGAGCCCACCGGTCAGGGCGATCTTCGGACCCGGCGGCACCATGATCTCGGTTTCCGAGCGGCGCTTGGCTGCGATGAAGTCGCGGGAATCGATTATCGCCGCGGTGAGCGTGCGATGGCTGACCAGTGATCCCGACCGTGGGCGCCAAGCAGACCCCGTGTGGACTTCGAAGCGCTCGATCGCCTGGTCGCGGAAGAGTTCGAGACAGTTGCGGCGCTCGATCAGCGAGATGCCCTCGGCGGTTAGGCGCTCAAGCTCGACCGAGCGCACTTCCGAGCCGTTCTGCTCGCGCTGGCTCTTCTGCTGCGCCTGTTCGTTGACGTCGAGCTGGCGCTCGATGCGTTCGACGGCGCGATGGAACAGGTTGACCGTCGGCCAGAGGAGATCATCGAGGTCGGGCTCCAGCCGGGTATCGCTCAATGACGCAACCAGCGCGTCAAACATGTCTGCAACAGCGCCGGTAATGATCCTGGTCTCCGGTAGCGGCCTTGGATCGGGCTGATCGTCGAAGGGACGGTATAGGCGCGACTCAGCCTCTCATTCATGCCATATCGCGCGATCTCCGCCTCGACCCTGGGGATTAGAATCAGATCGTCGTGAGTGTCGGGGATGAGCGATATTGACTGGAAATGCATAAGAACTCTCTGCGGGTTGTTCGGCGACTGATTTCAGTATCAGACGACCATTTCCCGACCGTTTTCATCATTCACGAGTTGATACACGACCGCTACAGACGATCAATGACCAGCCCTGGTAGGAATGTCCCGCAGCCAATGAGGTCCCGTCGTGCGGGCCCATTCTGGGCTACCAACTTCGGCAGGTTGATGCTTGCATTGGATTGGCATCTTGTTTCGCAGCTGCCAGCTGCCGGCGGTACTGTGCAAGCGCGCGGGCGCGATGTTTTGTAGTCGCATAGTTGGCGCAAACAATGGCACTCAGATTTGCCGTGAGGCCCTCATGCGGACAATCGTACTGGACGATCGCGGCCACGCTTGGGACGCATGTTCTTCAGCTCTGCGTAAATGTTTTCTACACTACCCAGTGACCGAATTCGATTTCCTGAGTTATCTCATCAATAATATGGGTTTCGTGACAGTTGCTCTGTTCCGCCCCGGGTCGGCACAGATACGAATCCGGTTTGAGACTGCCACCCCAGTCAGCGTTGCTGCGGCGATCAATCTTGTCAGCGACCTTGGGGTGGAGCGAATGGTCATTTCAAATTCGGTAGACCTCGCCGACAAGTTGTTTTCAACTCGTTCGCAAGCGGTCACATATATAAATCAGCGGCTAGGCGAGCCTTGCCAGCGAGCGGCGACAAACATTCGATACAGGCAGATGCCGATTGAGACTTTGGTAGGCTGCCAAGGTCCACTATCCATGCTTTTGTCCTACTGGGACTGTTCGGACCGAACCGCCGATCTGACAGCTCTGAAGAAGGCGTTGTGCTCCCCAGCCGCGGTCAGGTTCGCCGCAATTGAGGCCGTGGCTGGTCGCCTCACCATTATCGATCTCGGAGCCGGCTTCGAAATCTTCAGCAAGACCTGGCGGGAGAATGCGCCCGGCATTCCGGTTGATGAACAACCGGATTATGAATATGGGCGATGGGTGCATCGTATGTACGAGTCCGTCCTAGAAACGCACCAACCTCGCCTAGATGAGGTCGATGCCAAGATTCTTCGCCCCCATTTGAACGACAAAGTTCAGCTGTCGTACCAACGCCTGATTGTTCCTTTCAAATACGGAAGGCGAGGAGTCACTCGTCTGATCGGCGCGTCGCTAGTGAGACAATCAATCAAACTCTCCAGCGAGTCGTAGGTGACGTGCCCATTAGGCCGCCTCACATCAGGAGGTCCGCCGGGAGTCGACCAGTGATGATCATCGATGCAGTTAAACAGCTGTCAGACCTGATGAAGCAGCCCATTCATATCAAGTCTCCCCGCAACTGTTTGGTGATCACATGCCAACAGCGCGCGATTCAGCAGTTCTTACCTTCGGCTTGAGCCATAACAGCCTGGAAATCCGCAAGCATCTCGTGGCTCGGCATCCAAACGAGACGCATCGCAGTACCCCGAGCGGCGGGGCGATAAGTTGATCCTGGACAGATCAATCCTTGTATAATCGGCATGACCTGCCACTCATCCGGCAGCGGTTAGAGGCTCAGGGTTTTGTACGCTGAGCGGCGCGTGTGTAGCAGCGGACGATCGGCGGAGCTGGTCGGGTTTGCGTAACCGGTCGTCCTTGCGGTGAGTTGGACGGCATAGGCCGCTGGGTGAGGTATTTAGCGACGAGTGAGGGCGCCGGATATCGTAGTCAGCGACCCAGCGGACGATCTTGGCGCGGGTGTCGTCAAGATCGAAAACGGGGTCTTGTTCAGGAGTTCGTCACGCATCGAGCCGTTGGAGCTTTCGATGAAGCCGTTCTGCATCGGCTTTTTGGGCGCAATGAAGTACCAGTCGATGATTGTGTCCTTTGCACCAGGCAGCATGGCATTGGAGGTGAAACTCGGTGCCATGGTCGGACACGATCATCCGTAGCTTGCCCCGTCGCTCGACGAACGTCAGCTCGCGGGCGACGCGCTGGCCCGAGACCGACGTATCCGGAACAGCCCCCCGGCACTTTTTGGTCACGTCATCGACGATGTTGAGAATGCGGAAGTGCCGTCCATGCCGAACTGGTCATGAACGAAGTCCAGCGACCAGCGTGCATTGGGCCTGGCCTGCACCAGAATCGGGGCCGGGTCCCCACGGCCTTGCGGCGAGCTCACCGCTTGCGGACGCGAGTGCTTCTTCCCGATAATGCCGGTAGATCCGGCTGATCCCCCATGGCTCTGCTTCCCGTCGTAAGAGGACGAACACCCGGCGGTAGCCGAACGACCGCCGCCGCCCGGTGGCGAGATCGCGCAACCGGCCGCGCAGCTCCGCATCCAGCGGGCGGCTGGACTGATAGCGGATCATCTTCCGGTCCGCGCTGATGATTGAGCAGGCGCTCCGCACCGACAGGCTCATGACAGCCTGCAGACGGCAGCGCGCGTGGCGGGGGGGCCCCCTCCCCTTCTTTGAAAGGAGCTCGCGAAGGGCAGCCGCATCGAATCTGCTCGGCCAGAAGCTTCTTCAGCTTCGCATTCTCCTCCTCCAGCGTCTTCAGTCGCTTGACCTCGATCCGCCGCCAAGAAACACGGTCCGTCTGGCGAGGCCTAACACGCCTCAATGTTGCATCGCGATCAGTTTGATTTGGTAATTAAAGCTGTCGGCGACGGCCTTGTGTATTTACGAGGCGGTCTTCGCGCCCCACTCACCATGAGATCGTTTTCTTACGCCCCGATTTAGATTTTCGGCTCGGCGTCCGCGTTGGCGGCCAGTTCGCGCAGCGCGCGCCGGTACTCGACCGGCATCACCTTGCGGAATTTAGGCAGCCATTCCTTCCAGTTGGCAAGGATATCGGCGGCGCGCTTGGAGCCGGTCGCCTTGGCGTGGCGCGAGATCAGGACGTGAAGCCGCTCGACGTCGGAGTCGAGCAGGTTCTTGAAGACGTCGACCCGGCCATGCGCCTCGAGGTCACCGGAGTGGTTGTAGGTGCCGGCGTTGATCAGCTCTTCCGACAGCACCGGCTCGAGCTCGACCATCGACAGATTGCACAGCTTGTCGAAGTCACCGGTCTCGTCCAGCACATAGGCGATGCCGCCGGACATGCCGGCCGCGAAGTTGCGCCCGGTCTTGCCGAGCACGACCACGATGCCGCCGGTCATGTATTCGCAGCAATGGTCGCCCGCGCCCTCGACCACCGCCACCGCGCCGGAATTGCGCACGGCAAAGCGTTCGCCGGCGATGCCGCGGAAGTAGCACTCGCCCTGAATGGCGCCGTACATCACGGTGTTGCCGACGATGATGCTCTCTTCCGGCACGATGCCGCTGTTGGCCGGCGGCCTGACGATGATCTTGCCGCCCGAGAGCCCCTTGCCGACATAGTCGTTGGCTTCACCTTCGAGCTCGAAGGTGACGCCCTGCGCCAGCCACGCGCCGAAGGCCTGGCCGGCAGTGCCCTTGAGGCCGACATGGATGGTGTCGTGCGGCAGCCCGGCATGGCCGTAGATCTTGGCGACCACGCCCGACAACATCGCGCCGGCAGAGCGGTTGGTGCTGTTGATCTTGGCCTCGATCTTCACCGGCGCGCCGCGGTCGAGCGCAGGCGTCGCCTTCTCGATCAGCGTGCGGTCGAGCACAGCCTCCAGATGATGGTTCTGGCGCTCGGAGTGATAGATCTTCTGGCCCTTCTCTTCCTTCTGCTTGACGAACAGCTTGGAGAAGTCGAGGCCCTTGGCCTTCCAGTGCGCGACCAGCCTGGTCTGGTCGAGCAGCTGAACCTGGCCGACCATCTCGTTGAAGGTGCGGAAGCCGAGCGAGGCCATGATCTCGCGCACTTCCTCGGCGACGAAGAAGAAGTAGTTGATGACGTGCTCGGGCTGGCCGGTGAAGCGCTTGCGCAGGACGGGGTCCTGGGTCGCGACGCCGACCGGGCAGGTGTTGAGATGGCACTTGCGCATCATGATGCAGCCGGCCGCGATCAAGGGCGCGGTGGCGAAGCCGAACTCGTCGGCCCCGAGCAGCGCACCGATCACGACGTCACGTCCGGTGCGGAAGCCGCCGTCGACCTGGACCACGATGCGGCTGCGCAGCCGCTCGCGGACCAGCGTCTGATGGGTCTCGGCAAGGCCGATCTCCCACGGCGAGCCGGCGTGCTTGATCGAGGTCAGCGGCGAAGCGCCGGTGCCGCCCTCGAAGCCCGCGATGGTGACATGGTCGGCGCGCGCCTTGGCGACGCCCGCGGCGACCGTGCCGACGCCGATCTCGGAGACCAGCTTGACCGAGACGTCGCCCGTCGGGTTGACGTTCTTGAGGTCGTAGATGAGCTGCGCCAGATCCTCGATCGAGTAGATGTCGTGGTGCGGCGGCGGCGAGATCAGGCCGACGCCCGGCGTCGAGTGCCGGACCTTGGCGATGGTGGCGTCGACCTTGTGGCCGGGCAGCTGGCCGCCTTCGCCGGGCTTGGCACCCTGCGCCATCTTGATCTGCATCATGTCGGAGTTGACGAGATACTCCGTGGTGACGCCGAAGCGGCCCGAGGCGACCTGCTTGATCGCCGAGCGCATGGAATCGCCGTTCGGCATCGGCTTGAAGCGGTCGGCTTCCTCGCCGCCTTCACCGGTGTTCGACTTGCCGCCGATCCGGTTCATGGCGATCGCGAGCGTGGTGTGCGCCTCGCGCGAGATCGAGCCGAAGCTCATCGCGCCGGTGGCGAAACGTCTGACGATGTCCTTGGCCGGCTCGACCTGGTCGAGCGGCACCGGCTTGCGCTTTTCTTCCTCCGCGTTCTTGATCCGGAACAGGCCGCGCAGCGTCAGCAGACGCTCCGACTGTTCGTTGAGGATCTTGGCGAAGGCGCGATAGCGCTCCAGCGAATTGCCGCGCGCGGCATGCTGCAGCAGGCCGACCGACTCGGCGGTCCAGGCATGGTCCTCGCCGCGGCTGCGATAGGCATATTCGCCGCCGACATCGAGCGCGGTCTTGTAGACCTGAGCCTCGCCGAACGCGTCGGCATGGCGGCGCACCGCCTCTTCCGCGATCTCGCCAAGACCGACACCCTCGACGCGGGTATGCGTGCCGGCAAAGAACTTGCCGACGAAATCCGCCTTGAGGCCGACCGCGTCGAAGATCTGCGCGCCGCAATAGGACTGGTAGGTCGAGATGCCCATCTTGGACATCACCTTGAGCAGCCCCTTGCCGATCGACTTGATGTAGCGCTTGACGATCTCGTAGTCGTCGAGCGAGCCGGGCAGGCGGTCCTTCATCGCGATGATGGTTTCGAACGCGAGGTAAGGATTGATCGCTTCGGCGCCGTAGCCGGCAAGGCAAGCGAAGTGGTGCACTTCGCGCGGCTCGCCGGATTCGACGACGAGGCCAACCGAGGTGCGCAGGCCCGTGCGGATCAAATGATGATGCACGGAGGCGCAGGCCAGCAGCGAGGGGATCGGCACCCGGTCGGTGCCGACCATGCGGTCGGACAGGATGATGATGTTGACACCTTCGCGCACGGCGACTTCCGCGCGTGCGCAGAGCTCGTCCAGCACCTGGTCCATACCCGCCGCACCGAGGCCGGCGTGGAACGTGGTGTCCAGCGTGCGCGGCTTGAAGTGCGACTCGGCCACTTCCGGGATCGAGCGGATCTTTTCCAGGTCCGCATCGGTCAGGATCGGCTGACGGACTTCGAGGCGCTTGGTGGTGGCCATGCCCTGCAGGTCGAACAGGTTCGGCAGTGGCCCGATGATCGAGACGAGGCTCATCACCAGCTCCTCGCGGATGGGGTCGATCGGCGGATTGGTGACCTGGGCGAAGTTCTGCTTGAAATAGGTGAACAGCGGCTTGGCCTTGTCCGACAGCGCCGAGATCGGCGTGTCGTTGCCCATCGAGCCCGCGGCTTCCTCCCCCGTGGCCGCCATCGGCGTCATCAGGATCGCGATGTCTTCCTGGCTGTAGCCGAACGCCTGCTGGCGATCGAGCAGCGAGAGGTTGGATCGCACGCCCGTGGTCGGCACCTTCGGCAGGTCTTCCAGCACGATCTGGGTCCGCTCCAGCCACTCCTTGTAGGGATGGCTCTTGGCGAGCTCGGCCTTGATCTCGTCGTCGGGAATCAGGCGGCCCTGTTCGAGGTCGACCAGCAGCATCTTGCCGGGCTGCAGGCGCCACTTGGTGATGATCTGGTCCTCGGGGATGGTCAGCACGCCCATTTCGGACGCCATCACGATGCGGTCGTCCTTGGTCACGAGATAGCGCGCCGGCCGCAATCCGTTGCGGTCGAGCGTGGCGCCGATCTGGCGGCCGTCGGTGAAGGCGATCGCGGCCGGGCCGTCCCACGGCTCCATCAGCGCGGCGTGATATTCGTAGAAGGCGCGGCGCTTCTCATCCATCAGCGGATTGCCGGCCCACGCCTCCGGAATCATCATCATGACGGCGTGCGGCAGCGAGTAGCCGCCCTGCACCAGGAATTCCAGCGCGTTGTCGAAGCAGGCGGTGTCCGACTGTCCCTCGTAGGAGATCGGCCAGAGCCGGCTGATGTCCTTGCCGTACAGCTCGGAGCTCACCGAAGCCTGGCGCGCCGCCATCCAGTTGGTGTTGCCGCGCAACGTGTTGATCTCGCCGTTATGCGCGATCATGCGATAGGGGTGCGCCAGCGACCAGGCCGGGAAGGTGTTGGTCGAGAAGCGCTGATGCACCAGCGCCAGCGCGCTCTCGAAATCCTTCTCGTGCAGATCAGGGTAGTACTTGCCGAGCTGGTCGGCGAGGAACATGCCCTTGTAGATCACGGTGCGGCAGGACATCGAGCAGGGGTAATAGCCGGCGAGGCCGCGGTCGCGGCGCTGGTAGATCGCCTGCGAGATCGACTTGCGCAGGATGTAGAGCCGGCGCTCGAACTCGTCCTCGGTCTTGGCAACGCCATTGCGGCCGATGAACACCTGCATGCAGGCAGGCTCGGTCGGCTTCACGGTGACGCCGAGCGAGGAATTGTCGGTCGGCACGTCGCGCCAGCCGAGCAGGGTCAGGCCCTCCGCCTTGATCTGGTCGGCGATGATGCTCTTGATGACGTTGCGCCAGGCGGTGTCGCGCGGCATGAACAGCGCGCCGATGGCGTATTCACCCGGCGCGGGTAGCTCGAACTTGTTCTCCTTGGCCTTGCGGCTGAAGAAGGCGTGCGGGATCTGCACCAGGATGCCGGCGCCGTCACCGGCGCGCGGGTCGGCGCCGACGGCGCCGCGATGCTCGAGATTGCAGAGGATGCTCAGCGCATCCGAGACGATCTCATGCGACTTCTGGCCCTTGATGTTGGCGATGAAGCCGACGCCACAGGAATCCTTCTCCAGGCTCGGATCGTACAGGCCTTCGGCTTTGGGGCGGGAATTGTGTTCCTGAATCGGATCGGTCGTTTTCGAGGCGACCGTCGCCGACAGCTCTTCTGCCACGATGTTTCCGCGCTCGAATTGCGACCCGTTCATTGTATTCCTCTTTCGACATTGGGTGCACTCCAACTAGCCAGTTCGCATGCGGGTTCTTGCCGCCGTAACAGCACGTGGAGTTTGTCGACGTCCTTCTAGAGATCGAGCGCCTGCAGGCAATGTGCCACCGCCATTAGGTTCGCCTACGGCGAAAGCTTGTACGCTGGGTGCCTCGAAAATGCGCTCTTGAATGGATCGAGTTTCTTTGTTTGCACGAGCCTGGTGAGCCTGGTGAGCAGTAACGCGACGAATGAGATCGATTGCGCAAGTGCTGAGGCCGCCTTGGCGTCAGCCTCGACTGCGAAGACCGCGCCGACCGAAGCCAGCCCAATCCAGAGCATGCACGTGACAAAAAATGCACGAGATAGTCATGCATAGTTGCATGATGTAACAGGTTTAAACTGGGAATCTCCCGGATGACGATGCCAAGCGGTTCACTACTGCGCGCAGGTGCCGGCGCGTGCGTGCCGGTACAGACCCAGCAAATTCGCTCGGTGAACGCCAAGGCATCGCGCGCCCAATACCACGCCGCATCGTCTCGTTGAGACCGCGTTGCGGATCACATTATCGGAATCGACATTCACCTCGATAAGCAGGTGAATTCGATCCTGGTCAGCGGATCGACAAGATCGCCCTCGCTGGAGTTACCGAGCGTGAATCGGTTGGGCGTCTGAATGCCCATCATTGTACTCTCTGAGTTCGACTGAATTCGTGGGCGGCGCTTCCGCGCTTGCTCGTAAGGCATTTCAGCCCCATCACATGCCGCATGGACGAACGTCGCCATGGTGTTCTCAATACCGAATTGCTGCGCACTCTGGTCGAGCAAGCGTTAGGTGGTTTCCCCTTGCAGCCATTTTGTAGAGGCAATAGCCCTTGCTAGCCTGCTCGTCGTCCATTCTCGGCCAACCGGCCGGCATCGAAATGCCCGCGACGTTAGCACTTGTCTGGATGCGGTGGATTGTCTTGAGCCGCGAGGTACTTGGCCCTTACATTTGGCCCGCATTTGCCGGAAAGATTGCCTCGGGTTGGCCTCCAGCGGCCGCCATGATAGCCCGTCGCGCCGAGCGAGATCATCGACAGCCCCGCTTCCTTAAGCGGCGGTTTGCGATGATCCGCATAAAGCTCTCCAGGCAGCAAGTGCACTTGAGCCCGTGCATACAGATTACGCAGATGCGCAGCTTGGTCTTAAGAGCTCAGGCAGTACGGCGGCTACGAGCTGTCAAAGCCCGAGGCTCGCTGCAGCGGGACGGCATAAGTTGTGAAAACTTCGCCGCGTGATGCTCTGGCGCCTGGACTGAATGTCGAAACGCGCCGACGTTGTTCGAAGGACTTTGCAAGAAGTTGACCATCGTAGCTTGGCACTCTCCTCTACATGCATGCCCGGGAGCTCGCGAGGGTACAATCTCATGGTCGAAGCATTCTTCTCCCGCGCCTCATTGTCGCGGGAAGCGGTCAGATGTGGCGCTCATCACGAGAATGCCCAACGCTCAAAAACATCATCGCCGACCGCCACACGGCCGCCCCGTTTCCGTCGGAACGCAAACGCGCCTACTGTCTGGAACGTGCCAAACTGTTGGCGAACGCGACGGTACCTTTAGTGACACGGTCCGCAATGCGGCGCATAGGCGATCTGCTGAACAGCACGACGTGCTGCTCAGCAATCGGCCCGAGTTCCTCCGCCGCATTGAAGGAATGCTCCCGACGCGATGCTTCCGGTTCCGAGAAAGCGATCGAGGGCCAGCTCTAGCGAGTGCGGCGCCGGTTTGCGCGATCGGACTACAGCGACCCGAGCCGCTGTCGATAGGCCGCGGTGCATCTCGCGAAAAACACGGTTCCGATCCGGAAGAACTGCGCGCGAACTGGCACGGCACCACACCGAAGCTCGGGTTATCGAAAGGTAGATCCAGGCCGCGAAATCAAAGGGCCGCGGCGTCGGTCTCTCCGGTGCGGATGCGGACCGCGTGGACGAGATTGATGACGAAGATCTTGCCGTCGCCGATCTGCCCGGTTTTCGCAGCGGACGTGATGGCCTCGATGGTCTTGTCGACCTGATCAGAAGCGACAGCGACCTCGATCTTGATCTTGGGCAGGAAGTTCACGGCATATTCGGCGCCGCGATAGATTTCCGTATGGCCCTTCTGACGGCCATATCCCTTGACTTCTGTCACCGTGAGACCGTGAACACCAATGTCGGTCAGGGCGTCACGGACGTCTTCCAGCTTGAATGGCTTGATAATTGCCATAACCATTTTCATGGGTTCTATCCCCGCTTGGGCCCGGCCCGGAAGTGGCCGGGCGTTTCTCGACTTGTTCGCCACGACGGTAAAGTTTCACTACCCGAGCACCCAGGCTCTTGAGATCAAATCCCGTGCCAGATCGCCGCTTTGCCTAACGGATTATGAAAACGGGCGGGTCAGCGAACTTGCGCGATCGCGAGATCAGCTCCTGCTTGGCCGAGCCAAATTCCAGCGGGTCCTTAGTCAGCGGGCAGACGAGGATCTGCAGCAATTTTTGATCGAACACTATTTCAGGGCGTTCGGCGGACGCTGACATCGGCGTCTCCGGCATTGCCTCTAACAACGCCCCGGCGCATGCCGGCAAAAAAGTGGACGCCGCGTCGTCTCAGCGTTCATTGCTACTGCGTTTGCCCAGACGATGCGGAGACAGAAAAGGCGCAATGGTGCAAGGTCGCCGACCAGCTCCGCCAAAATTGCCCAAGCTTGCGCGCTTGCTGGCGAGGCTTGGACCGATGTGCTGGCCTATGTGACCTTCTCGCCGCAGCCCCGGACCAAGCAGCACTCCACCACCCAATCGAGGACCTTAACGACGAGATTAAGCGGTGCACCGAGGTGGTCGGCATCTTCCTGAACGAAGACGCCATCGTACGCCTGATCGGCGCGATCCCGCTCGAGCAAAATAATGATGAATGGGCCGTCCAACGCGGCTGTTGCATGACTCTGTAAACCGCTGCCAATGAATGATGCAGCCTTCAGCCTTCAGCCCTCCGGCAATCGCCAGCTGATCTGCCCGGCTCCTGCCTACGATCGCGGTGATCGCCGCCAGCGACACCACGCAACGGGATACGATTGCCGCGGTCGGGATACCCTGTCATTCTCGTAGCGCCGGAGCCCAAGGAAAGGATGCAGATGATACATGGGCCTTAGCCCCATCGACAAGCCCACCACCCGCTATCGTTTTCGCCTGTGGGTGGTCACGAGCATCGAGTCCCCTGTCCGTTCGCGGCAGGCTGAGCTTAGGAGAGCCGCCGAGCTCAAGCGCCGCAACGGCATGGGCAGCAGGACTTTAGGCCGTTCCAAGGTCACGAGAACGAAGCCTGCGGCAGATCGGCCGTTTGTCCATCTCTCTTGTTGAGTCCGAGTCATGGAGGAGGGGATCAATCGGTGCGGAGGCCCGCTTGGGCGCAAGCTGTATTTTTCAAGAGTCTCGGGAATTCTCGATGGCGGGGTTGATCCTGCGGGCATTAGGAACCGGCAGATTGGTCGTCTGCTGGCACTCGGGTAGGTTATCTTTTTTAGAGAACACCCCAGGCTCGGTAACGCCCTCGTCCAGTGGTCTCGCGCAGACCAAGCTCATTTACGAGACTCAATGCTGCACGCGGTGTGATATCCAGCTCTTCTGCGATCATGCCGGCAGAAACGACTGGCCGGCTGAAGACGTAATCGATAAGCGCCGGCAATTTCGACGTCGATCGATGGCCGGCCACCCTTCGAAGCATCAGAGTGCGTTCGTTCAGCCACCTGTCGTGCGTCTTCAGGCCAATCTCACCAGCGGCCGTGATGGCCTCAAGCTCCGCGACGAGACGGGTTGCAAGGTCGCGCGAGCGGCGTCGCTCACGCGGGATCGTCTTCAGCCCCTCATGCAGGCAAGCCAGGTGTGAGCGTGCTTTTCTCCGATGACCTAGCAGCGCAGACGTAAGCAGCTGGCCAAGCCAGGGTCGGTGCTGAAGGGGCTCGAGACTGCGCCAGCTGTCCGCGGCAATGGCCGCCGCGAGCGTCGGAGGCAGGCTCCTGCTTTGCTGAAGGCCGCGTCTCCAGACGGCAAGACGCTTTTCTTCGTCCCAATCGGGGTCGTAGACCAGTGGATCCCGCTCGGTCATTCGACGGAGATCGCTGGTTAAGATCTGGTCGGTCTTGGCGATCGCGGCGTCGATTTCTGCGAAAGCCTGCGCGAGTCCGTCATTGCTCTGAGTTACAGAAGAGTAGTCGTGGGTTCTCGGCACATGGCTGTCCTGCTCCGCCTCATGATGCGTAGTTCCGATGTTCGGCGGTTCGCAGTCCTCCTCTTCTATTCCATTTGTGCCGGCTAACCCGCGCAGATCGGTGATCCCGACGGACGAGAGAGCCCAGTCGGGGCCCTCGCGGTGAATGCGCCGGCGGGCGCGGAGTACATCGCGAGCTCGGCTCAGCTCGTGAGTTGGCGCACGAACATCCATGCCAGCGTCATGAAGAACGAGATCTTCGAGGTGGACGAGTTCGCCTTCCAGCCATAGAGTGGCGCATGCGTCGGTGAAGTGCGTCCGACTAATCCAACCGTCTCGGATTGGGCTTTTCGCAAGGCGCTCATCTAGACGGGCTAAAGCATCTTCCGCGGCTGCGAGCGGAAGTGCAATCGCCGACCAGGGCAACGGTTCTGGTATTTTGTAGCTACTAGACAACGCCTTGATAACTTTGATGAGAATCGGCGACACGGAAGCTATCATGTCGCTAATTTCCGTCATAGCGACATAGCTTCAACTGCTATGATGAGCGTGCAAGCGTTAGTGCCGATCGGTCTTTAAACCGATGTCGGAGTCCTAGCCTCTATTCTCCTTCCTCGGCCGTCCGCCTGTAGAGCTGTAGAGCAACCCGGTTGGCATCATTACTACCGGCGGGGGCAGTTGCTGGGCGGCTCATCTACAAGCGGCGATGGCCCCCCACTGGGCCCCGCATGAGTCTGGCGCATGATTAGGCAGTCTGTAGCGGCGGTGCGAAGGTCATATCGAGAACTACCCCTCGCGGAGATAGCAGCCAGATTTGGCGAGTAGGCGTGGCAACGGTCGTCTTGAAGAGTTCAGTTCCGACCAGCTAACGGCGTATCGGCGGATGGTCAAAGAACGGTTACGAGACTTCTTCAAGAAGGGTTCGAACGATTAGCCAACCGTAGTTCGATTTGGAGCTTCGCGGGCCTTCACTCGCTCTGGCCAGTCGTGAGAACGCCTGTATCAAAGGCCTAGATTGAGCTAGGCTGTGTTGTCAGCTGACAACGTTTTGCTGCGAAGTGTTGGTGTCGGATTCACCATTAAAATGCATTAACCATGTTTCGCCGGACGCGCGGGCTACAAGTGCTCGAATGGGCGACCCGTCGGAATTCTGCAGATCACCTAGGAGGTGTTGTCAGCTGACAACGCCGACTCGCCTGCTTTCTCATCGCGCCTCTTTTGCCCTCCCCCACATCGCACAAGATGTTGTCAGCTGACAACAGTACGGGGGCCGACCGCAGACTACGAGACAAAGGCTCTTGAGCCGGTTCCGAGCGGGGATCGTCTCGAGCGGGATGGATCCATCCGAGCGGTAAATTGCCGGATCAACAATGTAGTTTCCTCAAGCGCCTTACCCGACCAGTCCATCTGTGTCGGTTTGGGGTGCAGTCTAGTCCCCGCTGGGACTGTCGAGGCTCGACCAAAAGTTGGAGGCCCCTTCGGGGGCAGTGGCGTGGTATGCGAGTACTTCAATCGCGCGGGTTGCATGGTCCACCGGGTTGATTCCTGACATTTTGGACCGGGCTGATGCCTGACAATATTCGATCATTGTTCTCCTGTCTGCGGCGTTTCCTGCGCGATGCGGAGCCGCGCGCGCGGCGGAGCAAAGCGCAGGAAACGCCGCTCGCAATTGATCAGCCCGAGATCGCGACCGCAGAAGCGCACGAGGTGGCCGCTAGTGTCGTGCTCACAGAGGCCGACGAGCTCACCTGCGAGCGCCTCGCCAACGAAAACGTGCTCGCCGCGCCATTTGATATCGCCGGTGGGACGCACCCGGCGAACCTCGTGATCGGCGTCGTACCAAGGGTCATCGAGACGGCGTGGCAAGGTGCGCGAGGGCGACTGCCAGAGTTTGACGGGCGGCATCTGGTCGAGCGCCTCATGTGGCCGCTCCTGGTTGAAGTGGTGGCGGAAGGCATCGAAGCGGCGTTGCTGCTCGGCGACCGTTGCCGCGGGCGGCTTCGTGGTCTGGGCCTTCAGCGTGCGGTGCATGCGCTCGTGCCGGCCGTTGTCCTGCGGGCTCGCCGGGGGGATGTAGCGCGGTTCGATACCGAGCTTGAGCCACCATACCGAGAGCGCCGAAAGGCCGCCCGCCCCCGTCGATCCAAACGGTGCACCATTGTCGGAGCGGATCGCGGCGGGAAGGCCGATGTCCTTGAAAACACGTTCCAGGGCGCTCCTGACGCCCGCCCCCGTCGGATCGACGATGCGCACTTCGATAAGATAGCGGCTCGCCGCATCGGTGATGGTCAGCGGATCGCAGCGGTTGCCGTCGCGGGTTCGGAACCAGCCCTTGAAGTCGATCGCCCATTCTTCGTTGGGTGCGCTTGCCGGCGCCGCCACCTCGCCTTGCGCAATCGCCCGGCGTCGGCGCCGACGCGCCTCGACCAGGCCCTCACGCTTCAGGATGTCGCCGATCGTCGAGGCTGCCGGCCAGTCGACCTCCGGCCGCTCATGCTCAAGCCATGCCTTGATCTTCTTCGGGCCGAAATGCGGAAACCGCTGCCGCGTCGCGACGATGCGATCGGCCAGCCGCCCCGCCGTCGCATGCGGGCAACTCGCCGCCGCGTGGCTGCGCTCCTCGAACCAGCGCCGCTCCCCGCTCTCCCGACGCCGCTTCCAGACGTAGAACGTCTCTCGGCTGACGCCGTGCCGCGCGCACAGCTCCGTCACCGAAAATGCCCCCGTCTCGTACTCTCGAAACAACGCGACACGCTCCTCCACAGGACTGCTCTCCCTGAAAGGCATCGCCTGATCCTCCTTCGAATCAGACGAGCCTTGCCTGTCAGGAATCAACCCGGTCTAATCTGTCAGCACTCAGCCCGGTCTGTACCCATCCAGCCCCCCGCCCGGCATGCAAGCAGCGGGTGGCGCATTCCTCGCTCGTGCCGCACCATTGCCCGCTTGATGGATTGGACAGCGCAACGCGAACGCTAGCGCCATTCGCCGTCTCCAGGCGTCATCCGTTTCCCTTGCCGCTAGTTGTCCCGCATGTTGTCAGCTGACAACAGTGCCGTGGCAACCGTGGAGCGTGGGGTCCGTTCACCTGCCGCTCGTTTCGCTAGGCTCAGAAGCCCCGAGCGACCAAGGAGGAGTCCGGGGTGGCCCAGGTAGCCCTGAACCAACGGCGAGCATCAGAAAACCCGCCAACTAATTCACCGCTCGGACCTCTTCCGGAGTTAAGGCGGTGAGGAGGTCATCCGTGGTCATGGCGGGTGGTTTGGCCTCGGGCCGCGTGCGGACGGTACCATGTTATAGCGGGTCCTAGGCGCGTGGCCGCTCGCGTAGCGAAGCCTGCAATGCGCTCGGTCTTTCCCGTTTCTTTGTGGCCGGGCCTAGTGACCGCCATTCTCTCCCTTGGCGAAGGCTTGGCGCGATAACAAAGCCGTTGTCGCTCATGCCGGATGTTGAGGCCGCAAAAGTAGGTGATGACATCGTGTTGAGAAAGGCACCGCACCTTTCCTCGTCACGGCGGATTTGGGAAAAAGCCAGGCACGAAGCTTCGCGTCGCGACGCGGATGAACTCATGGTTGGCGCCGCGGCTGTCCCCTTTTGGGAATCATGAGTGATGCGATAGCCGGTACTGAGAATCTGGCGAAGCCTCTAACGTCGGTACGGAAGCCCCGCCGGGCTGAGCGGCGCTCCGGCCCGCCAGTTCCAGATCCGTATGCGGCTTAATCCAAAGCGGGGCAGGATGCGGCCAACGCCGGCCGGTGACACCTTGATCGCTGGCGCTGCCGCGCACAATGCCTCGACGGCTAAGGTGGCTGTGGGTGGCGGGGGGTCGGCGATGAATGGGTCTGGAGGAGCGAGCGCGCAAAGTTAATCCTTTCATTCTTGCGCCGACTCGGGAATCGTGTTGAGTCTGCAGACGGTAATCCGCCGTCTGAGCTGCAAAAACCGTTTTGGATTGGAAAGATGAGAGTTTTTGAGACAGAGGAGGGGTGGCCGGAGACAGCGAGCGCGCGCATTTCCTGCCATGCCACTCTACTCTCTGGTCAACTCCGCTCGTTGGGCGCCGCCCTTTTTCCACCAGCGGCTGCCAAGACTCTTCGCCCGTTCTCCTCCGGAGAGGTGGCCAAGATCGTTCGCGTGTCAGACGGCTATTTGCGGCAACTTTCCCTCGACGGCCTGGGACCTGCCCCCGCGATCGGTCATGGCGGGCGGCGGTCGTATACCTTAGCTCAAGTGAATGAGCTGCGGGCCTATCTGGCTGCAGCCCGCCCGCGGGAGGCAGTTGATTTTCTCCCACGGCGGCGCCCCGGCGAAAAGCTTCAAATCATCACGGTCGCTAATTTCAAGGGCGGCTCGGCCAAAACAACGACCGCCCTGTATCTGGCCCAATATCTCGCCCTTTCCGGCTTTCGAGTTCTGGCCATCGACCTCGATCCGCAAGCCTCTTTGTCGGCCATGTTCGGCTATCAGCCGGAATTCGACATTGGGCAAAGCGAAACCATTTACGGCGCCATCCGCTATGACGACCAGCGCCGCCCCATGCGTGAAGTTGTGCGGCCGACCTATTTCGAGGGTATAGGCCTAGTGCCTGGCAATCTCGAACTCATGGAGTTTGAGCATCACACGCCGCGCGCCATGGTCGAGCGCCGCGAACGTGGACATGATCTTTTTTTTCGCCGCCTAGCGAGCGCAATCGATCAGGTAAGCGACGACTATGATGTCGTGGTGATCGACTGCCCACCTCAGCTCGGCTACCTGACGATGGGCGCTTTGAATGCGGCGACGGCGATGCTGGTGACAATCCACCCGCAGATGGTCGATGTCGCATCGATGAGCCAATTCCTTCTGATGACGTCGGATTTGATGTCCGTCATCGAGGAGGCGGGCGGCCGCCTCGATCACGATTTCATCCGCTATGTGATCACGCGCCATGATCCGAATGACGTGCCTGAGGCTCAGATCGTTGCGCTGCTGCGCAATCTGTTCCGCGAAAACGTGCTGCAAGCGACAGCCTGGAAATCCACTGCGATCTCCAATGCTGGCCTGACAAAACAATCGCTCTATGAGCTTGACCGCGGATCCGTCGGACGCGGCGCCTATGACAGGGCGGTTGAATCTGTCGATGCTATCAATGCGGAGATCGTGCAGCTGCTGAAGAAGGTGTGGGGACGATGAGCAAGCGCACGGATGCTATCAGGGGGCTTTTTACTGCCGCACCTCAGACGAGTCCGTTGTCAGCTGACAACACAGCACCAGCGCCGCTGGCGCGGGTGTCGTCAGGTGCTGTGCGCTCGCTGAAGGAATCTTTCTCAGAAGTTGAGAAGGAGAATCAGGAGCTTCGGGACAAGCTCACATCTGGCGCGACGATCGTAGAGATCGATCCCGGTCTGATAGATCCCTCGCCCGTGTCTGATCGTTTTCGCGACGACGACACGGCTTCTTACGAACTTCTCAAGCAATCGATTTCGCAGATCGGCCAGGAGGTTCCTGTCCTCGTCCGCAAGCATCCGACAATGCCGGGACGATATCAGAGCGCTTATGGTCATCGCCGGGTGCGTGCCGCGCGCGAGCTGGGTATTGCCGTCAAAGCGATCCTAAAACCGCTCTCCGACGAAGCCCTCGTCGTGGCACAAGGCCTTGAGAACGCGCCGCGGGAGGATTTGAGCTTCATCGAGCGCGCGATGTTCGCAATGCGCATCGAAGATGCCGGGCACAAGCGCGCAGTCGTTCAAGACGCGCTCGCAGTCGATAGGGCCGAAGCGTCAAAACTGATTGCGGTTGCGAGATCCATTCCGCCCGACATTATCGATGCTATTGGCAAGGCCCCAAAGGTTGGCCGCGGGCGATGGCAGAGCTTTGCTGATCTCTTGGCGGATGCGTCGGTGATCGACCGCGTAAGGGCGGCGATCGGGGACGACAAGTTCGCCGGCCGTGAGTCAGACGACAGATTTCTGACGGTGTTCTCGGCCGCGAATAAACCTGCTGCAACTCGCCAATTCGCGCGATCGTCTGCTGTGCTCGCCTCAGATGGACAGCGCATCGCTCAGGTCCGTCAGGGCGATCGAGAACTCAAGTTGACCATCGACAAGAAGGTCCCGGCGTTGTTCGCGGACTTTCTTATCACCCAGCTTCCGAACCTGTTCGAGACGTTTTGCAAATCGGACAGATCCGAGGAGACCACCGGGGCTTAGCCGCCTCATGAACAACCGCGAACCAGGAGCAGCACGGCAAAAGAAAAAAGGCCCCCGCAACGTCACCGTCCCGGAAGCCTCTCTTCGTAGTTTGGCGACTAAAGAGAATCACTTCCGCGCACCATAGTCAAGAGTCTTGTGAGAGACGGCGCCGTTTCGGCGAGCAGATTTTCTTTGCCCGCATAAGGCAAAGACATGCAATCACGTGCCCCAACGACGCCCTTTGGGCGGCGCTCGTTGAAGCTTGCCCATGTGGCAACACAAGTCGCAGTATCGACCAGGCCATCGGAAAAGATCGTCCATAAATGGAAGATCTTTCAGGCCATCTGCATCGCAAGGCCGCGCCTCGGTATCTCTGAGCGTGCGCTGACGGTGCTGGATGCTCTGCTCAGCTTTCATCCCGAGACTACGCTCACGGGTGAGGGTGACCTCATCGTGTTTCCGTCAAACAATCAGCTGACGCTGCGAGCTCACGGCATGCCGGTGTCCACGTTGCGGCGTCATCTCGCTGTGCTTGTCGACGCCGGGCTCATCGTTCGCAGGGATAGTCCGAACGGCAAGCGCTACGCTCGCAAAGGCAGCGGCGGTGACATCGAGCGCGCCTTTGGCTTTGACTTGTCGCCACTCGTCGTTCGCGCCGAAGAGTTCGAGAGGCTGGCTGAGGAAATCAAAGCGGAGGCTCGTGCTATCAAACATGCGCGCGAGCGCATCACACTCTGCCGTCGTGACATCGCCAAGATGATTGCAACGGGCATCGAGGAAAACGTGCCGACCCACAGGGAATGGAAGGGGCCGGCTGATTGGGACGAGGTGCATCGGGCATTCCGTTCGATCGTCGAGACGATTCCACGCCGGGCGACCTGCCAAGAACTTGAGGCGATCGCCGACGAACTATCGCAGCTTGCCGACGACGTCCTCAATCTGCTGGAAACTCACGTCCAAGCAGCAAATATGAGCGCCAATGAGTCCCATACTGAGCGTCACTTACAGAATTCAAACCCAAACACTCTTACTGAACTTGAACCTAGCCTCCAAGAAGGCAGGGCGGCGAGTACCGAGCCGCAACCACAACCGGCGCGATTTGCGGAAGGCTCCTATCCTTTGGGTATGGTCTTGAGCGCATGTCCAGACATCGTCGACTACGCCAAGGGAGGGATTTCAAACTGGCGCGATTTCATTGCGACTGCGGCGGTCGTTCGATCCATGCTTGGCATCAGTCCCAGCGCGTGGGAGGAGGCGCAGAGCGTCATGGGGGAGACTCAGGCTGCAATTGTGGTCGGCTGCATCCTGCAGCGAGGGGAGGTCATCCGTTCAGCCGGCGGATATCTGCGGGGGCTGACGCGAAAAGCCGAGGCCGGCGAATTCTCGCTCGGGCCAATCCTAATGGCGCAGATCAACTCACGACTGCACGAAAAACGAAGGGCCTAACGGCTAGTCTAGGTAAGTGTCTCTTGGGCCCAGCGGCTCGGGCCGTCGCAGGTTTGATGTTGAGGTTCAATTTGAAGAGGTCTTGGCTAACGGACTGGGCGCGAAGGCGACAGCACCTCAAGAAACGTCAGGCCAACATTGCGTACGGGCTAATGAGCGGTGACACCCACAGATTAGATCGTATGCGCCGTCGTTTTGCAACGACCTCAAGGCGCCTGATTCGTTCGCCGCAGCGCAGCAATTATCCGCCGCCAATTAAGCCCTTCGAATCTGTCTTGGCCTTGCATCGCTGTCTTTACGTCATGGCGCGCAGCCACGGCTGGCGCCATGGCGTCGACCACCGCCGGTACGAACTGCGGAACGTCCGCTTTTGTTGCCGGCGCCAGGTAAACACCTGTTGCGGTATCAGCCCGTGTCGTCGGGCATCTCGTCGCCGCCAGCGCCCACGAGTTTTGGCCGAGTGATATGCCTCGATAATGCTGCGCCGCGCTCGAGCATAGCTCTATAAGCCGCGCGACCATGCGTCCGCGAGTCTAAACGAAATGCTCAGGTCCGAGAATTATAAGGCTAACGTTTCTCATCTGCGACCTGCCGTGTGGGTAAACAAAAACCTGATCTGACGATCAGCCAAGGCACGAAGGCAATGCGCAACGGAACCAATCGTGCCGGCCGTTTAGACGGTCCACGCCTAAAAAAGGGTAACCCCGGCATTGCTGCCAGGGTTTGTGCTGTTGGATTTTGCTCAGCGAGATCCCGGATCGGCGGTACACCGCTTGCGCGCTGCACCGCGTCCGGGACGACTCGTCGTTAGAAGTCCATGCCGCCCATGCCGCCGGCGGGGGGCATCGCGGGGCCGGCAGCGGCCTTCTTCGGCAGCTCGGCGACCATGGCTTCGGTGGTGATCAGGAGCGCTGCAACGGAGGCTGCGTTCTGGATCGCGGTGCGGACCACCTTGGTCGGGTCGATGATGCCTTTGGAGACCAGGTTGCCGTATTCGCCGGTCTGGCTGTCGAAGCCGTAGGCGTACTGGTCCTTCTCCAGGATCTTGCCGATGATCACCGAGCCGTCTTCACCGGCGTTGATCGCGATCTGGCGAGCGGGAGCCGACAGCGCCTTGCGCACGATCTCGACGCCGGTCTTCTGGTCGTCGTTCTTGGTGCGCAGGCCCTTGAGCTGCTCGGAGGCACGGAGCAGGGCGACGCCGCCGCCCGGGACGATGCCTTCCTCGACAGCCGCGCGGGTCGCATGCATCGCGTCATCAACGCGATCCTTGCGCTCCTTCACCTCGACCTCGGTCGCGCCGCCGACGCGGATCACCGCGACGCCGCCTGCGAGCTTGGCAAGACGCTCCTGGAGCTTCTCACGGTCGTAGTCCGAGGTGGTCTCCTCGATCTGCGCCTTGATCTGGGCCACGCGCGCCTCGATGTCGGCCTTCTTGCCGGCGCCATTGACGATCGTGGTGTTCTCCTTGTCGATCATCACCTTCTTGGCGCGACCGAGCATGTTGAGCGTGACGTTCTCGAGCTTGATGCCGAGATCTTCCGAGATCGCCTGGCCGCCGGTCAGGATCGCGATGTCCTGCAGCATGGCCTTGCGGCGATCGCCGAAGCCCGGAGCCTTGACGGCCGCGACCTTCAGGCCGCCGCGCAGACGGTTCACAACAAGCGTGGCCAAGGCCTCGCCTTCGACGTCCTCGGCGACGATGACCAGCGGCTTGCCGGTCTGCACCACGGCCTCGAGCAGCGGCAGCAGCTCGTTCAGCGAGGAGAGCTTCTTCTCGTTGATGAGGATGTAGGCGTCGTCCATCTCAACGCGCATCTTGTCGGCGTTGGTGACGAAGTAGGGCGAGATGTAGCCGCGGTCGAACTGCATGCCCTCGACGACGTCGAGCTCGGTCTCGAGCGACTTGGCTTCCTCGACGGTGATGACACCCTCGTTGCCGACCTTCTTCATGGCGTCGGAGAGGAACTTGCCGATCTCCTGGTCGCCGTTGGCCGAGATGGTGCCGACCTGGGCGATCTCGTCGTTCGAGGTGACCTTCTTGGAGTTCTTCTGGAGGTCTGCAACCACAGCCTCGACCGCGAGGTCGATACCGCGCTTGAGGTCCATCGGGTTCATGCCGGCGGCGACCGACTTGGCGCCTTCCTTCACGATCGCCTGGGCCAGCACGGTGGCGGTGGTGGTGCCGTCGCCGGCCGCGTCAGCGGACTTCGAGGCGACTTCGCGCACCATCTGGGCGCCCATGTTCTCGAACTTGTCGTCGAGCTCGATCTCCTTGGCGACGGTGACGCCGTCCTTGGTGATGCGGGGAGCGCCGAACGACTTGTCGAGCACGACGTTGCGGCCCTTCGGACCGAGCGTGACCTTCACCGCGTTGGCGAGGACGTCGACGCCGCGCAGCATCTTGTCGCGCGCTTCAACCGAGAATTTGACTTCTTTGGCTGCCATCTGGAATTTTCCTTAAGGTGTTTGACTGGAGGGAGGAGGGAGGCTCTTAAGCCGCCTTCTTCTTGGACTCGGCGACCTCGAGAACGCCCATCACGTCGCTCTCCTTCATGATCAGCAGGTCCTGGCCGTCGATCTTGACCTCGGTGCCGGACCACTTGCCGAACAGCACGCGGTCGCCGACCTTCAGGTCGATCGGGATCAGCTTGCCAGCTTCGTCGCGGCCACCGGGGCCGACGGCGACGACTTCGCCCTGGGAGGGCTTTTCCTTGGCAGTGTCGGGAATGATGATGCCGCCAGCGGTCTTCTCTTCTGCGTCGATGCGCTTGACCACGACGCGGTCGTGAAGCGGACGGAATTTCATGCAGTCCTCCTAATATTTGCACGAGTTGAGACTTCAACCTTGTGAGCAATCGATGCCTACGAGTGCTAGCGCAGACGCAGCTGAAATAGGACGGGGCTTCTACAGGAGCAAGAGCTTCCAGCAAAAAATCACACTCAGAAGTCGTCTCTGCCAGAATCATTTATCGTAGCTAACTGGCCCGGCCGCTATTAGCGCAGTGTGAGGTTGCCCTGCTCGGCCGAGGTCTGCACGATTTCGCGGCGGATGCTCTTGGCCTGGAAGAACGCTCAGACATTGGTGCGCTCGAGAGTCTTAGTAGTTGCTAAAGCCATTCTTGGTCTCATTGACTGCTCGGATACGGCTCCGGCCGAAACGAACCCTAGCGCTGATGAACGCGCGACGTAACAGGAGTTCGCCGGGCTTGCTTCAGTGGACGGAATTCTCATCGAGTTAGCCGCGACATCCGCAACAGCCAAGGAGTGTGAACAGGTTCGGGATGCCGTCTCGTTCTAGGCAAGCCGATCTTGAAAAATAGCGCCTTTTTTCATCTCGCTCCATCGCTAACCTTGGCAGTTGACCGGAGCTGGATGAAAGCGGCCAGGGGCCGGCGGCGACCTCTTCAAGGAGCTGAACGAAACGCCCGCGCGGGAGAACTGAATCAAGACGAGATCAGCGCTCACGCAAAGTTCAATCGCGCTTCGTCCGCCCTTCTTCCGCGGTGATGCTGATGATCGTATACGCATGCTTCTCGCGTCTTATATTGCGACGAGATGGGCTTCCGGGGAGGCAACGAGATGCAACGCCCCCGGTTTCACCGCATCTTCTTCAGACCGCTCGCGAAGAGTGGGGGCGGCACACGACTGGATCGGGGGATACGCCGAGTCCGCCCCCGCATCACCTTGAGAGGATTGGTGACGCGAGTTTGAAGGTAGCAAACAAGGCGATAGCGTAGCTACTGCAACTATCTCACACCAGGATGGCTCGCATGAGGGTTGAATCGGCCGTGGCGATAGGTTGTATGCTGTTGGGTCCTCGGGTGTCCCGGCTGTGCGGAGAGAAGAAATGCCGATTGTCACGACAGCGAGCGCAAGTGACGGACAAAGAACATTGCAGACAAGACGAAAGATGTGGTTCGGAGCCTAACATCCATCAGCAACAATGCTTCGATTTTCGCCGTTAGTCGCCCCGCTCAACGCGGTCTTCAATCTCGATAGTGCGTCAGACTGACCTCTTTTTGCGCTCTGATCTTCCCCCGAGAAAGCGGACGGGTTTAAGCGGCTTTTAGCTCCATCTCGATCGGAGGGATATATCCGATGGCGGAATAGAGCCTGGTTCGATTGGAGAAGCCCGCGATGAAGGCGAAGATGTCGCGCCGGGCTTCGGCACGGGTCTGGTACTGACGATGATGAACGAGCTCGGTCTTGAGGGTGTGGAAGAACCTCTCCATCGGGGCATTGTCGTAGCAGTCGATGCGTCAGGCCCGCGGCGGTAAGGGCCGCGCGATACTCGTGTGAAGCGTACTGCACTCCGCGATCGGAATGATGGACCAATCCGGCGTCCGGCCGCTGCTGGCGAAGCGCCATCGTCAGTGCGGAGGAGACGAGTTCGACCCGCATGTGATCCGGCATCGCCCAACCGACGATCTTGCGGCTGAAGAGGTCCATGACGGCTGCCAGGTACAGCCAGTCCTCCGCCGTGGGACGTAGGTGATATCGGCCAGCCAGACCCGGTTTGGGGCCGCGGCGGTGAAGTCGCGCGCGATCAGGTTTGGTGCGATCGGCAGATTGTGGCGACTGTCGGTGGTGCGGACGCGACATGGCGGCGCCATGATCGCCCGAATGCCATGCCGTCGCATCAGCCGTTCGATCCGGCCACGGCTGGCCCACGTCCCCGCGTCCGCAGGGCGGCGTGGACTCGAGAACTGCCGCTGGCTGCTCTCGCGATGGACCTGCCGGATCTCGGCATCGGCGTCGCCTGCGTGGTGGGCCGCCACGCCGCCGATGCCGGCTCCTGCCGGAATTTGTCTATCCAGCGGCGCAGCACCGCGCAGACCGAGCTCCTTGGCGACCGATCCGATCGATCGACCACTCGATACCGCCAGTTCAACGGCCTAGCGTTTGTAGTCCTCTGTGAACCATCGAAGTTGACGTTCTGGCATTCGATACCTCCGGGCTCTCTGAGCTACTACAGGTGTCCACTTATTCGGAGGAGGTGCAGAAGTCCTATCTCACGAGCGTCAGAAAGGCGCCGATGCATCAGCCGCTCAGAGCAGCCGTCATGGATTTTGAGGTGGTGCATGATCGCGTGCTGCGCGATCACATTGGCGTTCGAGGTCATATGTCCCTGCAACTTCCTGGCCGCAGAAACGATCTCCGGGGGGCTGCTAAATAGCCCAGTCGCCAGCGAGTGATCGCCAGTTCCTTGGAGAAAGCGTTGACCAGGATCGTCCGTGAACGTACGCCGGGCTGCGCCATGACAATCGATTCATGGCGCTCACGAGTGAATACGAAGCTGGAATAGCATTCGTCGGAAAAGATCCATAACTGGTAGTTGATGCGAGGCCTCCGATAGCTCGAAGGGTACTTCGATCATAGACTGCACCAGTAGGATTGTTGGGCGAGTTGACGATAATGGATTTCGTGCGCGGTGTACCAGCGGCGCGGATTGCGTCAATATCGGAATTATATCGGGGCGGGCGGGCATCAACGAACACGGGTTTTGCGCCAGCGAGAAGAACCTGGGACGGGAATGTCGGCCGGCAGGGACGAATGGCGATGGCCTCGTCACCCGGATCCAGCAGAGCCAACGCAACATTGAGCAGCCCTTGTTTTGCATCCGCTTCGAGACTCTAACTGCCGCTGGATGAACATTCAGTGGCAGGTCAGCAGTTATAACGATATCGTTCAAATGCCAGCCGATGCCGGTTTCCGATGACAGCTTTTCGGCAACGGCGCTGCGAAGCGGCGTCAGGCCGATGGCATCCGTATAGCGGTTTATCTTGGCCTTGATGGCGGCAATTGCCCCCTCGCGGGCCGATGATGGTGGATCGATGATCACTTCACCCGCCGCCAGATCGATGATCGGACGGCGCCATCGGCAGCTAACTTAGCTGCGTCACGAGCGGCGGCAGTGCCCGAACCTAAAAGCAAAGACAGTGGTTGCGCCAGCAGGCGCTCCTCCTGAGCTGATTGTGGTCTTTCACGATCGAACCACTCGGCCGCATTTCGCGATCTGCTCAGTCATAGGTCGCGCTTCGATTACGGCGAACTCCGCAGCAGATGAAGCCTCATAGCCACTCGAGATAGGCGCTCCCTCCTCAATCCAGGCAATGCGTCCTTTCGATTGAAAAGGGCAGCAGAACGTCCTCCCGCCGGAGTATCGGAAACCGCAACGCCAAACCAATGTGCTCGAAACCGCTACTGAGGCGGTGTTCACCAACAGCGCGCGAGCGACTCCGTCGTGGCCAATCGGCGTGGCACATCGGTGGAATGTGGAACCTGCGCGCCGGATGATCGTGTCAGCGAGCCGATCACGCCCTTCCACGCTAAAGGAGAGGACGCACTGACCGTGCTGCATTTCTGCGGTCGATTGTACAGCGCATTGATCACGTGCATTGGCAAGAACAGACTGTGATTCGGGTCGCATGCGGAATTCCTTGCAAGTGACGTGTGAGCAGTCGGGCGCACGTCGGTCAAATATTTGATGCACCGACGCCACCATATCAATTGATAAGTGTGGTAGTTGATCGCACAACCTGTAAGGCATTGGCTTCAGTGGAATGCGCTCTGCAATTCAAAGATCTTCGGTGCTGTCGATGGCGTAACGCCTGAGATCGTCGCATGCATGGCTGCGAGCTGCAACTTTCGAACAGACAAGCAAGAAGCTTTTCTGTGCGGGCCTTGTAGCTCCGGACTCGATGATATCGTGCAGGGCCGCAACGATTGTCGACCTCGGGGTAGCGCCCAGAATTGCACCTGGTTCATCGTCTTAAATGGTCGTGGTCTATTGGCGAGAGGGTTGCCGCGGTTTGTTTCGTGCGGAAACCCGGAAATCGAGCCACGATCCGACAGGAGAAACGATCGACCCTTTCATTAACGGAGCTGCTGCGGCGACATCCGTTGCCTGGCCGATCATCAGATACTTTAAGCGGGACTATCGACAAGGGCGATTGAACCGCAACAATCGATCGAGAACGAGATATCGGGTGGATGAAGACCTATCCTGGGTCAAGATATCGCTCTTCCGCGCGAGCGAGTTCGTCGTACCTTAATAACTCGAAGATCTCTTCAAGGGTCGCGATAGCTGGCTCAATGCTGGCAACGCCTTCCTCAGCGATAATGCGGCCGCAGACGTGCCGCATTGCCGCAGTCGCAGCTCGCATGGAGTGATTGGCCCAGATCACGGTAGAGATGCCGGCATCACGGTATGACGAGACCGGCGTTCGATAGTATTTTGTTGGAACGATTACGACAGGTCGGTGGTTCTGCCAGGAACTCGCGAACGAGAGTATCTCGTCCGCCGTGCTCTTACGCGAGTGAATGAGGATCGCGTCGGCTCCCGCAGCGGCGTAAGCACTAGCGCGTACCAGTGCTTCGTCCATTCCATGGCCGGCGATCAGGGCTTCGATCCGAGCCACGAGGACCAAGTCTTCCGCCACTGTATCCTTCACTGCCCGCAGACGGCCGGAGAATTCATCGATATCTGCGAGCGGATGCCGATCGCCAATGAACGAGTTCATTTTCGGAAAGCAGCTGTCCTCAAGCGCGACGCCGGCAGCGCCGCGCTGACGGAGTTTCCGTGCCAGCAGGCGTGCATTGTTGAAGTTCCCGAAGCCGCCATCACCGTCAACGAGCACAGGCAGTTCGGTCGAGTCGACGATCCGCTCGACCACGTCGACGAGTTGGCTCCATGATGCTTCGTTGGCATCTCGGTAGCCAAGAGAGGAGGCGATTGCGAGGCCCGACGCCCACAGACCTTTGAATCCCGCGCGCTTGGCGATTGCGCCGGAGAGCGCATCGTGAGCTTCCATGAGGAAGGAGAGGTCGCGGTTGGAGCAGATCTGAGCGCGCAGCATTTCTGCAAGTGAGGCGCATGGTTTAGGGCGGTTGCCGAGAACTGACTGTGATTGCATCGCGACTCCTTTGTTGGGACATGTGACCGGCGGACATTCTCGGGATGTTCTGCCAGTTCTCGATCGAGGTAAGCCGATCGCGCTCGTGTGGCTCAAGCGATAGCTGACATGCATTATCTAGATAAATGCTTAGACGTGGCAGTTGACCGAACGACCAAATTATTGGCGAGCGCTGTGGGATACTTCGGGGAGTTCGGTTAAGCCCTAACATCGCACCTGCCCTGATTAACTCGCCGATCTGCCGCTCGAGCGCTGCCCGCTTGCATACTCCCTTAACAGCCACTTGGTGGTTCTATAGCGGCCGACGTAAAGCTTGTAGTTGCGGAGCCGCGCCCGCCTCTTGGCGGATTGCCGGCCGGTGCTGCCGTCCTCGTACAGTGGCTCCATGCTTATGTCGAAGTCGAGGTATGGCATCACCGTAAGCTCGAGGAAGCGAGCGCCTTCGAAGTCTTT
Organism: Bradyrhizobium sp. CCBAU 53340; assembly: GCF_015291645.1. NCBI lineage: Bacteria > Pseudomonadati > Pseudomonadota > Alphaproteobacteria > Hyphomicrobiales > Nitrobacteraceae > Bradyrhizobium > Bradyrhizobium sp. CCBAU 53340. The sequence continues at coordinate 838,539 of NZ_CP030056.1, forward strand.
GCCGCTATGGGCTGGTTTGTAGCTGGCACGAATCAGCATCGAGCGCAGCAGCATGTGATCCTCGCCATAGATCTGGGTGAAGATCTTGCGCTTCGGCCAGACGATCGACCGGGCGATGATTTCATTCTTGCGTTCCACATAGGCGCAGGCCAAATCGCCGGCGCCATAGGCGCGCGCCGGGTGCTCCGTGGCATTGCCGTAGCCGCCATACTTGCCGAGCTTTTCGACCGGTCCTGACATGCAGCTGGACGGGCCGACAATATAGACATGCTCGATCTCGTCCGGTGTTCGCGCTAGCTTCAGTTCGAGGCCCTGCTGATCGGCCGCGAACAGGTTGGCGAGTTGGGTGATCTCGTCCGCGCCGACGAAGTCGGCAAGGTACTTCTGCAGGTAGGTTCCGACCTTCATCTGAGTGTGGAGGTCTCGCTCACCATTTTCCACGCTCTCGGTGAAGGCAATCTTGCTTTTGTCCTTCCTGGAAACATGCAGAAAATGGTCTTTGGGAATCTGGTCGGCCCACCAGACGCCGGACGCAAAGAATGGTTTTTGATATTCGCCCCGGTCGAAGCGGGCCTGCTCGCGGCAGCGCCAGTTCGGGTCCGGTCCCTTGCGCGGGATCAGTTTACGGTTGAGGGTATTGGAAAGCCCGATCTTTTTCGACCCCCGCGTCTCTGCGATGGTTAGCGCCGCCTTGCTGGCACCGTCGACGAACGGCACGAATGTCCCGGGGGCGGGCATTTCGACGATCTGGTACATCAGGCGATGCCCGGTGCCGGCGAGCTGCGCCAGATCGGCCTCTGTGATTTTATTGTCGCTCATGCGTCATTTTCACGCGTCTGAATACTCGCCCTTAGCTTTGGCGGTGAGGCGGAGCCAAACAAAAGCGCCTCTAAAGCCTTCTCAGTGCTGTACTTGGCCAGGGCCTGAATTAACGGCCGCACATAATACTGTCTCTCTTCTTCCTGTATGAGCTTCGAATCGCTCAGCGAGGTCAGTGCCAGTTCGATCAACTCGATCGCCCGTTCCTTGTTGCCGCTCTCGTAATAGTACTCAGCGATCGCCCCATAAGACCGGAACTTATAGCCATCGGCTTGCGGTGGATTCAGCCATAAAATGTGTTCAGCCAAATCCCTGCCCATTGCAAAGCGCTCGGCAAGGGGGAGGTGCGAGGCATCATTTGCCGGATCGAAGAGTTGGGTTAGAGCCACCGTCATCAATTCCTCGGACCCTTTATCGATCGCGTCACGAACCAATTGGCGCATGACGGGCAAGCCGGCCCGTAAGTCGCGAATTTTGTGAAGCAACAGATTGACATGAATCTCACGAAGGTCGATTTCGTCCGGCATCAAGACGAGCCCCTCTTGGACCGCCGAGAGCGCCGTCGTCCAATCCTTTGCCCACAGCGCCGCCCGAAGTTTAGCGTAGATTGGCGAGGTGGGCGTTAGCTCGCGGGCTACCCGTTGGTTCTGCTCAATCCGCTTCGCGTCGGCGGCTTTAGCTTCTTCGCTGGTTCGCCAGACCCCTTGAAGAACCTTCGGCAAAACATCATTGAGTTGCATTGGATGTCCTATGAACGCGATGTGGCCGTCGCGATCGACGACGAAAGAGATGGGAATCCCGGAGCAAAACTGGGGTCTCCCCAAAGCTGCTTCATCTCGCCTGTGAAGTCGAACGCAATCCGATAGTTCAGTTTCGGAGACGTTTCGGTCAACCACGCCTCCAACTTGGTTCTGGCCTCGTCCGCCGTTGGTGCTTCTTCGCCACATGCGACTCCGATGACCTCAACTCCGCAATCTTTATATTTCTCCTGCAGTTGAACGAGATAGGGCATCGCCGCCGTCATACATCGTCCGCACCTACTTGCCCAAAATTCGACAATGTAGACTTTCCCGCACTCGAAGTTCGCAAGGGGCTGGCCACGCAGCCAACTCCCCACCTTGATGGGAGGAGCCAAAGATTCCATGCGCAGCGCCACGTTGCTGTCCGACATATTATCAAACCCTACGCGACTTATTTTGACCGCTTGTCTCTAAGAAACGGGTGGAGAGCATCGATCGCGTGCGTGCACTCAGCACTCTTAGTACTGCGTGTTTGCAATGAGTGTGCCAGCGGTCGGAGCGCGTTAGGCCTATGATCGCACTTTTGAAAACCCCCCGGCGCCCAATTCGGGCAGTGTTCTGAACCAGACGCGTTTGGCGCCAATGTCACAAACTAGACACAGATCGCGCCTTGCGCCGCCTACAAACACTGGTGTGGCGGTTGTGAGCCGACTTACAAGTATAGCTGGTGAGCTAGACGGATGGTCCGACAAAGACGAACAGTGTGTCCGCCAGCATGGCTTGCTTCGATAGCTCCGACCAGCGCGCGACTTCGTTGTGTTGCACGTCTTAGGTTTAAAGGCATGCAGAAGGGAGCTACGCACGGCATGAGAAAAGCGGGGTAACGAGGCCAGTGCCGAAGCATGCCAGAAGCTCTCAAGGAGAGCGATATGCCGCGAAGGAGATTGCAAACATATCCCATTTCGTCAGCCCGACGAGATCGACGACCCAGTGACCAATGTCCTGCGCGCCGCGGCAACTTCTGGGCAAGCTATCACGAAATTATCTTGCCACGGTAAAAGGAGTTGAAGCCGACGAAAGCGCCGTGTCCTGTGGCATGGTTATGGTCCGTCGCGAACGATCAGGCCGGCAGCGGCCCGATCGAAGTAGCGCGGCCGAATGTCGCAACCGCGGGGCGGCTCGAGATGGCGAGCTGATTCCTGCGTGAGGTTTGTCTGGCGCCGAACCGGCGTCCGGCGAAGCGGCGATCGACGTCTTAGTGGAAAATTACCGCGCCAAGTAGGGCCAGGTGATCAGATTGTCTATCAATAATCGTGCCGCGCTGCTAACCTTCTACGGCTCTCTAGCCGAACATGGGATTCACTTGCGCACGACCACCCGCAACTTCCGAAACGACGAGATGATGAAGCTTCGCGCGCCCGTGGAGAAGGCCCCAGACCTGCGCGAGATGATTGGCTTTGCCGCCAACGGCTGATGAAGCTGGAGGTCGCCGTACAGACCGGAGCGGCCTACGGCGAGCAGAGTGCCAGCGGTTGAACTACGCATTCCCAAACTGCGCAAGGAAGCTACTTCCCGGGTTCCTGGAGCCGCGCCGCATGGCTAAGAAAGCGCTGAGCGCAGTGACGAGGAGGCCTACGTGCAGGGCGTCTCGAACCGCTCGGTGGATCATCTCGTGCAGGCCATGGGCATGACCGGGATCTCCAAAAGCCGGGTCAGCCGGCTCTGCGGTGACATCGAAGACAAGGTGTGAAGGCTTTCCTCGCCTGCCCGATCGAAGGCGACTGGCCGTATTTGCGGACCGACGCCACCCACCTGAAGGTGCACCAGAATAGCCGCATCGTCTCGCTCGCGGTGTTCCTCGCGGCCGGTGTCAACGGCGACGGCCGGCGCGAGATCCTCGGCATGGACATGGGCCCGTCCGAAGCCGAGGCGTTCTGAACGACTTTTCTGCGCAAGCTCGCCCACCGCGGCCTACGTGGCGTAAAGCTGGTTGTGTCCGATGCCCATGAGGGCATCAAGGCCGCCGTCAGCAAGGCGCTCAACGCGACCCGGCAGCGCTGCCGCGCGTCCCCTTCATGCGCAACGTCTTCGCGCATGCGGCAAGAGCCGGCCGGCGCGTCGTGTCCGCCTTCATCGCCACCGCGTTCGCCCAACACAATGTTGAAGCGGCCAGGGCGCAGTGGCGCAAGGTCGCCGATCAGCTCCGGCCTCAAACTGTCCAAGCTCGCGACCCTCATGGACGAAGCCGAGCTCGGCGTGCGAGCCTATATGAGCTTCCCGGCTCCGCACCACGCCAAGCTCCACTCGACCGATCCGATCAAGGGCCTCAACGGCGGAATAAGCGGTGGACCGAAGTCGTCGGCATCTTCCCAATGAAGACGCCATCGGTCGCCTCGTTGGTGCGTTTTTGCTCGAGCAAAACGACCAATGGGTCCTCCAGCGCGCCCGCTACATGACACTGGAAACCATCGCGTCATTGAGCGATCATCGTCGTTCTGCCCGCTGTGGCAGGCTGATGCCTTCCGACCCGCCGGAACATCGGCGGTGACCTGCCGCCAGCTACACCACGCCACGGAACACGATCCGCCCAAAACGCCGTGATCGACGGGCTGAGCCGTCGCCTACAGAACTGCCGCGCGCTCAGATATGCTCCACCAGCGAACTCTCCTTTTCCATGGAAGCTCACGATGCGCTCTCCAGCGTGATCCCAAGAACGCAGGGTTCGAAGCCCGTGGGCGGCGGGCCTACCAATTCTGCCTGCTCTTTCGGCTCGCGAGACGCCAATAAGGATCATGGAGCCAACTCATCGACATGGTCGAGCGGATCGTCGACTCGACCGCACGGCCTGTGCGCGTTCACGGTGATGGCTCCTTCGGCAATTTCAATAATGCGCGCCTGCTAGCACGAGAACTTCGTCAGCGCGGGCGTCCCGGGTGTCGCGTATGAAGGCCCCGGTGAGAGCCGACGCGAACTAGTTGCCAAGGCTCGCATGATGCCATCCACGCAGCATTCCCGGGACTTGAGGCCGTCGCGAAAGCTCGACGTCGCGCTAGTCCTTATCCTCGTCGCGCTCCTGCGACGGATCTGAGATCAGCTTGAGGCGTATCGCCTTGATGATACCCAGGACGCGGGTCCTCGTATCAAGCTCTTGCCGGGCGTTCTTAACATGATAATTGACCGTATTCTCGGTGATCTTCAGTTCCTTCCCCATGACGATCTCCCTTCTGCCCCCAACTGGAGGCATTGTTTTTCGCGCTCGGATAGCTTCACTGACGTATCGTGGTTCATGTTTTAGGCGCTCCGTATTACGACCAGATCGCAATCTCTAACCAGCAAGCCGCATGCCAGTTGGGGGCTTGAGAAAATCAGGCGACAAATGCTTGAGAAAGGGCGGACGATCGATTTGCGTCGCCTTAGCGGTCGAAGCATCGCGACATAAGTCGGAAACTCAACGTCCCCTTTGCAGCACCGGCGACATCAGTCGATATCGATCAAGAAGAGCGCGGCCTAGAATGGGACCGTTTTGCTCTCTTCATCTGCGGCGACGGCGCGGTGTGTAACTGAACAGTAACCGGCATGTGGCCCCCACCGAGCCGCCGCTCGGTTTGCGCTCGATAAAGCCTGGCATGAGCTGATCGGTGGAGGTGGAACGATGGCAAATGCCATGCTTGATGCCAGGCAGGAAGATGACGCCTATCGTCGCGTCGAGGTGATCACCGGGGAGCGCCGACGGCGTCGGTGGACTAGCGAGGAGAAGGCCCGGATCGTGGCAGAGAGCTTTGAGGAGGGTGCGAACATCTCCGAGGTTGCGCGGCGCAATGGCGTTTCGCGCGGGCTGCTTACGGTGTGGCGCCGCCAAGTTGCGGCGGCGGTGGGGGGCAAGGCACCGAACTTCGAGCCAATCGAAATTGGTCCCGGGATCGATAGCGGGACAGCGGGCGAGCATGAACGTATTTCCGGGCTACAGACGAGGCCTTTGGAGATCGCCGCGCCGCCGGCCAAGGTTTGCGGAGTTGTCGAGATCGAGGTGAACGGGGCGCGCATCCGGGTCGAGCCGGGCGTTGAGCTGGCGACGCTGTCGACCGTGCTGGCGGCGCTTCGGGGTATCCGGTGATTGCGCTACGCTCTGACCTCAAGGTGGTGCTGGCGACACAGCCGGTCGATTTCCGCAAGTCGGTGCATACACTGTCGGCACTGGTGAGCGAAGCGCTGCGTGCGAATCCGTATTGTGGTGACGTCTTCGTGTTCCGCAGCAAACGCACGGACAGAGTGAAGCTTCTGGCGTGGGACGGCAGCGGCATGGTGCTGGTGACGAAGTGGTTGCACCAGGGGCACTTCACCTGGTCGCTGATCCGCGAAGGCGTGGTGCATCTCAGTGCGACACAGCTCGCAATGCTGCTCGACGGACTCGAGTGGACGCGCGTCTCGGCCAAGCTCGTGAAGCAGCCGGCAATTGTCGGCTGAGAGGAGAGGATTTCGCTGGAGCCTGCGGCGCGCGGAGGTATGGTCCATTTATGGCGATACGCCCCGGGACGTTTCCCGACTGATCCAGCCGCTCTAACGGAGATGGTGCTCGCGCTCGACGCCCAGAACGAGAAGCTGCGTGTTGCGGTGCAGACGCTCAAGGAGATGATCTTCGGGAAGCGCTCGGAACGCCTTGCCACGCTCGTGGCCGAACAGCTTGCGCTTGAGCTTGACGATCTTGAGACCAGTGTCACGCCGCCTGCAGCTGCCAACGACGATGCACCTGCGGTGAAGCCGTCCGATAAGCTACGTAAGAAGGCGCGCCGCAACATCGGCGCGTTGCCCAAGCATCTGCCGCGCTGTGAGCAGGTCCTGGAGCCGGAGGTGACGGCCTGCCCGTGCTGCCAGGGCCAGCCTCACAAGATCGGCGAGGACGTCAGCGAGGTGTTGAACGTGATCCCGGCGCTCCTGCGCGTGCTGCGCACGATCCGTCCCAAATACGGCTGCCGCGGCTGCACCGATGGCGCGGTCCAGCCAAAGTGCTGCCGCGCCTGATTGAGGGCGGTATGGCCTCGACGGCCCTCGTGAGCCATATGGTGGTCTCGAAGTTCGCCTGGTATTTGCCGCTGTACCGGTAAGTTCAGATCCTGGCCGGCCACGGCATCCATCTTGACCGCGCGACACTCGCCGGTTGGGTCAAACGTACCGCCTGGTGGCTCAGGAGCCTTTATGAGCTGTAGCTGCGGATCATTCAGGCTGCGCCGCGCGTGTTCTGCGACGAGACGCCGATGCCGGTGCTTGATCCAGGACGACATCGTCCCCGCATCTGCCAGTTCTGGGCGCATGCTATGGATCACCGGCCATGGGGTGGCCCCTCGCCGCCGGCGGTTACCTACGTATTCGCCGACGGCCGCGGCACCGAGGAGATCGCCGGACAGTTGACGGGCTTTTGCGGCGTTCTGCAGGTGGACGGTTATGCCGCCTACAAGGCCGTGGCCCGCCGTCATGGCGGCGCGATCCAGCTCGCCTTTTGTCTCGTCCATGCTCGACGCAAATTCGTCCAGGTGTACAAGTCCACGCAGTCGCCATTCGCGCGCGACGTGATTGAACGGCTGCAGGCGGTCTATGCGATCGAGGCAGAGATCCGCGGCAGCAGTGCGGAGCAGCGGCTGGCCGCCCGCCGCACCAGGAGCGCCCCGTTGATGGTGGCGCTCAATGCGCTACTGATTGAGATGAGCTGTTTTCCCAATCGAAGCTGACAGAGGCGATCAACTATGCGCTCAATCACTGGGACGGACTGACGCTGCTTCTCAGCGATGGCCGCGTCGAGGTCGATTCCAACACGGTCGAGCGTTCCATGCGCCCGATTGCCATGGGAAGACGCAACTCCTTGTTCAGCGGGAGCGAAGGCGGTGCCGAGAGCTGGGCCATCCTCGCGTCGCTCATGAACACCGCAAAGCTCCATGAGCTCGATCCGCAAGCCTATCTGACCGACGTGCTGGAGCGCATTGTCTCCGGTGGAACCAAGAGCCATCAACTGCGCGAACTGCTCGCCTGGCACTGGAAGGCGGCGCGCCAGCGCACCGCACAGGCCGCGGCATGAGCCCGGGTCGTCATAAAGCAGCGTCGTCAATGACGGCAGCCGCGATGCCACTCGAGGAGCTCGAGCGATGGCTGCAGGCTAGGGTCGATCAGCATCCTGACGCCACCAATCTCCCCATGCTCGACGGCTACGTCGCCGCAATCGTGGCCGGACCGGTGTCGATGAGCCCACTCGACTGGATCTGCCCGCTGCTCGCCATCGATGCCGATGCCTTCAACCACGGCGGCACCCCGGAGTTTGCAGCCATATCGGCTGTCGTCCTGCGTCACAACGACATCAGCAACACCCTCTCGACCGCACCCGACAGGTTCGCGCCGATGCACCGGCGTAAACCCAGTGGAGACGTCGATCCGCGACCATGGTGCCAAGGCTTCTACGCCGCGATGCGGCTCAAGCTATTGGCGTGGGCACCGTTGCTGGACATCGGCAACGTCAATCACGGCCTACTTCTACCTATCCTGCTGCACTGTCGCGACGATCAGGGCCGACCGCTGCTTGGACCGCCACGAAGCGGCCGCGAGACCAAGAAACTTCTGCGTAACGCCCACGCCGATATTCCCACGGCGGTCGAAGCCTTGCGGCAATACTGGATGCCGATCCGCTACGCCCGCGCTCACTGATCACTGCGGACGTGGGAGCTCATGCCGGTTACCTTCAAAATAACCGCGGCAGCGCAACCTACGGGAATCTCGCAATGCATCCCCGCTTTGGGACTGAAGGCCGTGGGGAGGGGGCCAAGGTCCTCACGCGTGTGTGTCGCCTGACCCCGGCAGTACAATGGTCAAACACTTGATCAACGCAGCCGTGGAAAACGGTTTGGCAAGAAAGCAGATCCCGCCAGCCTTGATCGCTCGTGCGCGCACCCCATCGCCGTGATGAAGATGAACGGCATACGATGACCGGGGCTTCGCATATGCATCAGCAGGTCAATTCCGCTCATCATGGACATTTGGACGTCGGTAATCACGCAGGTCGTCTCGGCCAATGCCGCAGCGCGCAGGAACTCCTCGGCGGAGGCAAAGGCAAGGACCGCGTATCCGTACGATGCCAGAAGATTGCTCGTTGCACTGCGAACGGATGGATCATTGTCGATGACCGAAATGATAGAAGGCTTTGACAAACTGATTGCTCGTGATCCGGGCTGCTCCGCCTGCGGAATGTTCACAGTAGAGGGGCTACGAGCCACATCAGAGGTTTGGGAGCAGCTTGAGTGTCGGGAGAAGGAGACGCTGCAAGACGCGGAACGTCTAACCGAGCAACTTCTGGACCGGCTGATTTCCGAAAGTTTGCCGGACGAATCCGTAACCCAGGATCATGTCAATGTACTGTATCGGCATTGGCCATTGCCGATGTACAATCTCGACCTCCATCCGATCCCGGTATCTCTCGAAGAGCTGAAGGCCGAGCAGGAGCGCCTCCTCTGGGCAGAGGTCGGCGACCCTCGATGACACTGACGATTTGAGTGATCAATCCGATATCAGCATGAGTTTGCGAGGTTTGAGCTGGTCCCGCAAATCTGAACAGCGCGATAAGTGGAGTTTCTGCCTGACGGCGGGCAAGATTGACCCGCGAATCAGGAGCGACGATGAGCAGACGAGCACGGCGGAACGACACTGCGGCTTTCACGGCGAAGGTGGCGCTTGCCGCCCTCAAGGGTGACGGCACGCTGGCACAACTGGCGGAGCAGTTCGACGTTCACCCCAATCAGATCACATCGTGGAAGGCGCAGCTCGAAGGCGGCGCTGCCGATGTGTTCGGTCCGGACGGCGGGAGTCGGATCGCCGAACCCACCATCGACGTGAAGTCGCTGCACACCAAGATCGGCGAGTTGACGCTGGAGAACGAGTTTTTAGAAGGAGCGCTCACCAAGGCGGGATTGCTGAGCGCAAAGCGATGATCGACCGTGAACACGATCTGCCGATCAGCAAGCAGGCGGAAGCCCTGAGCATCAGCCGCGGCAGCGTCGATTACCTGCCGCGTCCGGTGTCGCCCAAAGACCTCGCGCTGATGCAGCGGCTCGACCGGCTGCACCTGGAGTTTCCATTCGCCGGTTCGCGTATGTTGCGACGCCTACTGGCTGCAGAGGGGTGCAAGATCGGCCGCCGGCATTTCAAACCGCTGATGCGGCGGATGGGGATAAAGGCGCTGTACCGCCGTCCGCGCACCACCCAACCCGAGCCCGGGCACAAGATCTATCCATAGCTGCTGCGCGGTATGGAGATCACGCGTCCGAACCAGGTTTGGGCGATGGACATCACCTACATCCCGATGGCACGAGGCGTCGTTTATCTGGCCGTGGTGCTGGACTGGGCGACCCGCCGGGCGCTGTCGTGGCGGCTGTCGATCACCATGGAGGCCGCATTCTGCGTCGCGCCACTGGAAGATGCCATGGCCCGTCACGGCAAGCCGGAGATCTTCAACACCGACCAGGGCTCGCAGTTCACCGGCGCGGCGTTCACCGGAGTGCTCGCTGACAATGACATCGCCATCAGCATGGAGGCCGCGGCGCCTGGCGGGACAACGTGTTCGTCGAGCGGCTGTGGCGCAGCGTCAAATACGAGGAGGTGTATCTGCGGGCCTACGACAGCGTCAGCGAAGCTCGCGCCTCGATCGGCCGTTATTTGGACTTCTACAATTGCCGCCGTCCACATTCGAGCCTTGACGGCGGCACACCGGATCAAGCCTACTTCACCTCGCTGCCGCTTCGCACGGCAGCCTAAACCCGGCAGAGGCTCCACTTATCGACGCGCAGTTGCTGTTCAGACAACCGGGACCAGGTCAGTTACGCGGCCAAGGTCATTCGAATGGGACGCCTTCTTTGGTGTACCCAAGTTTGTCGGCGGCGACCACTAGTTCGTCTCAGGGTGGGTCGCGCATTTATATGGCTTGGTCACGCCTTGGTCGAAATGCATCTCGCCGAGGCACGAAGAGACACCCGCTATAGGGGCTATGACCGCAGCTTTTCGATCTCCGAACGCAACTGCGCATGTTTTTCAGGATTTTGCGTTTTCAATTTTGCGATATTGAGCAGCTTCCGCCGAACCGCCGGTAATTGCGCGGCCTGCGGTAAGCCGATAGGCCTCGAAGTCCGGCTCGCCGTCATGGAGCGTTAGCAGAAAGCGCATCGCCGCGTCGTCGAGCCGTGCAAGCATATCGGACAATAACCGCGACCGCGCTGCCTTGAGCTCGTTGAGGCCGACGGGCGGCACCGTCACTCCCTCGAACTCCTTGGCAAAGATGTCATCAAGTTCTGACAATGACGGACGGACGAGTTCATGCGGAGGACGCCCCGAACTTGCGACGTAGACGAGGAACGTGCGGTAGAGCGCGTCGGTCAGTTCTTCATTGTCATACAGAAACTTCACCTCGAAGAGGTCGCGCGGATGCTGTCGGTCGACAGCAGCATTGAGCTTGCCGCCGAAGAGATCCTCGAATGCCACCACTTGCATCTCCGCAAATCCGAAGGCTTCGGCGGCCGGATCGCTGACGACGCGAAGCTCGGGAGCGTGAACCTTGCCGCATGCGACAGGTGACGTCTCGACTTTGATTTCGGCGCCAGCCTGCCGGACGAGGAGCCGCGTGTCGTTATTGTCGCTGCCGGCGATGCGCTGAACGCTGACGCCGCGGAGATCACGCTGAATATCCTCGCGAATGCGATCAAGAGCGGCGTCGATCCCTGCGAGGGTTGCGTCGCGGTCGCCGATCGGCAAGTAGACGAGGTCAATATCGACCTACAGTCGTGGCATGTCGCGATAAACGAGATTGATCGCGGTGCCGCCTTTCAGAGCGAAGCTGTCCTGACTCGCGATGTAGGGCAATGTCCGGACCAGCAGCTCCACCTGGCGCATGTATCGTTCACGCGCCATCGACCGTTTCCTGTGGCACGAGCTCGGCCGGAACTGTCATGCGACAGGTCGGGTGAAGCCGCCCGCCTTGCACAAGGCTGCGGTCACCGCGGCCCAATTCTATATGGGCGGTGTCGATGTGCTTTCGCCACGGATGTACATGCTTGTCCGCATAAATGAAAAACAAGCGCTTGACTTTGATGCTGCGGCACTCCTCGAGCAGTTGGTTCAGCAGTTTTGGTCGCAGGCTCACCAAGCCCTCGAACAGCGTATCGACCTTTTGGAAGCTTTCATCCGCAGGGAGCTCATCCAGCATTTCGAGAATCGCTCTCTCAGGCGAAGACATCCTGATCGGCCATCTCCAGGGGCTGAGCGCAAGTTCGCTGTTATCGTTGTCCGACAGGCTGAATGCGGCATCCTCGACGCCGACCGGCTGAGATCCAAACGGTGCGTCGGATGTCTGAGCGGTCAGGAAGGTCCCGCGGCTGAAAGAATCCGAACGGCGACCCGAGCAGCCTTCGAGGACCTTGTCACCCAAGCGATCAACGGACAGGTTGCTTTCATGATCATCGCCGGCGATCTCTATGATGGCGACTGGCGCGATTTTCAGACCGGGCTCCTTTTCGTCCGGCAGATGGGGCGCCTGCGCGCGGCGAACATCCCGGCTTTCGTTCTTCACGGCAATCACGACGTTGAAAGTCAGATCACTAAACGGTTGCCACTCCAGGACAACGTGCAGGTGTTCAGCTATCGCAAATCCCAGACCTTCAAACTCGACGATCCTCGCGTTGCGATCCACAGTCAGAGCTTCCGTATGCAGGCGACGACGGATAACGCGGCGGCGGCTTATCCACCGCCCGTGAAGGGGTATTTCAACATCGGTGTTCTACACACCGCCCGTGGAGGACCGAAAGGCCCCCATGAGAATTACGCACCGGGTACGCTCGATGAACTGGTAAACAAGGGCTACGACTACTGGGCTCTTGCACACGTGCATCAGGGCGGCGTGCTGCACGAGCAGCCGCACGTCTCTGCGGCAACCTGCAAGGCCGCCATATCCGCGAAGCCGGCGCAAAGTCGGCGCAGTTGATCACGGTGAGGGACGGCGCGCTGCAAGGCATTGAGCCATTGCATACCGACGTCGTGCGATGGATATATCTCGACGTGCCGGTTGGCGAACGCGCACGATTTGGGGACGTCATCGATCAAATCAAGAGCATCATCGGCGAGGCCACCAGAAACGCAGAGGGCCGGTTGCTGGCCTGCCGCATCCAGCTGAGCGGCGCGACCGCTCTCCATGGCGAGTTGCTGGCCTCCGGGCTGCAATTGCTGGCGGAAGCGCGCGCCGCAGCCCTCGCGCTCGGTGAAGAGGTCGCCTGGATCGAACGCGTTATCAATGTGACCAGATCGGCATCGGCGGTCTGCATTCTGTCGGATGGGAGCGCGATCAACGATCTCCCTGTCCTGCTGGCTCATGCTGCGGACGACGCTGACTTGCAGGCGGAGATCGCGAGCGATCTGGGCGATCTCGTCCGCAGGCTTCCGCATGATGCCGCGCTGGATATCGACGATCCGCTTCTGGAGGCGGCGATCAACAAAGACTTTGGCGCGGTGATTGAGCAGGCAGGCGCATATCTGAGCGCGCGCTTGGCTGCGAGAGAGGCGGTGATCCATGCGTGTCCGTTCCCTTGACCTGATCCGGTACGGACACTTCACCGAAGCCTCGCTTCATATTCCGTCTGAAGGGCCCGATTTTCATATCGTGTATGGCGAGAACGAGGCCGGCAAGTCGACGACGATGTCGGCGATTGAAGAGCTGCTGTTCGGGATTCCGGGTCAGTCTGCAAGAAACGTTCTTCATGAGAACGCGGCGTTGCGCATCGGCGCGACGTTGGAACGTGAGGGAACGGAGCTATCGATCCGGCGGCGCAAGGGCAACAAGGACACGCTGCTCGGCCTTGACGAGCTGCCTCTTCCTGCGGGCGACGGGCTGCTTGGACCGTTGGTCGGCGGGATAGATCGCGCATTCTTCTGCCGGATGTTCTGTCTCGCCCATGAGCGCCTGCGCGATGGCGGCCGGGACATCATCCAGGCCAAGGACGATGTCGGCGCGACCTTGTTCGCCGCGGGGGCGGGCGTCTCCGGTCTTCGCGATCGACTGGCGGCGATGCAGGAAGAAGCGGACGGGCTGTGGGGCAGCCGCAGGGCGGGGCACCGGAAATATTACCAGGCGGAGGAACGTCTCAAAGAGGCCGAAGCGACGTTGCGCCAACACACGGTCACCGCGACCAAATGGCAGGAGCTGAAATCCGCCTATGAAGAGGCGCGCGACGCTGTGTCCAGATCGAGAAAGAGATCGAAGAGCAAGTCGCCGAGCTCGCCAAAATCGTGCGCGTCCGGCGCGTTTATCGCAACGTACGGCGTCTCGGCGAAATCGAATACGAGATAACGGCCCTCGGCGTCGTTGCCGATCTGCCCGCTGATGCCGCGAAGCAATTCGACAAGGCGTCGGCCGATAACGCCGCCGCGGAGGCGCGCATCACAGCCTTTCAGAAACAGATAGCAACGTTCAGCGCTGAGCGCGCCGCGATCGCGATAGACGATAACGTTCTGCTCCATGAGGCGGAGATCGAACGCCTGTCCAAGCTCAGAATCCAGCTCGCTTCGGGAAGAGCTGATTGCCAAAGCGGCGGGCGGAGCTCGCAGCGGCGGAAGACGCTCTCAAGTGGGCCGCGTCCGAACTGGCTTGGACGGGTGAGACCGCCGAGCTGGTTGATAGAATCCCGCCGCGTGCCAAAGCTTCGGCCGTGCAAGGCTTGCTGACCTCTCGCGGCGGCCGCTTTGCGGCCGTCGAGAATGCCCAGAAGACCCTTGAAGACGCGGGCGAAAAGCTGGCCAATCTCCAGGCTCGCATTGAGGCGATCGGGACCCCCCAGGATCTGTCGGGCTTGGCGGGCGTGGTCAAATCCACTTCCGCCTTGGGCGATCTTGACGCTCCTCTCCTGGCTACCCAGCGAGAGTATCGGGACGCGGATGAACTATGTCGGCAGCAAATGGCGATGATGAATCCCGCGGTCGTTGACGAGACGAGTTTGCGCGCCATGAAAATCCTGGTCGAAGCCGCAGTGAAGGCACATCGCGACGCGGTGCGCGATCTTGAAGGCCGTACTCAAAGCCAGCAAGCGGCTATCCGCGATCCGACTCGGGCTGTCGAGAACAATCGAAAGTCCTACGCGCGGTTGGTATCCGATGAAAAGATCGTGTCGGCCGAGGATTTGACGAAGCTGCGGGAACGCCGGGACGCAGGATGGCCTATCATCAGGCGTCGGCATGTCGACAATATCGCAGTGCCGGAATCGGAAGAGCGCGCCTTCGCAGATGGCGACGCGCTGCTCCACGCCTATGAAACGGCTGTCGGCCATGCCGATGCGGCGGCGGATCAGCGGTTTCAGAACGCAGAGTCGACGGCTGCGGCCATGGTGCTGGCTCGGCAGATCGCCGACCAGCAAGACGCTCTCGACTCCAACAAGCAAGAACTTGCCTCGTTAGCTGCAGAGCGGAGCGCCTTGGCCATGCCTGGGCCGGCATGTGGAACGGTGTCACGGATGGCCCGTTGCCCCCTGACGAGATGCTCGACTGGCTCGACGCGAGGGCCGATCTGCTGGATCAGATCGCCAAGCGCGACGGCGCAGCTCGCTCGGCAACGTCGCTGCAACACGAAATCGCAGAAGCCAAGCGACAGCTAGTGGGCTTGCTGCAGGATACGGCGATTGCGGCCTCGGCAGGCAGCCTGCCCCTGAACGGCATTTTGGCGACGGCGGAAGTGCGCATCCGCACGGAAGAGGCGAATGCGCAAAAGCGGACCGAGCTTGCGCTCGATGAGCGGAAGCTCAAGGCCGACGTCGAGCGCAAGCGCGGTGTGGTCGAGGGCGCCGAGAAAGAACGCGCCGCCTGGAATGCGCAGTGGAAGGACGCCTTGGCGGCGCTCAGTCTTTCGGCTGAAGGTCCCATTGAGACCATTCAGGAGCAAATCGACGCGATCGACCAGATGCGCGAGACGTCAGTTAAGATTGCGGACTTGCAGCACGAGCGAATCGGAAAGATCGAGCGCGACATCAAGGCGTTTGCAACGGAGGTCGAAAGGCTCGTTGCATCGGTGTCGGTGCAGCTGGCGGGTGAGGACGCAGACGAGGCCGCCCTCAAGCTTCATGCACGATTGAATGCGTCGAAGCAGGCGCGTGACTCACTTAACGAGAAGAGTGAAGCGGTTGAAAATCTTCAGAAGAAGCTGGACGACTGCGACAGGTCGAGAAATGACGCGCGGGTCATTATGACAGGGCTCCAACGGGCGGCCGGCGCTGGAACGATCGACGCGTTGCGCGAAGCTATTCAGCGGTCTGACCAACAACGCGCGCTCAAGGATGAACGGGCGCGGTTGCGCGACGCTCGAAGCCGATGGTGACGGTCTTGGCCTAGTGGTTCTCGCCGAGGAGTGCCACAGCAACGATCCCGACCAGGCTGCGGCGCGGGAACAGACTTTGAAGAAATCGCTCGAAGAGGTCCGGGAGCGGCAACTGACCAATATCCAGCACAGTAAAGATACCGAGCGCGTATTCGAGGCCGTCGGCGGCGACGCTGCCGCGCAATATGCGCGCGTTCGTTCGGCGTCGGTGATCCTCAGATGGGCGATCGAGCGGTTCCGGCGTGAAAAGCAGGCGCCGCTGCTCAAGCGAGCCGGGGAATTGTTCTCGATCCTGACCGCCGGTTCCTTCGAACGGCTTACGCTCGCATACGATGAGAAGGATGTTCCGCACCTAGCGGGTCTGCGCGGGGATGGAGGCGCCGTCCCAGTATCAGGACTGAGCGAAGGCGCGGCCGATCAGTTGTTGATGGCCTTACGCATCGCTGCCGTAGAAGAGTATCTTACGCATTCCGCGCCAGCGCCATTTATCGCCGATGATCTTTTCATCAATTATGACGATGCGCGGGCTGCGGCTGGTTTCAAAGTCCTGCAACAGCTGGCGGAAAAGACGCAAGTGCTCTTCTTCACTCATCATCAGCATCTGGTCGGCGTTGCCCGCACAGCTTTCGACGGGCATGTGGCGACCGCGGTTCTCGAACCCCGCGGGGTTCCGATAAAGAACGTGGCCTGACGGGTAGACGGCATCAGCGCGAGGGATCGAAGCCGGACGGCGGGTGGGCTCGTTCACGAGCCCGGCCGGTGAGCCAGCACGCGGAGCGCGCTGCCGAGGCTATTCCTCAAGCCGCCATCGGCTATGCAGGGGCCTTGCCGATGGTAATCGCATCGCCGACAAAGCACCGCAGCGGCGTTGATCTTCTTTAGGATCTCGATGGGCGAGGTTGAAATTGGATGAGATTGCGGGCGACTTCAATTTCGGGAACTGCAAAGACTGGCCGATAGCAGTGAGGCGACTATCTGCACTCTCTGTTAGAAAACGGGCGTTCGGTGTACCTGCGAACGATCCGAACGACTCCGTCGCCTGATCACGCGCAATCATACAGCACGCCAACGACTCCTCGCGCAGTGACCAAGGTCGGTATCACGCCGAAGATATCGGTCGCCTCGGTCGCGAGGACAATCGACGAACCGAGGCCGCCGATCGTCTCGAATTGGCGGAGGTGAGCCAACTTACCGGGCAGACGGGCACCGACCCGCTTGAGAATGCTCGTACCATCATCGAGCGTTACTGCGACAAGTGTGTTCTCCCATCGATCGAGATAGCCAATTGTTAGCTCGGCGCCGCCCAAAATGATCTGACCGGGAAGCGCGAGTGGAACGGCGCTGTCCTCTCTGACGCGGTAAGCGACGACGACGTGCGCAAGCTCCGGCACCATATCGACAGGCGTTGCCTCGCCACTTCCAGGCGGCGGCGGCATATCGGTGAAGATTGCGCCGACAATGCGGTGCACGCGCAGCTTGCTCTCGTCGAACGTCAGTGTCGGGCGCGAGGTCCGCGGGTCGGGCATCTGCGCAGCTAGCGAGACACCGATTGCGCCACGTGACGTCACCAGCCGTCGTGCCAGCACTCGATTGCGATACTGAGCAATCACAAGATGTTGGTCGCGGCCAGGATAAGGTTCAACCTCGACGATCGCGACCGCGCCGCCGGGGATAGCAAAGCCCAACGTGTCGCCGCGGACGTAGAAGAGCGCTTTGCCCTCGAACCATTCGCCACTAAGCCGTTCGACAGCAACATCTTGCGTCCCGCCCACGGGCAATTCGCCGACGAACGCGGCGATTTCTGGGCAGAGCGGAACGGAAAAGGTGGGGCGGATGATCGGCCGCAAGGGCGCGACGTCCGTTCTGCTCTCGGAAGGCGCGAGTGGCTCGCGCCACCGGTACAAGCGAAATTGTTCGTGGACCTTTTCGATGCTGGTCCGCAGCCGCGCGAAGTCGGCTTCGACAGCCTTTACGTCCATGTAGCTGATCGACGCCTTGTCGTGGTGCGACGTGTTGAGGACACGCCGCGGCTCCGCCCCTTCGGCGAGGGCGGTATCCTCCGCGAACCGCTTGACGACCGGATTGGCAAACAGTTCGCCTGTCCCGATCGAGACGAGCCCGCGCAGCTTGTCCATCAGAGGGATGAGCGTCAGCGGCTTCGTCGATGTGGCATACGCGGGATGAGCAACATCATCGAATAGATCACCGAGCCGCGATTCGAGGAAGACGCGCAGGCCGCATAGTTCTGTGCGTCAGAAGCGGAATCGGAGTTCATATGAAACGCGTGGCGCCCGCGATCGATCTCCTCGATCGCTGGCGAGACGATGAGAGTCGGCCGCACCGCGTTCACCGGGTGGACAGATAGATGCTCAACGCGGTCGGCGGCACGATTCTCGGCAACGAGCGAGCGGGCGAACTTGCGATCGTGGGTGGTCACTAGAAGCTGAGCGCCCGCCTCGGCGAGCCCAGCCAAACCTCGCGCGAGGCGCTCGCGATTGTCGTTGTCGAGCATTCTGCGGGTCGTCGAGCACCAGCAATGACAGACCGCCGCGGGTTGTGAGGACGTGCTCGCGGAAGGCGAGAAAGAAGCCGAGCAGCGCGCCGCGCAGCGCAGAAGCGTTGGAGACATGCTGGGCAGGTGCGGTCACGCCCTCGCGGCCGACCTTGAGCTCAAGTACGCCCCGTGCGTCCATACCAGTTCCGGTAAGGTCGGGAGCAAAGCCGGTCGCGTTGCGGTAGATCGCGCGCCGCCAGTGCTCCGACCGGTTGTGCAGCTTCGCCCGTAGCGCCTCAACCTGAGACTGGGCGAGCTCGGCGAGTGGCACAAGCAGATCAAGCGCGGATACGGCCCTGCAGCAGGCGTCCATACGCGCCTGCTTCGATGCATGTTCCACGCGGGCGGCTTCTATCCGGCGAACATATTCGATCGCGGTATTAAGCGGCGCGACGCCCTCAACGATCGCGAGCAGCGATGACAATCGGCGGCCGATCGCCCGGCTCGCGTCGGCGGCACCGTCCTGGCCGCGCCGAACGGCTGGAGGAAACTCTTCAGTGCTGCGGCGTTGGCTCCGCGCCATTCGGCGAACGCCAACGCACGCACAGTGCGGTCGACTATCCGCTGCAACGCCGTCGTTCCAGTCACCAATACGGCAGGCAGCACACGAGTGTCCGGTTCTTCGAAGGCAGGCAAAGTCGCGAGGCGCTCATCCACGAGCGCCGAAGCATCGGCGCGAAGCGCCGATAGCGCACCGCGGAACGATTCCGTCCCGAACAGTTCGTCAATCAATCCAGCTCTCAATAAGTCGATGGGTGACCCTGGCAAGTCGCCGCGGGTTTCCTTCGCGAGGGTAGGCGGAAGATCTTGGAGGAGGCGACTGCACCAGTGCGACGACATTCGGCGACGGTGCGCGCGATAACCTCGCGGTCTCGCGTGGCTTCCGCTAGGTGGTCGCTGACCGTATTACCAGTAACCGGATCGCATTCCCCGTGGAGCGGGCCGACGCAAACCGGGCACATGCCGTCATCGGCATGGCCATGCTCGTGCATCCAGGCGGAAAGCCTAGCGTACAGCTGCGCCCGCCGCGCGCGGTCGGGGCTCGCAGCAAGCGCGGCCAGCGTCGCCGCCTCGGCATCGATCTGCGCCAACAGTCTGGCGACCACCGCGATCTCGTCGGCGCTCGCCGACAGGGCCGAGAGCCGCGCGATGGAGGGCAACTCGCTGAGATGCTTCGATAGCTGTTCGATGGCTGGCCGAATGCTCGCCTCGAGGTCGTCGCGGGCCTTCTTGTCCTCGGGGTTGAATTGTTCGCCCAATACTTCGCGCGCCTTGGCCAGTGCCGTCGCCTTCAGGGCCGCGAAATGCTCATTGATCTTCTGGATTCCGCCTTTGGAATCCTCAGCATCGACCGCAGGTGCATCTCCTTCGAATGCGATGGCGGGAAATTCCGCGACGGCGCCGGCGAGGTCGTCGGCAGCCTGCTGGTAGCGTTCTACGACTGATGCGTTGGGCTTCGAGTTCCTTGGTCGTGCGCTTGGCAATCCGCTCGGACGCTTTACCGGCATGCTTGGCGAGATCGACGAGGTCAGCGAGGCCGGTCAGGCGGGCGACTGCCTCGCCGAGTTGCGACGTAGAGCCGACCGCCAGAAACGGCAGCAGCGCGGGCATGGTCGTCGCAATGCGCGAGGCAATTGGGTCGATGCCGATTGCGTCGAGATCGGGCGGTGTCTCGGTGATCTTGCCGCGCGGGGTGCGGCCCTCCTGGTGGCGGAGGGGTGGCAGCGGGTCACCGTGGGCGTCGACGAAGGTTAGCTCGACCCAACTGTCGGCTGGAATCGCCTCGCCGTCCGCAGGCAGATCGCTAGCTTTGTGTGGCATAGGCGTGATTGCCGACATCGGGTGCGTCGTTACCGTGTCGTCGTTGCGCGCGGCCTCGCAAACGAACTCGGTCGGTCCCTCCTCGGGTGGGCGCTGGGAGCGGATGAGGTGACCGGTCAAACACCAGACGATGGCGTTGGCGATGGACGTCTTGCCCGAACCATCGGCGCCCTAGGTGACAGTCTTGCCAGATTCGAAGACGAACGTGTCGGGAGGCGCGGTGGAACGACCGTAAACGTGCAGCCCAGCAAACCGGTGTGCGACGACCTTTACCAGCCGCAACACTTTGACAGTGCGAGCTTGACCATCATCAGCCGCGGTCTCCAGCGTCGGCGGCTCCGTCCCAATGACGTTGATGATTGCCTCGACGTCGCCTGCGGAAAGATTACCGGCCCACTTGCCCCGATTGCGGCGATACCAATCCAACACCGCGCGGGCATCGTCTGAGTCTATCGAAAGATGGTCGCCCGCGGCGACAGCGACGGCTCGCCCGCCGATCAAATCGGCGAGCAGTGTGTCGGTAGTAAGCAGATGAATGTCACGCGGTGCCGGTGAGTCTTCGTTCACGTTTGCCCCCTTTGCCGGCACTTACCCTGTGAACGCTTATCAGTCCAGCGAATTGAAGGTCCGGCAGCGGCGATGTTCCTTGCGGATCCAAATTCAGGACCGGCAACTTGAGTACAAGGCTGACCGCGCGCGGCTTGAGGCCAACAAGATCGCTGATGCTCGCCAAGTCGTTTCGGACGACCTCCGTTGCTTGATCAAGCTCGCGGAAATAGCGGGCAATGTTGAAGGCGAAGGAATCGTAGTTGTCAATGATGGCAATCAAAGTGCACCAGCTGCTTCAGCACGAAATGCATCAAAGATCCGCTGAGCCTTGGCGAGCGTCTCCTCGATTCGGCCTCTGGGTCCGACAGCACCGTTATTCCACCGCCGGCATGAAATACGGCCAGGTCGTCGTCGATCGTGACAGTGCGGATCGCAATGTTCGTGTCCATGTGCCCGTTGAAGCCGATCGCCCCGCAATATACCTCTCGCGCCACGCGCTCGATTTCCGCAATAATTTCCATCGAGCGCACCTTCGGTGCCCCGGTGATGGAGCCGCCGACGGCGCATCCACACGACAATACATCATTGCGCGATCGATCAGCATCACGCGGCCCTACTGCGCAGGGCGGTATCACTACCGGGGGTTGACACGCAAAGATTTGTTGCACCACTATGGCCAACCGATACTAGGATGCAGACCAATCGAGCGCGGACGCGAACTTGACGATCGAAACAGCCACAATCCCCATCGTCCGGACACCGAAAACCAACGGCATCGTCCCCCTCGATCTCGTCGAAGCGATGTCAGTGGTCGCCGCCTCTCGCGCCACCCTCGCGATCATCAAAGCCTACGAAGCGGCCGGCGTGACCGGCAATGTCATGGTTCCGCTCGTCACAGACTGTCCAGTTGATCCCGCCACACTCGGCCGGGCAATACGGCGGGTCTGGAAAGCCGCATTGGAGGATGTTGGAAACGGAGGCTCCGTACGGGTCGAACTCCGACCTAGAGCGGTTCACAGATTTATTGAATCGGAAGGGATCCCGGATCTGGGGCGAATATGATTCAAGATGCTGGCTGGGCTGGAGGCCAGCATCTGATGGTCCGACCAATTTCCAACGATTTGCGTAAGCGCGCGGTATCCGCTGTTGCCAAGGGTGAGAGCTGCCGATCTGTGGCGGAACGGTTTGGCGTTGCGGTCTCGTCAGTCGTGAAGTGGTCTCAGCGTTATCGAGCGACCGGCTCGGTAGCCCCCGGCAAGATGGGTGGTCACCGCAAGCCTGTGCTTGATCCGCACCGGGCCTTCATCGTCGAGCGGATCACCGAGACGCCGCACCTGACGCTGCATGGTCTGAAGGCAGAGCTGGCAGCCCGTGGGGTCAAGGTCTCACACAACGCAGTCTGGCTGTTCCTGCGCCGGGAGGGGCTGCGGTTCAAAAGAACACTGTTCGCCCTCGAACAGGCTCGCGCCGACGTCTCTCGTAGGCGCCTGCGTTGGCGATCTTGGCAGGCCGGGCTCGATCCGGGCCGGCTCGTCTTCATCGATGAGAGTGTGCTGCAGACAGCGGAAGGAGTTCAAATGAACTAAGACCGATGGTGAAGCTGCGAGAAAGATGGGGGCGGGCCCCCGAGATCAGCTTTCAGGGGCGGGTCTCAAACCAATCCGAGCTGCTGCGGTAAAGAGCTGTGGTGGTGAGCGTCGGATCAGAAGTTCGGAATATACCGAGCAGGTGAGTGTCCGAAAGACGAACGAAAGTGAACCCTCCTGAGACGCGTCGTTATTAATTCAAGTGTCGTCAAAACCAGGACCGTCTCGTCAACCTGGGACACGTCCGCCAGATGCCTGACGACTGGGCGGGCGGCGACCGGCGTAGAGGGGGCGTGAGTCGGACACAGGCTTTCGCGTGGAACTGCAGGAACCAGGCTCTTGATGCCAAGGGAGAAGCGCAAGCGGTGCCAACCGCGAGGCGGGAGTACCGATGCAAGAGACTGGGGCGGACCGATCCGTAGGAGCGTTGAGGGCCCTGTAATGGGGACGGAGCAAAGG
Organism: Bradyrhizobium sp. CCBAU 53340; assembly: GCF_015291645.1. NCBI lineage: Bacteria > Pseudomonadati > Pseudomonadota > Alphaproteobacteria > Hyphomicrobiales > Nitrobacteraceae > Bradyrhizobium > Bradyrhizobium sp. CCBAU 53340. The sequence goes on from NZ_CP030056.1 coordinate 861,441, forward strand.
GATCGGGTCAGGTAGTCGTACTCTTGGACCAACTGGAAACAGGATGACTTCGAACAGTGCGATAAACAAGCCGTTCTCGATTGAGAAGCGGCGAGTGTACGAAGCGTACAAGGCGGTCAAATCCAATCGCGGAGCGGCTGGAGTGGACGGACAGACCTTCGAGATGTTCGAGAAAGACCTTGCAGGGAATCTCTACAAGATCTGGAATCGGATGTCGTCGGGGGTGTACTTTCCACCTCCGGTGCTCGCCGTCTCCATTCCAAAGAAGACCTGCGGCGAAAGGACTTTAGGTGTGCCCACTATCAGCGATCGGATGGTGGTCAAACGGATGATTGAGCCGGAACTGGAATCCATCTTCCTGCCGGACTCTTACGGTCACAGGCCAGGAAAATCGGCTCTGGACGCCGTGGGCGTCACGCGTCAGCGGTGCTGGAAATATGATTGGGTCCTGGAGTTCGACATCAAAGGACTGTTTGACAATCTCCCGCATGATCTTCTTGCTGAAGGCGGTCCGGAGACACGTGAAATGCAAATGGGCGCTGCTCTACATCGAAAGATGGCTGACGGCATCAAGGGAAAAGGACGGGAAGCTCGTTGAGCGGATCCGCGGAACCCTCAAGGGGCGTGATCAGCCCAATACTGGCCAATCTGTTCCTGCATTATACGTTTGATCTCTGGATGGCGCGGACACATCCCGACCTTCCTTGGTGTCGGTATGCCGATGACGGACTGGTGCACTGCCGGACCGAGCAAGAAGCAGAAGCCATTAAGGCGGAGCTTCAAGCGAGGCTGGAAGTGTGCGGACTTCAGATGCATCCGACGAAGACGCAGATCGTTTACTGCAAGGACAACTCACGGCACCCTTCGTCTTCGACGGCCCGATCAATGGCGAATGCTTCCGCGCTTACGTGAAGCACCTGCTCCTGCCGACCTTGCGCGAGGGCGATATCGTCATTCTCGACAATCTCGGAAGCCACAAGTCGAACGCTGTCAGACAGATGATCAAGGCGGCTGGCGCCAGGCTCTGGTACCTGCCGCCATACTCGCCCGACCTCAACCCGATCGAGCAGGCATTTTCCAAGATCAAACACTGGATGCGGCAAGCCCAGAAGCGCACCCTCGAGGACACCTGGCGCCATATCGGTCACCTCGTCCAGGAGGTCCAGCCCCGCGAATGCGCCAACTACTTCGCAAACTCAGGTTATGCTTCAATCAAAATGTGAAACGCTCTAACGAGGACGCGGTCGATATCATCGCAGGACCTGCAACGGACATCCGTCCCGACAAGTCGAGCAAAGCCAGCTTCCCGCAGCCGTCGTCCTCTTAGAATCCATACGGCCGTTCGGCCCAGCGCAGAAGCACTCGAGCATCCCGATTGGGCAAGATGACACGCTGATCGCGGAGGCCCTTGGCGATGGTTTGACCAACCTCCGGCTCGACGCGATTGCCATGCGTAATCAGAAAAAACCAGCCGAATGGAACGCCGACTTCACGGTCGATCGCTTCCACGCGGTCCATCAAGAAATGGACGGACGCACCTCCCACGCCAAGCCTCTCGTCCGGCAGATGAAGGGGACGCGGCACAAATCCAACCTCGCGCGTGCCTTTGTGGTCGTAGTCGCAAATATCGAGGGCCCAGTGCGCGTAGACGCGTTCAGCCGAGGCGCTCGATTCGTCCCAGTCCTGGAAGAAACGGTTCTCCCGCGGTACGAACTCGAACCAGTCCGGCACCAGTTCAAGAAACGGCGTCTCGGTTGTGCCCTCCCGTGTCACTTCACGCACCGCACGACGTTCCATCTCCGGCCGCTGCGCCTCGCGCCTCTCGCGCTCGAGTCGGGCGCACCGCGTAAGGTAACTCCGAACGTAGATGACGCTGCTGCCCGCGCGCCCAAGCATCCGATAGAGCGGACCCGCGATGACCTTGTTGTCGGACATCTCTTCGTGCGTGATCCATGACGGATCGAGTAATTCGTCCTTGCCCCAAGGGCGGTACGTCGATTGACGATCGGCCCCGCACGCGATTCGACTTCCCGGCCGAGACGGATTTGCACATAGTCCGCCGCGCCCGATCCAGTCGGCGCGAAGGCGTAGACCGTCTTACCGCGCCATTCAGAAGTCTGAAGATCGCTCTGGCGCAATCGCGTCCAGAGCGCGCCGATGTCGCCGTTGTTCTTGGCAAGCTCGGCTTCCATCCACGACCGGTATTCTGCGATCCGTGTCCCGTCAGCGGCGATCACCGAGCGTCTGTCGCGCCAATACTGGTCATCGATGGCCGCCGTCGAAAATGGGAATCCAGCAAACGTCTCTGTCAGCGCGGCCGCCAGCGCCGTTTCGTTAGCTCCGATCGGAAGACGGGCGAGGACCGCCTCGATCGTGGCGGGATCGGGCAGTCGTGCGGAACATTCTCCGGAGGCTCATCCATGACTTGATCCCATCATCGGAGCCTGTTTCGCCGCGCGCTCGATCTCTTCCATTGACGCCAGGATGTGCTCGAACCGAAGCCCCGCCGCAAGATCATTGGCGTCATGTTCGCATAGTCACGCGCGAGCGCGTCGATCGGCGCACGAGGCCGGTTCGCTGTCGTTAAGAAAAGATCGAACTTCTCGCCGGATGACCTCCTTGCAAGCTGCGCTGCTCACGAGCCATCCTCCGGTATGGCGTCGTCACGCTCGAGCAAGGGCCTAAGGAAATCCTGCATCCAGATCGGCATAGCTGACAGACCTGCGCGAAGATCGTCGCGAATCACCCTTCCATGCTGCGGATTTGCAAACAGTCTGTTCAGGAGGTTCACTATTGGCTGTCGATCATACCTACTTGTCATCATGTCCTGCATCCAATAGAGCGCCTGCACGACGCGCATGCCTGGACGTCCGGCCCAATAGAGACGGCTGGGCGCTGCCGACTTGAAATGGATGACCTGCTTTCCAAGGATGATCGGCTTCAGGCGGGCGTCGATCAGGACCTCGATGCGCGATGGGACGGCCCTGGTGAAGCCGAGATCATTCGCGGTAGTCATCCCGTCAACCACGACGCGGGCTTGGTCGCGGCGCGCCACGGCCTTGATGACGGCGCGATAGTCGGGGATTCCCAGCTTGCCCGTGAAATTGCTCTTTCGCGGCCGGTCGTAGAGGCCACGATCGAAGCGGCGTAGTTCGCCAGCCACGACCAGGCGCTGCAACGCCTTGTCGACGGTCGCACGGCTTCCGAAGTCGGCGAAATTGTCCATACCTCTGTGGGTGCCGCGTCGATGCGGGCAATGAGCCGCGATCGGAGGTCCGGGGTCGGCTCCTTGAGCGTGTCCGAAATATGATGTAAATTTCGGTCGGAAGCAACTCAGCTGCGATGGAATCTTTGACTGGAACTCGCCCGTTTTGAGCGGTCAAAGGACCTAAGACCTCGGACCAGTTGACGGACACCCGTCTGCACGCATACTGTCCTCAGTCCTAGGACAGAGGACATGCGCGCGGAACCCATGAAAAGTCAGGATATTGTCGTCCTGCTGAAGCTCGTGTGCTTGCAGGATCATGAGCACGCCGGCGGGGTAGGCCCCTTTGGCCAAGATGGCGAAGACCCATACTCGGTGCGGGGACTCGAGACGTCCCTCGGAATCAGCAAAACCGAAGTCGCCGCCTCGATCAAGCGCAGCCTTGCATCGGGTATGGCAATTAAGCGCCCGATGACGAGCCGTCCCGATCCCAATCGCAGGAACCTGCGCGACTTCATCACATACGGCCTGAAGTTCGTTTTTCCGGCAAGCCCGGGTCCCATGCAGCGCGGCATGCCAACGGCATTCGCCGCCCCGGTCCTGAAGGACTTACTCTACAGCGCGGGTAGCCTGATTCATGTTTGGCCTTATGCGCGCGGCCGCGAGATGGGGCAGTCCGTCGCGCCGCTGTTCAAGACTGTGCCGAAAGCCGCCGAGAGGGATGATCGCCTCTATGCCTATCTGGCTCTCGTCGACGCAATACGGCTCGGCAATCAGCGCGAAGCGAGTCTCGCGGCCAACTTGCTCAAGGAGAGACTAGGGTGACCATCCAGGGGCATCTCAAGGAAATGCTGAAGACAGTCGCCGGCGCACTCGGCGATGAGCTGCGTGCGCGATTGGTCTTCGTCGGAGGCTGCACAACCGCTCTCTACATAACGGATCCGGTCACCCTCGAAGGAGTCAGATCGACAGATGATGTCGACCTGATCGTGGATCTCGTCGGCTTCCCGGAGTGGGCAAAGCTGGTGGATCAGTTGCGAACGCAGGGTTTTTCCGAGACACCCGAGGACAATGTCATCTGTCGGATGAAGCTTAATGAACTCAAGGTCGATTTCATGCCCGACGACGAGAAGATCCTCGGTTTCAGCAATCGTTGGTACGCAAAGGGCATCGAAACAGCTGTTGAGACGCCCCTGGATGATGCCATTACGATTCGTCGCCTCACGCCGCCCTTGTTCATCGCAACGAAGCTGGAGGCTTATCGCGGAAGAGGTAGTGGGACCTTATCGGCAGCCGCGACGCCGAGGACATTCTCCTGCTCGTCGACGGGCGGGAGGAACTGCTTGACGAAGTTGCCGCCTCCGATGCAGACATTAGCTCATACATTGCCGAGCAATTCGGAGCGCTGCTCGCAGATCGCGACTTCGATCATTTCCTCGAAGGAAATATTCGCGGCCCGGTGGGGCGTGCTGACATTGTTCGCGACCGATTCGTTGCATTGAGCCAGTTGGGCAACGGCTGATATGGCGTTTGCAATCCAATGGCACAGCCAGCAGGGAACGAGGACGACCGACAACCGGGATTGCGCCGGGATCGGCATACGCCAGACGTCGGCCCTCGCCATAGTGCTCGACGGTTCGACCTCTGGAGCAGAGAGCGGAGCCTTTGCCCACGAGATTGCGCGTCGGATGGTCGATTGGTACGTGTCGACCGACGAAAACATCACCGCGGGGGTTCTCACAGCTCAACTTCGCGCGACGCATGCTAAACTGTCGAAACAGTTTCGGAGGGATTCGGCGAGTTACCTTCTGATGCATGTCGGCGCTGCTCAAACAGCTCTCGTTCTGCACGCAGGCGATTGCCTGGTTGGCCGTCAGGCGCCGGCGGGTCCGATGTCCTGGCTAACCCAGCCGCACACGCTTGCCAACTCGGTGTCGCAGATGACGATCGGCGACCTTGCGAACGATAGCGGTCGTCATCGCCTCACGCGAAGCTTCCGCTCGCGAGAATTCGTCGAGCCAGCTTTCTGTTCAATTGCGCTGGACGACACGCCAGTGCTCGTGGCGACTGACGGGTTCTGGGCCGAGCTGGATCATCGCCAGCAGAGCGCTTTCATCCATGGTCGCGTTCCGGAGAACGCCGGAGAGAGACGACCGCAGCGTACTTCAGATCACACGACTCGGAAGAGGCGGGTTGTCCAAGGTCTCACGGAGCGAGCCTCCTCGCAGAATCTACATGGTCTGCAAGCGCAAAATTGTCGCAAATTTTGCCCCTCTCGATCGAGACAAATTTCGTGGCGTTGAGACGTGACAGATTTTGTGTGGAATTGACCTGGCATGGACGAGTTTTTGGCTAACGAGATTCTAAATTTCTTCTCTTACGGTGCCCGCGGGCAATTGAAGACCGTGGAGTGTTCTGGATGTTTGCCAAGTTGATGCTTCGCGTTCGTGGTCAGCTGATTGCGGGTTTTGCAGCGGAATGTGCGATCATAGCGCTCTCATTCGGATATGCGGTTTTCGCAGTTAGCGGAGTCTCAACCACCGTCAATGAGATGGTGGGTCTTCGTACGCCGGTTGCGATCGCCAGTGCCGAGTTGGCCGGCAATACCGTAGTCTTTGTCGCTTCCGAGAAGGCTTCGGCTAACCTAGAGTCGGTTGCCTGCGCCACTGAGCAGATGAGCTCATCAGTGACCGAAATCGGCCGCCAAGTGTTGGATGCCGCGCGCATTGCGAGCGCCGCGGTTCGATAGGTGCCGTCGGCGACATTCGGCGCTTTGCCGATCCGACCAGGCTGGTGAGCTACCTGGGGCTGAACCCGAGCGTCAGGCAGTCTGGCGAGGGCCCCTACCATGGCAGGATCACCAAGCAGGGCTGCGGCCAAGCTCGCGGAATGCTCGTCGAAGCAGCATGGGCTGTAGCCCGTTCGGCGGGACCGCTGCGTGCATTCCTTCAACGTGTCGCTGCACGACGCGGCAAGCACATCGCGGCAGTCGCGACGGCGCGGAAGCTGGCGATGATCATCTGGCATATGCTGACCAAGAGCACTGACTAAATCTGGACGAGGCCGGCCCTGCTGGCGCACAAGTTCCGGAGCATCGAACTGCGCGCTGGACTACCCACCAGCCATGCCAAGCGTGGATCGGCCTATGATACAACATCCCCGCGAAGAGGGCTGAGGAACGAGCAGGCGTGGAATGCGCCGAGAAGGAGTATACGAGATTGGCGGCCAAAGCCGCGATCCCGACACAGCAAGGCTTCTGCAACATAGGGCTTGTCTACAACATCCGTGTCGGTCGGCTTGCCGGGCTGCGAGAAGTCCAGCATGACGCCGCGCTGGTAGGCCCACAGGTCAAGATCGCGCGACACGAACTCGCTGCCTTGATCGACGCGGATCGTGGCCGGGAAGCCCGCTTCTTTGCAGGCCCTTTCCAGCACCGCCACGACGTCGGCGCCGCGGAAGGTGAACCGTGGCGCCAGCGCCGGTGAGAACCGTGAGAAGATATCGACGATTGTCAGCACGCTAAGCTTGTGTCCTGTTGCCAACTGGTCATGGACGAAGTCCATCGCCCAGGTCTCGTGGATCGCGTCGCCGGCTTGCGATCATCGCGCAGCTTGACTTTGACGCGGCGCTTGGGCCTTTTTGTTGCGCAATTGCAGGCCCAACTCGCGATAGACGCGCCGGGTCTTGTTCTGGCACGGCGCCCATCCTTCACGACGCAGCAGCACGTGAACGCGGCGATAACCGTAGCGAATGCGGGCATGACAGGTCTCCTTGATCTTCTGCTCGAGGGCAGCTTGGCCGGAGCGACGGGACTTGTAGTGGTGGGTCGACCTGTCAAACTAAAACGCCGCACAGGCCCTGCGGATCGAGACCTGCCATTCGTTGCGGACTTCGTCAACCAGCTTGCGCTTCCGGCAAGGCCTCATAGCCTTCGGCGGATCACGTCCTGCGGCATCTCCTTGTCGAGCGACAGGCCCGCGACCAGTTTCTTCAGCTTGCCGTTCTGGGCCTCGAGCTGCTTCAAGCGCGGCATCTCCGTCGGCAGCAGTCCGTCACACTTCTTCTTCCAGTTGAAGTAGGTCGCTTGGCTGATCCCGACCTTGCGGAAGATCTTCGCAGCCGGGACGCCATCGTTGCCCTGCTTCAGGATGAACGCCTTCCGGGCGTCCGAGAACTTCGAGGCCTTCATCGTCCTTCGCTCCTCCCAGCCGAGGGGATTCGGCAGCGAAAACTCTAGCCAAAGTGGTCCAGCTTGCCGGCCTCAGATCATGTCGTTGAACCGACACGCACGATGGTTTCACCGAAAGGGTTAAGTGTTGGCGCCCTGCCTTCGGTCATGAAGCGCTCGAAATTGAGCGATCTTAACGTCGCTACCGTGTTGCCCCGTTGCGAGCGCTTCTAAGCCTGCTCGTTGTCGTCGCGCTCGCGCACAACCGTTCGGCGCGGCGAAGGACGTTGATCATCGAGAGGAGATCGTCAGCGTCGGCTTCAATGCGGCTCTTCACTCGCATCCCAGTCGGAAACTGAAGATGTCGGCGACCGCGTCCAAGACCTGCTCGCCATCTGTCTGGAGCCTCTGATTCCGATCCTGCGGTGTTTGAAAAGGCGGTAGGCCTGAAGCAGGTGCTCGATTACGACTCGGTCGCCGGATCAGAAGGCCTGGTGCGGCTCGAAATCGTCATGCTCGCGCATGTGAGGGGACTGCGTCGCAGGCAAGCTCGAGCGGGTCCGTGGGACCATAGGACACCGAGAACCAACAGTCAGAGCTTGGCTCTTTTCGTACCAACGCGTCGCGCTTCAGACAACGTGTCGGGAGTCGGACGACGCGAAATCATCGCTGGCAAACCAAATGGCCAACTCTTTTCGAATTCCGTCGGCTCTGGGGGCGCGAGCCGAGTGATCTAAGGGCTGGTATGGCGCTTGCTTAAAGAGAGGCGGAACCACGTCTACGCCCCCTGGCGATTAAATACCTTCGCCTGCGATGGACCTAGGAGATCGGTTCTTTAGCACGAGGAGCTAATAGCATGTCCGGTGTTGCTGCTGCGTTTCTATGCTCTTCAAGCAAGTCACGGGCGACGGTTTATGATCGGCTCAAGCACATGGTTCCGAAACTTGCATTTCGCGGTCAGGCGGGGGTCGGCATTGCAGCTTTCATGCACAAGGAAGGTGTTCGATATGCGAGAGCGCTTCAGTCCTCATGCGACTCAGTGCGCATTGAGCACGATGAACAGGATCCGAATTTTAGGCCCCATGTTGCAATCGCCCATATCCGTAGCCGATGCCGCGGAATCAGCGATGGCGGGGACCTTCAGCCAATTCACAACAATGCGGGCACCAGCCGCAGTTTGGCAATTTCTCTAGATGGAGCCTTGGTCAATGGCCGTGAACTCAGGGGAGAATTGCTTGCCCAGGGCTATAGGTTGGGCAGCAACACAGATGCTGAGCTCTTGCTCAAGTGGATTGAAGGCTCTTGTGAAAGAGACTATTGGCGGCACGGTCTGCCCGTCAATTACGAAAACATCTTTCGCGACATTGATGACCGAATTGATGGCGCTATTAGCGCGATTCTCCTGGACGGAGAAGGAAATCTGGTTGCATACCGTAATCGATGTGGTTTGCGTCCATTGGAAACTATGCAAACAGATGACGGGTTCTTGCTGGTTGCTTCGGAAAATTGTGCCTTTGCCGATCTGGAGGGTAAGACACAGCAAATCTTACCAGGGCACATCAGGTATGTAGACGGGAAAATGGGGTACTGCGTTGATCGTTCCGTGAGCAACGGGCAATACAAAGCCAAACTCTGCGCCTACGAAGCTCTTTACTTAGGAAATCCGAACACATCGGTCGAAGGCCAATCACATTTCGAAACCCGTTACAACATCGGAGCCGCCCTTGGTGGCCTTGTTGCGCAGCGACTGCAAGGAGAACTAGGCTCCACACTCACAATCGTTTCCTCCATGCCGCATACTGGCGGGCCGTACGCTGATGGTCTGTTTGCATCTCTCGTCGAATACGGCGTGTTCGCCCAGCGTCGGGAAGTAGTCTCAACGCAATTTTTTCAGCGAACTCTAATCGGTACACCCAGCGAGCGAAAATGTCTCATTGCTCAAAAGTACCGCGTATCGGAAACGAGCCTTGCTGAAGCCGCGATAATAATTGTCGACGAGGCCCTCATTCGTGGCGATACCAGTCAGGCTGTCACGAATATGCTGCTTGCCGCTGGGGCCAAAGCCGTACATTGGGCGATCGGTTCGCCGCCCATAGTGGCTCCTAACTACTACGGCATGGGTATCGACACACTAGATGAGTTGGCATTCTGGCAGATATGGAAACAATTGCCGCCTGAACAGCGCACGCAAATCCTTCGCTTTCACAAGATGGAGCCGCAAGATCTCAAAATCATCGAAAGCAATATCGCGGCATCCATCAACGCGGCCACGATAACGTATCTGCCGTTTCCACTTCTAGTATCGTTGTTGCCCTGCAGGCAAGACGGCGTCGATTTGTCACCGTTTACATTCGAGATGCCAACCCCTGCGGGGCAGAAGCGCGCGAATAGGAACTTGCGCGAATTAGCGGCCGATCTTCCCTATTCGGAATCGATCCTTGCTTGAGGTCAAATCATGAAACCGGTTCTCGTCTTTGATTGGAATGGAACGCTGCTCGATGATACGTACGCACTGCTCCAAACGACAAATGCCATACTAGATCGCTTTGGTCATGCAACAATCGACATGAGCACCTTCCGGGAACATTGCGATGTTCCGCTATCTCTTCTTTATCGCAGTCTCGGAATGTCGCAAGACGAGGTTGCGACGGTGGATCGCGATGGCAGTGCAATCTTTCACGACACGTACGAACCTCTTGCGGGTAAAGCCGATCTGCGCGAGGGCGCGCGCAGGGTGTTGGAGTTAGCGCACCAAGAAGCAGCTTCGTCCATCATCGTGAGCAACCATATAGTCGATCCTCTGCGCTCCCAATTGAGAAGACTTGGGATCGACGACTACATCAACGATGTGCTCGCCTTTGAAAACCGCACTACCCAATATAAATCGATGAGCAAGGGAGAGCGGCTTCGTCTATACATGCAGAAAAACAACCTGAAGCCGGCGTCAACCTTCATCATCGGCGATATGCCGGTCGAAACGGATATCGCGCGCAATCTCGGACTCGTAAGCATATCCATTACCGGTGGATTTGTTTCGGAGTCGCGCTTGCGCGCGGCGCGTCCTGACTACACGATTAACAACCATCATGAGCTGTTACCAATCTTACAAAGGCACGGGTTTTTTCGGAATGCATAAATCATGATTGGCGAGGAATCATCACCCAACGTCGCTCCTAAAACGGCGAAGCAGAGAATAGGCCTTATCGGAGCTGGACGCATGGGAACCGGTATCGGTATCAGCCTATTGCGTCACCAAATCGAGCTGCATATCAAAGCGAACAAAACTCGCTTCGGTGCGGATCGCTTGACTGGTGCAGGTGCCCATGAACATCCTTCGATCGCCGAGTTGGCGCGGCATGTAAACGCCGTCGTGTTATCCTTGCCTTCCAGCCGCGAGGTTGAGGCAGTATGCCTTGGGCAAGATGGGCTGTTCGTCCATATGCCCCGAGGAGGGTTGATAATTGACTGCTCGACGTCTTATCCTGCTTCAACGGTCGCACTGGCTGAGCAGGCGCAAAAATGCGGCCTAAGCTTTATGGACGCTCCAGTAACGCGGAGCCCCGAACAAGCAGAGCTAGGCCTTCTCAACGCGATCGTTGGATCGAATGAAAAGCTTTTTCCTGTCGCTGAGGGCATTCTTGGTGCGTTTTGTGAGACCGTTCTTCATGTCGGAGATGTCGGACAAGGTCACAAGCTCAAGCTTGTTTACAACAGCATGACTATGGGGATAGCGGCGGTAGCCGCGGAGGTTTGCCAGTTTGCGTGCGGCCTTGACGTCGATCTCGTAACACTCCGCTCTCTGGTTAGTCGGGGCTCCACCAATAGCGGAATATTTCAAGCCTTCGTGTCCTTTTTGTTAGGCGAGAAACCCGATGTTCTGGCAATCTCAATCGCGAATTCCGCAAAGGATATTGAGTGCGCTGTGCGCCTGGCAGGCGAGAGCGCAGTTCCGGTGCCGGTCTTGGCTGCCGCCGCACACAAATTAAATGTCTCAGTTGTTGCGGGCAAAGGCGAACTCACACTACCTCATCTGTCTCGCCCATGAGCTCCTCGGCCTATTCATAGCAATCGAGAGCGGGCTCTAACCGCGGAGCGAGTGCAGATCGTCGTTATGGAGAGGTGTAGCTGGCGGGGCCGCGGCCCTCTATCGGTCTGCGCATTTTCATCGATGCAGTGTACGCATCCGGGCAACCCTACGATTACCCACATTTTTTGAGGTGTACTGTGCCGAAAAACTTGAGTCGCCAGAAACGCTTGTGATTCTTTGACGGGTACCTGATTCGAGAAGAGGTGCTCTATGGACTGACTTCACGCGCGCGGGATGAGAAGGCGGATCGGTTGACGTCTGACGCGGTGACCTGGTTTGACCGTGAAGCAGCGCTTTGCGAATTCCATGACACTCGGCTTGGCGAGAGAATTCGCATGCTGCTGAAGCAGATCGGCGGAGACATCGGACAGAGCATTCCGATGGTGTGCCAAGACTGGGCTAATACCAAGGCGGCCTATCGTTTCTTTCTCCAATGAACGAGTAAGCGAGGCCGACATCCTGTCACAGTGCCGGCCTTTGGCATGAGTTGCATCGTGTCGAGACATGATGCATCCGCGCCACGTCCGCGTTTCACCGTATTGGCGACCGGCGCGAGTACATCTGATTGGCAGCTTCATTCCACGAGGCGACCTAAGTGCGGCAAGGCCGCCGCTTTTGTTGACCAGGCGATTGCCGGCATCTGAGCCGCTTCGCGCGAGAAGATCGGTGCTTTCCCGGTACGACGTTTGGAATTGTGCGAACGGATTGTCGGGCGGAGGGAGCTCCAGCCACTCGTCGTCGTACTCGGGACGGTCGTGCTCGAGTCCGTAGTCGAAATCTTCGACCACGTGGTGGGAGCCGGTGTTGGTTTCCTGATGGTTCTCGACGCCCTCCGGATACTCCCAGACCCTAGGGAAAGTCTTCCCAATTCCGGATGCTTAATAACGGCTTCATGGTGGAGCTCCGGTCCCATCTGTCGCTCGTCGCTGCAAACGGCGTTCCAGTCCAGCAGGTCCGAATCGATTTCGTGTATCTCGCCAAAACGTCGATGTCTGATACGGGCGGTTCCATTGCAGTAGACGTACATCACCAGCGATTTCCCGACTCTTTCCGATGGCATCATACCATCGGAGCGCGCCCGCGGTCGAAGCGGATTGTCGATCGCCGATAACCGACGAAGGAGTGCACGACCGGCGTCGAGCAATGGACAGGAGTCGGATCCCGCGCCCAACATACGGCCATGAAGAAGGTCGTGAAAAGCGATGTCATCGGACAGCAGGGAATGTCCCTCATCGAGGGAATCGTTCTCTTGGAGTTCATGTTCTATCCGACCGGCGGCGTCGAAGCGGAGATCGACGGCTTCATCGAGTTGCGTGACGCCGAAACGGGCGAGGTCGCAACTGGTAGTGTCCAGTATCTTTCGCACATTGATCAGGCGACGACTCCGGTCTCAGAGAGTTGCTGCTGATAGAGCGGTCGCATATTCATGTAGCATTTGGTCGACCACGCGTTCCGGCAATGTGCCGCAGCCGTGCCACTGCCAAGTTGAGACAGGATTGACCGTCAGGAAAGGCGCCGATGACACGGGTTCGTCGCCGGATCTCCTTCATGATGCGCTCGAGCGGATTGTTAACCGGTATGAGGATGGCGCGGTCACTGTTTCCGCTACTGGCTTTTCGAACTGGTGGCATATGCTGCGAGTATCCGGGATAGAGGCTCCGGGAGCACGAAGGTGCGGGCGGCCGGTTCGTACGATGAGCTGCGAGCTCGTTTTGTTAGGTGGCCGCCTCTTACGACTCGCCCGGTTGCGCCGAGAGCGCGAATCCGTAGTTGTCGTGTCGCCCGCCGCTCTCGTTATCAACGTGGCGGGTAGGAAAGACGGACATGCGACGCGTAATCGGAATGGATATCCACCGCACCTTCTGGGAGGTGGCGATTTGGGAAGGAGGCGTGCTGCGGCACGCAGGCCGGGTCGACATGACCCGCGTGGCACTTGAAGGCTTCGGGAGGACGCCTAAGCCGACGGACGAGGTCGTTCTGGAAGCGACTGGCAATAGCATGGCAGCGTCGCGCGTACTGTCGCCTTTCGTCGCCCGGGAGGTGATCGCCAACCCGCTGCAGGTGAAGGCGATCGCCCATGCGCATGTGAAGACCGACAAGGTTGATGCAGGCACTCTCGCGAACCTTTACGTCGCGGGCTACTTGCCCGAAGTGTGGACGCCGGACGCGGTTACCGAGCGATTGCGCCGGCTGGTGGCGCGGCGTTACCAGATTGTACGTCGTCGAACACGCGTAAAGAATGAGGTGCATGCGATCCTTGCGTCGCATCTTGTTCCGAAGTGCCTTCACTCTGACCTGCTCAACCAGCGCGGCCGAGTGTGGCTTGCACGGCAGGTCGTGCCGGCAGATGAGCAGCCGGCACTTGAGCGGAATATCCGTGAACTCGATCGGCTCGCCGAAGACCAGGCGGAGTTGGACCGCGAGATCGCACTGAGTGTCATGGGCGACAGTCCCGTGCGAAGGCTGATGACGATCACGAGCGTCAACCTAACGGTGGCCGTCGGCATCATCGCGGCGGTCGGCGACGTCACGCGAGTCAAGAGCCCACAGAAGCTGGTGAGCTACTTCGGCCTGAATCCACGGGTACGCCAGTCGGGCCTCGGCGCTGCCCATCATGGGCGCATCAGCAAGGTTGGTCGCAGCCACGCGCGGGCGATGCTGGTCGAGGCGGAATGGGGTGCTGCAAAGAGGCCTTGTTCGTTCGCATCAGGGCGAAGCGGGGGCATCAGATCGCGGCGGTCGCGCTTGCCCGTAAGCTCACTGTCCTATGCAGGCATCTGCTGACCAAGCAGGAAGACTATCTTTGGGCGCGGCCGGCTCCGGTGGCGAGCAAGATGCGCGCCATGGATGGAGGCTCAGGCGGGGCGGCCGCAGAAGAAAGGCAATCGCCGGGGGGACCACTTACGCCTATAACGTCAAGTCTCTGCGCGACCAGGAACGTCAGGTCGCCGAACTCGCCGAGAAGAGTTACGTACGATTTGTAACGTACTGGAAAGTATGTCCGCCGAGGGCGCGGCGCGCGGACGCCTCAACCCGATAAGGCTTGAATAGGCTGCCTGGCCGCGCTTCCAGCCGACACGCCGCTCTTCGCCACGAGGTCGCCCGCGCCAACCGCGGCGCGGCTCTCTTGGGTATGAATGGCCTTGAGCATGTGGCTCACCTCGCGGACCCGGGTCGACGGCACGAGGCTGAAGACATTGCGATAAAAATGCACCATGCGGCGCTGATAGCGTACCCCCCGTAGTAATCCGTAACGCTTTCGGCAAGACCTCGGCAGGCATCGGAAACCACCAACTGCACGCCCTTGAGACCACGATCGACGAGATGCCGCAAAAACGATGACCAGCCGGACTTGCCTCCGTGGCACCTTCACAGATGCCGAGGATCCCCCGGAATCCCTCGGCATTGACGGCCGAGGCCATCAGCAGCGACACGTTGCGAACTTCACCGGCCCAGCTGCGCTTCATCACAATGCCATCGAGATAGAGATACGGATGCTCGTCCTCGATCCTGCGATTCCGCCATGCCTCGATCTTGGCATAGATCTTCTTGTTCAGGTTCGACACTGTGCTCGGGCTGACCCGGGTGCCCCACAGCGCCTCCGTGATGTCTTCGACCCGGCGAACTGAAATCCCGGCCAGATACATCTCGATCAGCGCCTCCTCAACCGAGCTCTCCCGCCTCTGGTAGCGCTCGATAGTCGCCGTCTCGAAGGTTTGCCGCCGTAGCTTCTGGCCTTCAAATTGACGTCGCCCGCCTTGGTTTGCAGCGTTCGTTCGTAGCTGCCCGCCCGCGTGTCCTGCTGGGCCTGGCTCCGCTCATAGCGTCCGACACCGCACAGCAGGTCCGCTTCGGCCTCCAGCATGGCATTCAGCGTCTCTTCTACCGTTCCGCGGACCATCTCGCCCAGGTGATCGCGAATCCGGGCTTCATCTATCTGGATCACCTGACCCATGGCATTCCCATCGTTCATCCAAAGCTCCTTCATTCTAGAAGAAGCCGTCAGTGCTGAAAGAGCGAAAGATTCTGTACGCAACCTGCTCCTGCGGGTCCAGGGCAAGGCCACTGAGCGCGAACGACTGCAGGTGGAGACCGAGGAAACGTTCGAATTCGCGTGCGCCGACGCTGACATCGAATACTGGACCAAAGGCACGGCTCCCGTCCTGCTGATCGTCGTGGCTCTGAAGACGCGGAAGGCCTACTGCAAATCGCTGAAGGAGTGGTTTGCGGATCCGGAGCGCCGTAAGTCCCGCAGGTCGTCTTCGAGAAGGCGAACCTACCAACGCTAAGGGGTGTCCCAATGGGGCGATCTGAGTACAATAGGACCTATGCTTGGTGGCAGGATTAAGCCGCCACACTAAAAGCGAGGACTACGCATGCGCCCGAATTATCTTTTCGGAATGAGGCAAGCCGCGAGGCAAGCAAAGGCACTCCAAATTCCCGAAATCGCCGCTATCGAGTTTGGCGTCGCTGGCGGTATGGGACTGCTGGAGATGGAACAAGTCGCTGAGAGTCTTCAGGCTGAAACGGGAGTTCGCTTCCGACTCTACGGCTTCGATCTGGAAACTGGCTTGCCACCCTCTGACGATTACCGAGATCTGCCATACCTCTGGCGCGCCGGTTTTTTCAAAATGGATAGGGCTAAATTGGAGCGTCAATTAAAGCGCGCCACCCTGATAATCGGCAACGTCGGCGAGACGGTTCTGGCGTTTATCGAACGCTATTCGCCACCTGTTATCGGCTTTGTGTCTTTCGACCTCGACCTCTATACAAGTACTAAGCCGGCACTAAACCTTTTCAACTCTGCTGCATCTCATTTTCTACCACGGACCTTCTGCTACTTTGACGATATCGTCGGTGATCTTGATGAAGTACACTGCGAATGGGTTGGGGAACTTCTGGCAATCCGGGAATTTAACGATGCTCACGCAGCGCGGAAAATCGCAAAGATAAACGGTCTGTCTTGGAAGTTTGGCGCACCAACGCAGTGGCATGACCAGATCTTTGTGTTGCACCTGTTCGATCACCCCGCCTACAAGCAATACATCAATGAGCGGACGGACTGGCAACTGCCCCTACCAGAATAAGTTAGCTGGTCCCGGCCTTGCGGCAGATCTCCGCCACCGCAACCCCGTCACTGCCCTGCTTCAGGATGAGCGCCTTCTGGGCGTCCGAAAACTTCGAAGCCTTCATCGTCCTTCGCTCCTCCCAGCCAGGGAACCGGTGCGAAAAACTCTAGCCAAAAATGGTCCAGTTTGCCGGCCTCAGATCAGAAGATGGACGGGCAAGGTTCACGGAAGAGCAGGTTATCGCAGTGTTGAAGGAGCATGAGGCTGGAGCGACGACAGCAGGCCTGGCTCGCAAACACGGGTCTCCGAGGCGACGATCTACAATTGGAAGGCCAAGTTCGGCGGCATGGAAGTCTCCGAAGCCAAGCGGCTGAAGCGCTCGAGGAAGAGAACGCGAAGCTGAAGAAGCTGCTGGCCGAGCAGATGCTCGATGCGGCGGCACTGCGCGAGCTTTTGTCAAAAAATGTATGGTTCACCCCGTCCGTGTAAGGGTTCGTAACAACGAAAATGACACTTCCAGTTGCATAAATGTATCCGGCCTCTCGTGAGTGGACTGCTGTTGCAGCCAGGCCATGATGAGATCTGCGCACGCCGTTCCCAATAAATGGTTCGGGCACGAAGCCCGTTTTTTGCACAGGCCTTACGGCATGTTGATCCACTGTTTCGTCATCACTGTTCCCGAGCCATGCAATCGAAGCCAGCGTCAGGTGAAAGCAGGATCTCTGCGTTCGTAGAGAGCTCAAGACCACCCAGACAATGCGTGCGGATTCCGAGATGATGGTGCGCACCGTACCGACTTGATGGCGCGCAGGGTTCCGAAATGATCGCGCCCAGCATTCCGAGCATTTTCCGCGCAGCATTCGGATTTGATCGCGCGCAGATTCGGATGGTGTGAGGCCCGATCGTTGGGCCAATTCTCCGGCTGGAAGCAGCTGGGAGGATTGGATGCCGACGAGGAGGGTTATCATGCGCCAGGTGCGCGAGATTGTGAGGCTGAGCCTTGCATCGGGAGGCGTCCGACGCGATGACCTGGTTTGATCGTGAAGCAGCGCTTTGCGAATTCCAGGACGCTGGACTTGGCGAGAGATTTACATGCTACTGAAGCAGATCGGTGGAGACATCGGCCAGAGCATTCCGATGGTTTGCCAAGACTGGGCGAATACCAAGGCGGCCTATCGTTTCTTTTCCAATGAACGAGTAAGCGAGGCCGACATTCTGTCTGGTCTCTTTAAATCGACGCGGGAACGTATCGCGGCTGCGAAAGGTCCTGTTCTTGTCCCGCATGATACGACCGAGTTCACCTATCAAAGAGAGCGCCCGGATCTGATCGGGATGATTAAGCGCATCCCCAAAAGCAACTCCCGAAGATTGGACGGAAAACCCAAACGTACACGACATGCGGAATATTGATGCATTCGAGCTTTGCGGTGACCCTCGAGGGGCTTCCACTGGGGCTCAGCGCCGTGAAGTTCTGGACCGAAAGAAGTTCAGAGGGGGCGCCGCGCTCAGGCGCGAGGTCAACCTGACACGGATCCCCATTGAAACCAAGGAGAGCATTCGGTGGCTGGAGAACCTCAAACAATCCACGGAGCTTTTCGAGAAGCCACGCAGTGCATCCATATCGGTGATCGTGAGGCCGATATTTATGACTTGTTGTGCGCCGCCCAAGAGGTTGGAACGCATTTCTTGGTAAGGACCTTTGTCAATCGCCTGGCAGGCGATGGCGATCATACCGTTGCAACGATAATGGACGAGGTCGTGGTCAAAGGCCTCCACCGGATCGAAGTCCAGGATAGCAAGGGCAATCCAGACCAGTCTGTTCTTGAAATCCGGTATCGTAAAATCGGTACTTTGCTACCGATCGGCAAGCAGTCGCGGTATCCAACTTTGACTATGACAGTGATCCACGCTGATGAAAGAGGAGCGCCAAAGAACAGAAAGAAGATTGAATGGAAACTCCTGACCGATCTTCCAGTGCAATCGGCGCAGGGCTGCGATCGAGAAACTCGAATGGTATTCCCTGCGATGGAAGATCGAGGTCTTCCACAAGATACTCAAATCCGGCTGTAGGGCAGAGGAGGACTCGCAACTGCGGACTGCTCAGCGATTGACGAATCTGATCTCGGTATTCTGCATTGTGAGCTGGCGCATTTTTTGGATGACGATGCTTAATCGTTCAGCGCCAAATGCCTCACCGGATTTGTGCTGACCAAGGCTGAAAGCCAATTGCTTGATCGGCTCGTCGAAGACAAGAATCCAGTCGACACACAACGAAAGACATTGTCGCATTATCTTATCAAGATCGCCAGGCTCGGCGGCTATCTCGCCCGCGCCAACGATCCGCCACCAGGGAATCTGATCATATGGCGCGGATTATCGCGATTCATCGATATCGCAACGGGAGCGAAACTCTGACTCAAAAAATGTGGGTAATCGCAAGCATCACCGGACGGATACCATCAAGCTTGGCCCACGGCGAGTTCGGGCGCCTTTCGGCCGAGGGCAGGCTGCTCGTCAGCCGCGCCAAACGCAGCATTGCCGCTAGCGCGCAGAACGCGCCGGTCGCGATGAAAAAGAGCGGCCCTCGCAGGACTCTGGATACTGCACAGTCTTAGATGTTGTATTTCGTGTGGACGGTAAACGATACTATCCCGGCCTCGGGCGCGTGAGCCGTTAGGCCGAAGCGGGCTAAGAGAAGAGCTACCGACCTCGATGCTTGTTCTTCCGGGTTCTGATCAATCGCCAGAGCAACGACGCCGGTCTTCATCATCTGTCTGACCTCGTCGCTAAGGTCGTGCGCGATCACGATTGGTGCTCTGGCCAACCACGGTGCCACTGTGTGGGCAAGCCCATTTTTTGATCCCGCGACGTAGATACCGCTGACAGCATCCTCGGACATTCCTTTAGGGCACTCATCGCTCTCCATTATCTCGACGTGTATCGGAGAAGAAAGTTCTGCCTTCACACCGTCTCGAAATCCACTAATCCTAGAGGCCTCCGCTCGGTATTTCAGATCGGAGCAGACCGCTAAGTAGATTCCCCGATTGACCATCCGGGACATGAAGAATGCCGCAGCTCGTCCGGCTCCGTAGTGGTCAATCCCGACGTAGGCCAACCGTGGTGTCGTCGGCAGGTCTGATCCGAGAGTAATGACAGGGGTCCCCGATGAGGTCACCGAGGCAATCGCATCTATCATTTGATCTGTCTCGGGTCCGTACACTATCACCGCGTCTGCCTTGGCCGCGCGAATCAGACCCGGGACCGCTTCCGCATGCCGCTCCTCGAATAGGACGCGTTCGATCACAAGGGATTTTGTAGTTTGCGCGATTTGGCTTTCAAACGCTCGGGCAAGCCGCAACAGAAGGGGCGTCCTTTGCGAAGGCATTATTACCTTGACTCGAAAGAGCCGACGATGGGGCGATGGAAGAGTCCGACTGATCCCCAGCTGACGAGCAGCTTCGATGACTTTCAGCGCCGTCTTCGGGGATACATTAGCTCGTTCATTGAGGACGCGATCGACCGTTGCAATTCCGACGCCAGCGAGCTTGGCTACCTCGTTCAGCCCAGGTTTCATTCGCTTCGGCTTTCGTTTTGCGGTATGTTTGTTGACGATAGCCCATCGCAGGTCAACACCGCACTTCGCACCAAGATGTCATGGATGCACAGGATTATAACTGATGACTGAGCGATGCAGAATAGTCATCGTTGGAGGGGGGCACGCCGGCGGCAGATTGGCGCAACTCTTGTCTCGCGGCCCCGATCGCGTCCACGTGACCCTCGTCGGGGCCGAGCCTATCTATCCCTACGAACGACCTCCGCTATCTAAAGGAGTTCTCCTGGGCACCAGCGGGCTCGATGACTGCGTGTTGTGGAAGCCT
Source organism: Bradyrhizobium sp. CCBAU 53340 (assembly GCF_015291645.1). Taxonomy (NCBI): domain Bacteria; kingdom Pseudomonadati; phylum Pseudomonadota; class Alphaproteobacteria; order Hyphomicrobiales; family Nitrobacteraceae; genus Bradyrhizobium; species Bradyrhizobium sp. CCBAU 53340. The sequence continues at coordinate 881,848 of NZ_CP030056.1, forward strand.
AACGACCCAGTTTGGGAGCGTGTAGAGACCCATCTCGGCGTCGCCGTTGAAGATGTTGATCGCGTCCGGAAAAACATCCGACTTAGCGACGGTAAAGTGATTAGATACGATCGATTGGTTCTCGCTACCGGCTCTCGAGTTCGCGGGTTTCCGGTGCAAGGAAGTCAGCTCCGCGGCGTCTTTAGCCTTCGAAGTTACGCCGATGCTCAAACCGTTTCTAAGTACTTCCTGGCATCAAACCGAGTGGCCGTCGTTGGTGGCGGATTTATCGGCCTCGAAGTCGCGGCGGCCGCCGCACAGCGCGGCATCCAGCCACGAGTGATCGAAGCTTCCGACCGACTGCTTTCTCGCTTGGTGCCGCGACTGGTAGCAGATCGCCTTGCCGAGACGCACCTCCACGCTGGTGTGCAATTGACGTACGGGGCCATGGTCGAGAGGTTCGTTTCCAATGGCCATGGTAGCCTAAAGCGCGCTGTTCTCAGCAATGGAGATGCTGTTGACTGCAGTGTCGCCGTCGTTGCCGTTGGTGTTGAACCTGAGATATCCCTTGCGATTGGCGCCGGCTTGGAGATCGACATTGGTGTAATAACTAACGAGCAGCTGCGTACCTCTGATCCCAACATATTCGCCTGTGGCGACATTGCCGCCTTCTGGCATCCACTTTACCAACGGCATATACGTTTGGAGTCGTGGCAAAACGCGGAGGATCACGCAAGAATCCTAGCCGCCGTACTGCTGGGCGAAGAAGTTACGGCGCCGTCAGTCCCATTCTTTTGGTCTGACCAGTACGACCTCTCCCTTCAAATAATGGGGTTACCTCATCTCGGTACGTCGACAAGGCGAAAACCGACAGCGTCTGGAAGCGCGATCTTGCTTCACTGCGACGCACTTGAACGACTCGTCGGCGCGACCGCCATCGGACCCACGGCGCTCATCGGGCGAGAGCTGAGAAAAATGCGTCAGCTGATTGCTTCACGCGCTATCTGCAACTCTGTCACGCTTGACGGAGCCGAGTTAGAGGTCGTTGCGGGTTAAGCCCGTCGAGGTACCAAAACGGTGACCGCTCCATCCTCGATTCTCACCTCGTACGTGCGCAGGTTTATGCATACCGGAGCGCCAAGTGCCTTTCCCGTCATATAGCTGAACCGTCCAGAGTGACGGGGGCACTCCACCGTGTGGCCCTCAACATAACCATCGGACAGGTGGGCGTGTTCATGAGTGCAAATATCGTCTGTTACGAAGATTTCGCCCTTCGGGGAGCGAAATATTGCGTATGAATGCCCGTCAAACTCCCAGCGACGAACGTCTTGAAGCCGAATATCCTCTACCTTGCACGCAAACACCCATGTACGAGCGGTGTCGTCAACCATCTTCAAATCTAGGCTCATGTTGAACTTCTCTTCCCTCTTTAGAATATGCTGAACGTCTGGCGCCATCACTTTTGCACCTGACATCGAACCCTTCGTCGATCGATCCGGCGGCAAAGTCGGGCTATCATTAGGTCGACTTCTAGTTCTCCCGCGTACCCGTCGACCTCATTGCACCTTTGGATCTTCTCAATAGACCATGTATGCATGCGCCGCTTCCGGCCGGGCCCCCCAAACCGATGTCGACCAAGATCCCAGCGCTCTCATAGCTCAAATCAACAGAAAGAGGCCATCTGGATCAGCACACGAAGCGTGTATCGACGATACAACAAATCGCGATCGCCTTGATCTGGACACCTACATCTGCAGTCTACAGTTTGCAGTCTTCAGCAGCGGAGCAGTAGTGGGCTGTAACGTTTCCTGAGTTCAAGCGCTGTCGTTGTGCTCTACGCGTTGTCTTCCAGGTGGGCTCCAGACTTGTCCCAAGCCTTCCTGACGCATTCTCGAAGCATCAGGGCTTCGCTCCAGCGATCCGTTGTATCTTCACCATCTCGACCGGTTATCGCGTACGGCCGCGGCCCCAACTCGCAAGTAAACGCCAATGCCTCTCCGTCCGCCGCGCGCCGGCGCCAACTCCGAAAGCCGTAGCCCCACCACTCTAAGAACTGGTCGAGCCACATTTGGTGCTGCGGGAAGCTAATCTCGATTTGTATTTGCTCGCGGCTTGCTACCCTACCGTGGAACGCCCAACACCTATCCAAAACTTGATGGATGTGGCTGTTATTCTCCTCGGTAATTGGCCATGAGAACTCGCGCCCAACAACGAAGTGCGAAATATCCCCCAGCAGCTTGAGATCGGGGATTCGTTCAAGTAGATCGAGTGTAAAGAACAGGTCGGTCGTCATCCGGTCGCGATGTGTCTCTATATAGACGGGAAAATCGACCTCCTCGGCAAGCCGCAGCCATCCTTCTAAAAGCGGGATGCAATCATCCAAGCGACGTGGCCGTACATCTGGTTGAATCTCAAGATGATGAAGACCGAATTCCGTTGCATTTTCGAGCACTGGCTTGAGCTCATCGATGGTCTTCGGAAAACACTGGCCTTCGGCTGTCAACCCGTTCGCCTTCAACAGGCCATGCAGCTCGCGTACGTACTCCCGGCTCCGCCAATCTGCGCTAACGCCGTCATAGCCGGCATCTTTGATCATTCGGATGTTTTCCTCAAGCCCGCGTTCTGGCTCCGTCGCGCTTCGCAATTCCATGGCCCAAAGCGACTGAAAGAACAGGATGGTGTTCATGTAGTGTCTACCTTCGAACTGCTGAGAGAGCGGCTTCATGCGTTGAGTGGGCGTTGACGGCATCTGACTGCAAGAGCTTTCTCAAATCGTAGCTTGGGTCCTGCAGGACGGAAGGCGACGGGCGAAGGCGCCTCTCAATTATCGAGGTCGCGACTCGGACGATCTTTGCTACTTGCGATAGGCTACCGAACGCCGCCGTGGCCTCTAGAACGCCAAATCTGTCTAGGAGAAACGTTACTATACCCCCATCGTCTAAACTACGATTTACCTCGACCTGCGATTTGTTCGGAATGCCAGCAACTTGGAATACTTTGTCGAATTGATCAGACCACATCCATGGAACTGCCCTATAGGAAACCTTTCGTCCCAAAATGTTCAACGCGGCAGTGCCCCCCTGGTCCAGCGCATTCTTCCATGCCTCCAATCGTATCGTGTCTTTACCCGTCGACGCCGGATATCTTGCTGCGTCTCCGGCGGCGAAGATCCGAGAGTCTGCAGTTTGGAGGTATTCATTGACGAGAATGCCGTCGTCAGTGGCAAGGCCAGCCTTCTGCGCCAATTCAACGTCGGGATCCGCGCCAACAGCAACCAGAACTGTGTCGGCTACGAATTCCTGTCCTGATCTGAGTCGCACGCCCTCGACCATGTCGCAACCAATGATCGCCTCCACGTCCGCTCCGAGGAAAACCTTGGTGCCGTTGGAACGATGCAGTTCTAAGATTCTATCGGACGTCGAGATCGGCATCACGCGAGACAGCAGAGCGGGTGCCTTTTCCAAAACTGTTGTGTCAACACCTCTTGCCCGGGCAGACGCCGCGACTTCCAATCCGATCAGTCCTCCGCCGATAACGACAAGCCTTCGTGCCGGCATCAATCTCTCTCGGAGAACGGCGGATTGATCCAACGACCGCAGCGCGATCACTCCCTTCGAGCCGACGCCAGGCAACTGCGGAAAACGCGGTTTTGCTCCTGTCGCGAGCAGGAGGTAGTCATACCGAAAACGATCTCCTCCAGCGAGTGTAACGCTCTGTGCGTCCCGGTCGATTGCTTCCGCTCTGACCCCAGAGCGGAAAAGGATTCCGTTCTGGTCAAGCCAACCTGGGGCAAGAGCCGCTACGCCGCTGAAGCTCTCCTCTTGAGTAAGGACTGACTTGGACAGAGGCGGACGCTCATAAGGGGCGGACCGTTCCTCCGTTAGGAGTACAATCTCGTCGGACCACCCATGCTCCCGTAGTGCGCGAGCTGCACTCGTCCCAGCATGTCCAGCACCAACTATGACAATTCTTCGAGCCATCACATCAAGTCCGAACTGTGCGAGCTTGGAGGTTAGTCGCCGACATCTGATTTAGGCTATTCTGAACCTGATGTTTTTCCATCATGTTTACGATTCGTAGACTCGCTCGTGTGCGGGGCGCCCCGAGTCGGCGGCCTGCCGGCGTAGGATCAACGCCATGTAGTGTGGCGTGTTCGCCGTCAGCGCCTCTGAGACCAGGACTTCACGAAGGAGGATTTCTGGTTCATCGTTGCCGTACGGAGCGAAGTTGAAGCAGAAATCCGGGCCGGACAAAGCCCCGGCAGAACAAGTGCTGAAGGACAACCGACGCCAGGCACCTCGGCAGTATTCAGCGGAAAAGAATATCCGTATCGTGTTGGAAGGATTTGCGCGACGAGGAGAATATCTCCGAGCTGTGTGGCCTCGATGTATTATGGCCGGTCCAAGGAGTTCCTTGAGGCTGGCAAACGCCGCCTTGGGGGGCGACACTGCCCGCTCAGCCACGTCCGGCGAGGTCAAGGATCTTCGTCGTGAAGCCTCCGAATTGAAGGAGGTGGTCGCCGATCGTACCCTGGAGAACCGCTTACAAAAAAGAGTTGAGCGCGGCTGGGGAGGACGAGGCATGAGGTATCCTGCGTTCGCGAAGGCCGAGATCATCGCGCTGGTCGAGCAATCACCATCTGCGTGCCAGACGCACGCTCGAGAAGCTCGGCATCCCGCGAGCCGCATTTTATCGGTGGTACGATCGCTACCGTGCGGTTGGCGTTGAGGTACTGGCTGAGTATCGCTCGAAGTCGGACATGGTCTGGAATCGGGTTCCTGACGAAGTCCGCGGTCAGATCATCGATCTGGCGCTGGAGATTCCCGAGCTGTCGCCGCGCGAGCTGGCGGTGCGCTTCACCGATGACAGAAAGTACTTAGTCTCCGAGGCGCTGGGTCTATCGGCTGCTGAAGGCGCACGACCTGATCACCAGCCCCGCCTATGAGGTGATCAAGACGGCCAACGAGTTCAAGGACAAGACCACGGCGATCAACCAGCTCTGTCAGACTGACTTCGCCTACCTCAAGATCACCGGCTGGGGCTGGTATTATCTGTTCACTGTGCTCGCTGACTTCTCGCGTTATATCGTGGCGTTGAGGATGAGCCCAACCATGTGCGCCTCCGACGTTACGGCCACGCTCGACCGGGCGCTTGTCGCCTCAGGCCTGGAGTACATCAATATAAAGCAGCGGTCACGGCTTCTCAGCGACAACGGATCAAGTTACGTCGCGGATGATCTGGCCACCTGGCTCAAGGGCAAGGACATACGGCCTGTGCGCGGTGCGCCAATCATCGCCAGACCCAGGGCACTGGCATCAGACCTTGAAGAACCGCATCTTGCTGAGCGCATCAAGCGCGAGACCATCGCAATCCGTCGCTTGCGGCATCGACTGCAGGCAGCTTAACCTCTAGCCCAAGATGATCCGGAGCCTCCCTTCTCGAAATGCATGAGCGGTCTCAAATTATCTGACGACGGACACAACGCGAACATTGCGGCGCCGTGGTCGAAGTTGGCGAAGAGTTCGGCCGCGGCGGTGAAGGTCGTGTGGTCCGTTGTGAGCAAGACGCCAAAGTTCGTCGCCGGTGGCGCAGCCCTCAGCGTACAACGGTTCGCTGCTAATAACGCGAGCGACCGGTTCGCGGCGAAGTCGTTCACCTCGAAGTGGCGCCCGGCGCAATCCGTTGTGGCCGCTCAGATGCTGCATCGCGGTTCGAAAGGCAGTGATGTCTGGTGTACCGGTGTTTCGATAGCGAGCACGCTAAGTTGCATCAGTTGCCGATCTGCAATCTATACTCTCGACCGCTATACGTAGCGTGCAGGGGAGCAAACGAGCCGTACAATGACGAGCGTTTAGCGGCCGTGGCGACAATGCAGTAAGCCGTAGCTCGACATTTTGATGGATTTCAATCAACCTAACCATCGAGCCATCCAACGCTCTGCCATATACTGAAGAAAATATAGGGGTGGATTGCGCGCCAGGAGGAAGCGATGATGGAGGAAACTAAATTCGGCCGTCGCGACGAGTTTGGTCACTACGCGCCTAAGGAGCTCATCAGTTATGGGCCGTTGTTCACGTTGCCTCCGAAACCTATGGCGGTGATAAAGTGGTTGCCAGGGTACTTTTTGCCTTGGAACCTGCTGCTTATCGTGTTCGGGATCGGTTATTGGCTCTTTCTTGCGCCGTCTCTTGAACAAATGAAGACACTCGAGATCGGCTGGGTACTTTATCTCGTTCTCCTCAACTATGCCATCGTCGTCCTTTGGTATGGCGCCTGGCACTCTTGGCTCTACGTTTTGCGACGGCAGGAGACGCGCTTTAAGTACAACCCGCGTTGGCCCACGGCCAGAGCTACTGTTTTCGTCTTCGGCAAACAGGCTTTGGACAATATTTTCTGGACGATAACGAGCGGCGTTCCGGTCTTTACAGCATATCAGGTCGCGGCGTTTTATCTTTATGCCAACGGCTACGTGCCTCTCATCACCTTGTCAGACAACCCAATATGGTTCATCGTCCTGCTGTTACTCGTCCCATTCATTCATGAGGTCCACTTTTACGCGGTTCACCGCCTGCTTCATACTCGTCTCCTCTACAAGTACGTTCATTCATTGCACCACAATAATACGAACGTGCTTCCCTGGTCGGGATTAGCGATGCACCCGGTCGAACACATCCTGTATTTTTCTGTCATCGTGTTGATCGCTGTCTTCAATTCACATCCAATACATATGCTTGCCATGGTGATGCGCGCGGGCCTCGCTCCAGCAATTGCCCATACCGGTTTCGATCGAACCGAGCTGGGGGGCGAGCGCACCGTCCCATCTGGAGTCTACGCTCATTATCTTCACCACAAGCTTTTCGAGGTGAATTACGCTGATGGGGCGGTCCCACTAGACAAGTGGTTTGGCAGCTTTCACGACGGCAGCCCTGAAGCCGATGAGCGTCTAAAGCTTCGTATGGAACGGCGTGCTGAAGCTTATGCCAAGAAGGACGCTCGAGCCTGACTGGGTGCTCAACGTACCCTAGAATCCTATTGAAGAACTCAAGCCGCACGGAGAACTCCGCGGCCAAGCACCACGTCAGCAAAGGGGAAACGTTATGATTGTGGCAAGGATTGTTCGTCGCGCATTTCTCGCAGGCGTCGCGGGGATCGCCCTTACAAGTGTAGCGTTCGCAGACGGGCCCACTCCGATTCGAGTTAAGTCGGACGCGCACGCCGAGGTACCGCAAAAGTTTAAGAATCACGCGGTTAAGATCGCGGTTGTCCGCCAGCTCAACACTGGCGACGTGTATCAGGAGTGGATTGCCGGCGTTGAGGCTGAAGCGAAGAAGCTCGGCGTCAAGCTGACGGTCTACAACGCCGACGGCGACAATGCGAAGCAGGCGCTGATGCTGCAGCAGGCCGTAGCCACTCAGCCGGATGCCATCGTCATTGGTTGGGGATTTGGTGATAGTCTGCGCGACGGCATCAAGGCGGCCGCTGACGCCAATATTCCTGTCGTGACCTACTACGTTTCGGTCGAGCCGTCGGACAAGGTCATCACCGTTGATCAGGGCGACAAGCTGATGATGACCGGCATCCTTGGTGCTCTGAAGGCCCATATCGGCGGCGACGGTGCAAAGGCTGACGTCATCTATGTCTATGTGCCAGGCTATCAGGCGCTCGATCTGCGCAACGAAGTCTGGAAGGAATTCTTGAGGGCCAACCCTGGCGTCAATACGGTAGCGACGATCGGCGTCGTCAACGCCAACACTGCCGCCCAGACGGCCGATCAGGCCAAGGCAGCGCTGACTGCCCATCCAAACGTCAAGGCGATTGTCGCGCCGTATGATGAGTTCACCAAAGGCGCATCGCTAGCGATCAGCGAACTCGGTCTGGCGGACAAGGTTAAGACCTATGGCATGGACATCTCAACTGCCGACATCGCGGTAATGACGAAGCCACACAGTCCTTGGGTGGTCACGGCTACCACCAACCAGTCCAATGTCGGCTCGGTCGTACTGCGGGTGGCCGCGGCCAGGATTGCCGGCGACCTCATCGGCAACACGCTGAGCGTGCCGCCGCTGGTTATCACTCAGGAAGAGCTGCGCACGAACAAAGTCGAGAACATCGAACAGCTTGGTGCGGTCTTTCCGGATCTGAAGACGCCGGACGTGGCGAAGGCCCCTTGGATGGATAAGATGAAATGAATCGGTCCACGCAGGAAAGCCTCGCTGGAGGTTGCCCTATGTCCGAGCGAACGAGAGCCCTCGTCGAGTTCCGCAACATCACCAAGCGCTTCGGTGCCACGCAAGCGCTAAAGGGTGTGAGCTTCTCGATTATGCCGGGCGAGACGCTGGGTCTGCTCGGTGCCAACGGCGCCGGCAAGTCCACGCTCATCAAAGTGCTCTCCGGCAATTTCCTGCGCACGTCCGGCGAAATCCTGATCGAGGGCGAGCGGACCGAAATCCGCTCGCCGACCGAAGCGCGTGACTGCGGCATCGCGACCGTTCACCAGAACATCGACGATGCCGTGGTGTTCGGCATGACAGTGGCAGAAAATTTGCTGCTCGACGATCTCTCGACCGCCGACTCGCCCTTCTTTCTCAACCGCCGCAGCGTCATGGACCGCGCGCAGCAGGTGCAGCAGAAGTTGGGCCTCAAGCTACCGCTGGAAGCTCCGGTGGAGGAACTGTCAGCGAGCGGTCGGCAGGAGGTGGCGATCGCGCGCGCCCTAGTGAAGAACCCTAAGCTGTTGATCCTCGACGAGCCGACTTCGACGCTGTCGGCGCGTGAAGCGGAAAAATTGTTCGAGGCGGTGGCGGACCTCAAGCGGCGCGGTATCGCGGTGCTTTACGTCTCGCACCGCATGAGCGAGAGCCAGCAACTATGCAACCGCGCAGTCGTTTTGCGCAATGGTCAGATCGTTTCCGAGCACCAGTCACCGCTCGATACGAATGCGATAGCGACATCAATTCTCGGCGATCTGATCTTGTCGGCGAAACATGTCATCCGCCGCTCGGACCAGGTGCCGGTGTTTGTCGGACGCGGCTTGCGTGTGCGGCCCGATGCGGTGCCCGTCGACCTGACGTTCCGCAAGGGCGAGGTGATCGGTATCACCGGGCTCGTTGGCGCCGGGAAGACCGAGCTTCTGGAACAGATTTACGGTGCTATGCCGCTGGTTTCGGGCAAGATGCTGCTCAACGATCGGCCCTTCAAGCCGCGCGACGCAGCCGATGCGCTGACGAGGGGCGTGGCGATGGTGCCGGAGGAGCGCGCGAAGCAATCGATCTTCCCTGGCGAGGGCCTGGCGAAGCATTGCTCGATCGGCGCAATGGGATTCTTCAGCCGCTATGGCTTCATCGACCTACATAAAGAAGTGGCATTCACCCAGGATATCATCCGTGACTACAACGTCAAGTGTCCCGGCTGGGATGCCCCCATCGAGGCGCTGTCGGGAGGCAATCAGCAGAAGCTGTTAGTCGGCCGCTGGCTCAAGCACGGCTGGTCACTTCTAATTCTTGACGAACCGTTCCGGGGAATCGACATCGGAGCGCGCGGCATCATCTCGGACGCGCTGCGGGCTTTCTCGGAGTACAACTCGGTCGTAGTCTCGTCGTCGGACCCTGAGGAAGTGGTGGAGGTCGCCGACCGCGTACTCATTATGGTCGAAGGAGCGATCGCGGGCGAAGTTATGGCGGATGCGCTCAGCTCCGAAGAGCTTTCTGAAATCATGAGCCGGACCGGTGCAGCTCGGCAAGGCGTAAGTGGGGGCACCCTTCAATGACAATCCAAAACTCGCTCGCGCAGCCGGCCGAGCCTGGATCCACCCGCGGCAGCGCGGAAAAGCTGAAAGTCTTCATCTACCGCTACGGGCTTTTGGCCGTTCTGGTGCTGATGATTCTGTTCTTCTCCTGGCAGCAGCCGTTCTTCCGCACGTTCGCCAATGCAATGTTTATCCTGCAAGCGGCCTCGGTGGTCGCGGTGATCGGGCTTGGCGCCACGGTTTCGATGACGGTCGGCGGATTCGACCTGTCCGTAGGAGCGTCGATGTCGCTTGCGGTGATGGCAGCAACCGCGGCGATGGTGATCGGCGACCTCGGTGGCGCCCCAGCGATTCTGATCGCCGTGGCGGCGGGCGTCGCGGTCGGCCTATTCAACACTTTTCTCATTGTCTACGCCCGCATCCCCGATCTGGTGGCAACGCTCTCCGGCTTGTTCCTCATCAACGGGTTGACCTTGCTCGGCGTCTCGGGCCAGTCGATCGCGGAGGGTATGTCGTTCAACGGCAATGTCGCTCCGGGCAAGTTCTCGCCGCTATTCGGCTGGCTAGGTGGTGGGCGGCTGTTCGGTATCCCAGCGTCAGTCGTGGTCGCAGGTCTGATATTCATCGTCGTCATTGTGCTGCTCAATTACACGCGGTGGGGGCGGGCCTTCTACGCCGTTGGGGGCAATCCGATCGCAGCCGCGGCGGCCGGCATCCGCGTGGCGCGTTATCGCATGGCGGCATACCTGATCTCCGGCGCGTTGGCAGCAATCGCCGGAGTCATGTTAGCGGCCCGCTCCAACCGGGGCGACGTCAATGTGGGCGACGCGTACTTGCTGCAGGCCGTGTCCGCCGCGCTCGTGGGATATGCCGTGCTTGGCGCCAACAAAGCGAATGCCGTCGGTACGCTGGTTGGCGCGGTCTTCGTCGCCACACTAATCAACGGACTGACAATGTTCAATTTCCCGTACTACGCGCAAAGCTTCGTTCAGGGAGTGCTGCTCGTGGTCGCGTTGCTGATGAGTTACACGCTTGGCCCACGCCGCCGTTGAACTTAGTTCTTGGTCGGCGATCTTGTGCGCGGTTGACGAACAAGGAGCTGTTACGCAAGAGATCTCCTCCAATATCCAGGAGGCACACACGGGGCCCGCCGAGTGGCTTCGAGCATAGCCGACGTGAAGCGCCGCGCAACGGAGACCGGCTCGGCTTCGAGTTAACTGCTCACCTACGCGCAGATGCTGTCCAACGACAGCGCGCGGCTGAAGACAGAGGTCCGGAGATTCCTGATGACGGTTCTTGCAGCTTAAAGCCGTCTCGGCGCATTCGGAGGAACGGTACGGAAGACGGAAAACCGTGTGAAGTACTGCAGTGGAGGATTGAAACCTTTGCCCTATCGCGCACTCGAGAACGGTCATTGTGAACCTCGCTAACCGGCGCGTGCACAAGAGATTTCGGAGCCGCCACATCCCAGGACAATCGACTGTCGTTTGACTGCCGAAGCTACGAGGCGTCAGCGTCATAAGTTTGCTAATTGATCCTTGAGGATGACTGCTGCCAGTCCAGCAAATTGGTAGACAACGTGGCTTGAGTACGCCTGACGCGATCCGCGGATCACTTTCTGAACTACCGATTGTTCGACGTTACCCAATCTTACCCAAAGAGAGTTCGGAAAACCGCTTACGACGGAACAGCGGGCGCTAGCCTTGCCGACACTGCGGCCTCTCGAAGAGGAGGGGGCACGAGGTTTACGGGCCAAAGAGCTCACCGGAGGGGAATCATGCCAAGGAAGTACGCTGCTTGTCCGGACCGTTCAGCAAATTTTGCTAGGAAAGCTACCCTTATCTGCTCCACGCTTTTGGCCGGAACGGCCATGGCGCTTACCCACGCCAAGGCAGACGACATCAATTGGCGCCAGTTCGAAGGCGAGTCGATCGTCTGGGCCTCCGATATTCATCCATATGCCGATGCGGTTGCAGCCCAGCTGCCGGAATTCGAGAAGCTTACCGGCATCAAGGTGACGCCGGAGCTTTATCCGGACGATGCGTATTGGAATAAGTTGACGATCCAGCTCAGCACCAAATCACCAAGCTGGGACGTTGTCGGTACGGGCATTCAACCGGCTTGGGATCTTGCGCCCGGTCAATTGCTTGAGCCCCTCGACCGCTATCTGAACGATCCGAAACTTACGGCGGCCGGCTACGATTACAAGGATTTCTTCCCAGCACTACGAGATGCGCTGACTTGGAAGGTCAAGGAAGGCCAGATCGAGCCGGGAAGCGGGCAGGTGTGGGCCATTCCGCATGGCTTCGAGAATATCCAACTGTTCTAACGGAAGGACATCCTCGACAAGTATGGCATCAAGGTCCCTACGACCCCGCCGGAGATGTCCGCGGCATGCGAAAAGCTGAAGGCTGCCGATCCGACGATTACGCCCCTTGGCGTCCGCGGTGTGCGGTTCTGGAGCAGCATCCACACGGCCGCAATCTCGATCGCCAGGTCCTACGGGGTGCACGATTTCACCGTCAAGGACGGTAAGCTCGACACCGGCCTCGACTCACCCGAGTCGATCGCTTTCCACAAGGACTATGTGGACATGATCAAGAAGTGCGCGGCGCCCTCCTTTGCTAACGACAATTGGTACCAGGTGGTCGAAGGCATCAATTCCGGCCGCACAGCCATGGCGATCGATTCCAACATGTTTGGCTTTTGGAACGACGTTGCCGGCAAGCCAGCCTCAGGCAAAATAGCATTTGCGCCGCCCTTGCGTGCTCCGAATGCCAAAAACTTCGAATCCAACATCTGGATCTGGTCTTTGGCGATGAATGCGGCATCGCAAAAGAAGGGAGCTGCGTGGCTCTTCATCCAATGGGCGACTTCGAAGCAAGTGAAGCTCAACGGTGCCGTGGCCGGCAAGCTCGTCAACTCTCCGCGCACCTCGACCTGGACTGACAAGGCATGGCTCGAATACGCGGCAAAGCCTGAATTCAACAACTTTGTCGACACGTTCAAGAGCGTGCAGGACCGGGCAAAGCTGGCCTTTACAGCTCGCGTCGGCTTTGCCGAAGCAATGAATGCCTGGGCCGTTGCCATGCAGAAAATGGTCAACGGAGCTGACGTGAAGGCGACATTGACAGACCTCGCGGCCGAAATCCGATCGACCATGTGAAGTGCCGAGGGGGCGGCGGCGACCCGCTGCCCCTTCTTGCAATTAGAGATGTAGTCATATGGAACTTCGAGGATACGACGCAATCGTGACGCTGCAGTCTTCGGCCAGCCAACTTGCCTCCTCACAGGATCGGCGGATCAAGAGCGCTGAGGAGCCGCGTCTTGACTGGTGGAGCATTGCAGCAATTGCGCCAGCCATCGTCATACTTGTAGGATTTCTGCTTCTGTTCTTCTACGGCGTCTATCAGTCGTTGACTGACCTCAGGTTCGGTCGCCCCTTGGTCCACTTCATCGGCCTCAACAATTACGCGGCGCTGATTAAGACAGAGGATTTCTGGAATAGCATTCGCGCGACGCTGGTCTACTCTGGATCCGCCGTCCTTGCCGAGGCAGCCTTCGGTCTCGCGCTTGCCAAGCTGTTCGCGACCGAAGTCTTCCTGGCCCGCGTGATGCGGCCGGTCATTCTCCTGCCCCTCGTCCTACCCCCGATGAGCGTAGCGCTCATGTGGACGACCATGATGGACCCACAAAACGGGATCATGAATTATCTGTTGTCGCTTGTCGGGATCGGCCGATTTGCCTGGATCTCAGATCCCGTGACCGCAATGTTCTCCCTGGTCCTGATCGACGTATGGACCTACACGCCCTTCTTCGCACTCATCATCTTCGCCGGCCTTCAGGGCATCAATGAAGAGGTGAGAGAAGCCGCGCGCGTTAACGGTGCGAAGGGCTTGGCGACCTTTCTGCACATCGAGCAGCCTCTGATTGCTCCCTACATTCTGATCGCGGCGGTGTTTCGGCTGATCGAGTCTCTCAACCAGTTCGACATCATCTTCGGGACAACCCAAGGCGGGCCCGGCAACAGCACTTCGGTTCTTTCGGTACGTGCCTACATCACCGCGTTCCAGAATCTCGCTTTTGGGCGTGGCGCCGCACTGATGGTGGTCAATTGGCTGATCGTGCTAGTCGGGACGTTCGCCATGGTCAAGCTCTGGCGCTTTGTTCGCCAGCGCGTCAGCTGAAGAGGCCGCGCATGCGCGTCAATCGTTCGACTCCCGCCAATCTGATCCTCAACCTGCTCGTGGGCGTTTGCGCATTTATCCTAGCTTTTCCGCTTATCTGGATATTGATGATGTCGCTGAAGCAGCAGGCCGAAGTCATGACCTGGCCACCGACCTTTCTGTTCTCGCCGACCCTGGAGAATTTTCGCGTGCTGTTTGATGTCGCCCAGGCGGGGGCGACCAGCTATGGCACCATCAAAGTCGATTTCTTGACGCCGATCACCAACAGCGTCGTCATAGCGCTGGGCTCGGTCATCGTGTCTCTGCTCGTGGGCGTGCCGGCCGGCTACGTGCTGGCGCGGCGCGACATACCTCTCAAAGAGGACATTGCGTTCTTCATTCTTGGATTCCGCTTTGCCCCGGTTCTCCTGGTCGTCATCCCGCTCTTCAGCGTATTCCAGACCATCGGGCTATATGACACCTATCTCGGCATGATCTGGGTCTACCAGGTGGTCACACTGCCGATGATCGTCTGGCTGAGCCGCTCCTACATCGAGGACATCCCCAAGGACATCGAGGAGGCGGCTGCCATGGACGGCGCCAAACCCGTTCGCGTCGTGCTGCACATCGTGCTGCCACTGTTGAAGCCAGGACTGATCGGAGCCTCATTGCTCATCTTCCTGCTCGCCTGGCACAATTTTGCCCTCGGTCTAATGCTGAGCTCGACCAAGGCGCCGGTGACGGTCGCTCTGCTCAAGCTTCTCAATCCGGGCGTGCAGTTCTATCCCGTCATGGCGGCCGGGCTCGTCGTGACGATGATCATTCCCGTCATCCTGATCGTCATTGGCCAGCGTCACCTCGAACGCGGCCTCACCTTCGGTGCCGTAAAATGAACACCCGGCCATTGATGTTCTTCGGAACGACGAATCTCGATCTCTGCTTCAACGTCGAGCGACTGCCGACTCCAGGTGAAAGCCTGATGGGCGGCTTGACCCGTTACCCCGGAGGCAAGGGCGCCAATCAGGCCGTTGCTGCCGCCCGGCTTGGCCTCAAGCCACATTTCTACACGCGTCTCGGCGATGACGATGCCGGCCACTGGCTGTTGCAGTCCCTGATGCAGGCCGGCGTTCGCGCAGATGCCATTCAGATCTCTGCGGGCGAGGTCTCCGGTTCAGCCCTGGTCATGGTCGGCGACGACGGCTCGAACATGATCGTCATAGACCCTGGCACGAATTTGAACGTGACACCCGAGATGATCGAGCGCGCGGCCGAGTTCATCGCGCGCGATGCAATCGTTGTTGCGGAAATGGGGATGCCGATCTCGGCCCTTAATCGGCTCTTCGAGATGAAGGCGGACAAGGGTTTTGAACTCATCTTCAAGCCGGCGCCGGTCAGGCCCGGGCTTTCACCGGCCGCGTGGGCAAGCGTTGACTTCGTCACGCCGAACCAGACGGAAGCCTTTGAGCTCACAGGGATCGAAGTCCTCGACTTCCACACAGCCGCGGGCGCGGCCTTAAAGCTTCTCGATCTCGGTCCAGCTGCCGCCCTAATCACCTTGGGCGCGCAGGGCGCTTACTATGCCGACAAGAAGCAATCTTTTTCTCTGCGCGCCTTCCCGGTGAAGGTCGTGGATACCACGGCCGCAGGGGATGCTTTCAATGGCGCCTTCGCCGCTTCATTGGCTGAGAGCCTGCCCTTGAGGGAAGCCGTACGAAGGGCGCTCGCGGTGGCAGCCCTGTGCGTGACGCGCCGCGGTGCTCAAAGCTCGATGCCGAGCCGCGAGGCGGTTGGCGAATTTCTGCAATCACAAACGATCCTGGAGTTGGAATGACTGAACAGTTCTCAGTTTCGGATAGAACGGTGCTCGTAACCGGAGCCGGTGGAGGCATCGGGTCGGCCATTGTTTCAATGCATTCCGGGCGGGAGGGGCGAATGTCCTTGCCACCGATGCTAATCTCGCAAACCTCAGGGAGACCTTGGCTGGCCTGCCCCATGGCAACGGCGTACTGCCAATGGCGATGGATGTCGCGCGGGAGGACGATGTCGCAAGGGTGCTAGATGAGATTGCCAGACGTTTCGGCCGGCTCGATGTGCTGGTGAATAACGCCGGCATCAAGTCTGCCGAGCCGCTCCTGAACGGCAATTCGGAAAAGATCGAGCGCACGATCCAGATCAACTCAGTCGCTGTCCTGCGCTCCTCCAAACTGGTGGTCGACCGGTTCATGAAGGCGAAAGGTGGCCGTATCGTCAACGTCGGCTCCTCGCTGTCCTCGCAAGGTGCAGTCTTCAACTATCAGGCTGGCGGCGCCGACTACTGCTTGTCCAAGGCGATCGTCCACGATCTCACCAAGCTGCTCGCCTACGAATGCGCGCCGCTCAAGATCAATGTCAACGCAATCGCCCCTGGCATTATCGACACGCCCATGCACGGGCGTCCCCGGGAGGAGACCGAAGCCCGCCATAGTGGCCGGATCCCGCTGGGACGCGTGGGTCTACCGGAGAATATCGCGGGTCTTGCTGTCTTTCTCGCAAGCCCCGCGGCCTCATATATGACCGGGCAGATTCTTCACGTGAACGGCGGGATGCTGATGAATGGCTAATACCGCCCCGGCCCATAACTGGCCGCAAGTCAAAGGTATCATTTCGGATCTCGATGGCGTGGTTTATCGCGGCAACGCGGCGATACCAGATGCTATCCAGACATTTGGAGCTTGGCAGACGGCAGGATTGCCGTTCTGCTTCGTGACTAACAATTCCACCCATACCCCCGAAGATGTCTCCGCAAACTTGCGAGTTTCGGGCTTGTCGTCACGCCGAAAGACGTTGTCACGAGCGCCATCACTGCCGCCGAGCTCATTCGCGCGACATACAAGGATGCAACGCGCGTATTCGTCGTGGGCGCGCCATCGCTGGTGAAGGCCATCACCGAAGCGGGGCTCGATGTGACCGATCGCGAACCCGATGCCGTGGTCATGGGCCTCGATCGCTAGATAACGCATGAGAAGCTGCGGATTGCGGTCGAAGCGATCCTGAACGGTGCCGCATTCGTCGGCACCAACCCCGATCTCCTCCTGCCGACCGCAGGCGGTTTCGAACCTGGAGCAGGAGCAACGATCACAGCTGTAGCTGCTGCCACAGGCGTGAAGCCCTTGATTGTCGGGAAACCTGAGCCGCACATGATCGAGACGGCACTTTCCCGTCTCGGGACGGCGCGCAACGCCACATTGATGATTGGCGACCAGATCCAGACGGATATCCAGGCCGGAAAGCGAGCGAAGCTACCGACGGTGCTGGTCACGACCGGCGTGCCGCCCCGCGAAGACCCATCCCTGGTGCCACCTGATTTTATCGTCTCCAGCCTGGCAGAGATTGAGGTCCCGGCGGCGCTGGTCGAACGGATTCGACAGAGGAGTTCGTGATGGCCGATGTTCGTTTGGAAGGCGTCAACAAGGCCTATGGGACAATCCAGATCCTGCGGAACATTGATCTCACCATCGATCACGGCGAGTTCGTCGTGTTCGTCGGACCTTCGGGATCGGGCAAGTCGACGCTGTTGCGAATGATTGGAGGACTAGAACGAATCAGCGGCGGCCGGCTTCTGATTGACAACGAGCTCGTCAATGATGTCGATGCGGCGGATCGAAACCTCGGGATGGTGTTTCAGAGCTACGCGCTCTATCCGCACATGACTGTGCGCGAGAACCTTGCCTTTCCTCTGCGAATGGCAAAGGTTGCGAAGACCGGGATCGAGACCAGGGTCGCCGAGACTGCGTCGCTGCTACAGATCGATCATCTTCTGGACCGAAAACCCCGACAACTCTCGGGCGGCCAGCGTCAGCGCGTTGCGATTGGCCGCGCAATTGTTCGCGAACCCAAGGTGTTCCTATTCGACGAACCCCTGTCGAACCTTGATACCGAATTGCGGGTGCAGATGCGGGTTCAGATTGCCAAGCTCCACAAGCAGCTTGGGAATACCATGATCTACGTGACACACGACCAGGTGGAAGCCATGACAATGGCCGACAAGATCGTCGTACTCAAGGACGGCAACATCGAGCAGGTGGGAAGCCCGCATGATCTCTATCACAATCCGGCATCCCGGTTTGTGGCCGGATTCATCGGCTCACCCAAGATGAATTTCCTGGGCGGCCACATCGAGGCGGCGCACGAGGCGGGCATGGACGTCAGGCTCGACGCCGGGGCGACAGTCTCCGTCCCCGTGCAGCCGGATCAATTGCTCGTCGGCAAGCCGATCACACTCGG